>JAEUJP010000517.1 GCA_016793725.1 Myxococcaceae bacterium | reverse complement strand
CCCGACGGCTCGATGAGCACGTTGTCGGGCTTGATGTCGCGGTGCACGACGCCGGCGGCGTGCGCGGCGCCGAGCCCGCGGCCCGCGTCGGCGTAGGCGGTGACGGTGAGCCGCCAGGTCGGCAGCCGGGCGGTGCGCAGGCTCTCGCCGCGCACGAGCTCCATCACGATGACGTCGTGGGCGCCGCGGGCCACGACGTCGTGCACCGCGACGACGTTCGGGTGCTGCACGCGGGCCAGCACGCGCGCCTCGGCCAGGAGCCGCTCACGCTGCAGCGCGCGCTCGCCGCTGTGCACCGAGGGGAAGAGCCACTTCAGCGCGACCGTGCGCTCGAGCGTGGTGTCGTACGCCGCGAAGACCTCGCCGAGCGCGCCGGCCCCCACCGGCTCGAGCACGACGTAGCGGCCCACGACGAGGCCCTTGTGCGGCCCCGACGGCTCGTCGGGCTGGAGCGCCTCGAGCAGCGTCGCGACCAACGAGCGGCAGCTCGCGCACGCCTCGACGTGGGCCTCGACCTCGTCTTGGGGCGGGCCGCTGAGCGCCCCCTGGGCGAGCTCGGCGAGCACCGCGTCGTCGGGGTGTGCCGTCACTGCTCGGCCGCCTCGACGACGAACCGCCGCAGGCTCATGTCGAAGCCGCTCTCGAGCGACGTCATCAGGCCCTGCAGCTCTGCGCCTTGAAGCTTCGTGGTCGACGAGAGGCGGCTCAAGGTGCCGAGCTGCAGGGCGCTCTTGGCCGCCGCGACCCACCTCGCGATCGTCGCGCGGCTGACGCCGTACATCGGCGCGAGCGCGTCGATCGACGCGCCTTCGACGAGGCTCAGCCGCAACAGGGTGCGCTCGCGGGCGGTGAGCGCCGCGAGGGCCGCACGAAAGGCCGAAGCGAAGTGGTCTTTCTGGCCCGAGCGGGCGAGGGCGCGCTCGAGATCGAGCGCCGCCGGCAGCTGAGCGAGCGCATCGTCGCTCTCGGTCGAAGGCTTGCGGTGAGAGTCCGTCCACAGCCTGACCGCGATGGTGGTGACGAACGCGTCGAAGGCACCGACGCCGCGGTACGTGGTGAGACGCTGGCCGCCGTTGTCGACGAGCAGGCGGGTGCGGGCGAGCTGCAGGTGCTCTTCGGCCTCGGCCTCAGACGCGCCCAGCTTGCGCAGCGCCCCCCTCACCTTGGGGGCGACGTCGCGCTCGAACGTGGCGAGCGCGGCGGGCCGCTTCAAGAACAGGCCGCAGGCGAGCGCGAGGCCGTCGGTGAGGCCCTTCTGGCCGTGCTTCGTGACCCACTCGGCGAGCGTGGCTTCGTCGACGTCGAACACGTGAAGAGACAAGCGGATCTGTCTCATCACGGCAAGCGGCAGCTGTCGCGACATGAGGCTAGTTGCAGCTCATGTCTTTGCTGGAGTCGCGGGAGCAGTCGCCCGGCGAGCTGTTGTTGAAGCACGACGTGGCGGCGTCGCTCGAGGGGCACGAGTAATACGACTTGTTCAGGCAGCACGAGGCGCTCGAGCTACCCCCGCCACCGCCGCCACCACCACCACCACCACAGGCCGCGAGGGCCAACGCCGCAACCGCAACTGCCATGAACTTCCGCATCTTTCGAGCTCCGTCTTCGAGGTGGGGTCATTCCCACGCCCCCAGACGGATCGACGATGGCCTTTGTCTCACGGTATCGTTCGAGGCCTCGTGAGCCCGCTCTTCCTGAACCTGCTGCTCGCTGCTTCAGACCCCTACGGCGCCCTGCGAGAGCTGAACAAGCAGCTGCCGCTCGATGCGTCGGTCACGAAGGTGGCCCCGGTGATGGCCGAGTCGCTCGAGGGCACCGACCGGGTCGAGCTGTCAGCGGGCGGCAACAAGCTGGTCGTCTACGTGAGCAAGAACCCCGAGCCGGCGCAGGCGTGCCCGATCAAGGTGGGGCAGCGGGTGAAGCTGCTGTCGGCCGAGGTGCCGGTGGCGACGCGCGTCGAGTTTCGCATCGTCGACAACGGGCGCATCTGCAAGGGCCGCACGATGTTGACGCTGACGGTGCTGGGGGCGAACCCGGCTGAGCGGGCGAAGGCGGGCGTGACGCGTGAGCCGGGGGCGCCGGTCGAAGAGCGCGAGATCGAATCGCAGCGCATCTCGGTGGCGCTGGGGGCAGACGAGCGCCCGCTCACGGTGACGCCGTACCGGTTCGACACGTCAGACAAGTTCTACGTGGCGCCGAGCTTCGGCACCTGTGTGTTCAAGCTGGGCGACCTGCTCGACGTGCCGCCGTTTCAGTGGTCGATGTGCTCGAGCGGCACGCGGTGCTGGGCGACCGACGCGAAGACGGGCACGCCGTGCACGCTGTGGTCAGACGCGGTGCAGACGGCCGATACGCTGCCTTCGGCTGATCCTCCGGCCGTGCGCTCGGGCCGCTGAGCTGTTAAGCGGGCACCTGTTTCGAACCCTCAGGAGAAGCCCATGGCCCGTGAAGTCGTCATCGTCGGCGCAGCTCGTACTCCCATCGGCGCGTTTCAGGGCGCGCTCTCGTCGCTGACGGCTCCGCAGCTGGGGGCGGTGGCGATCAAGGCGGCGCTCGAGCGCGCGGGCGTGAAGCCCGATGCGGTCGAAGAGGTGCTGATGGGCTGCGTGCTGCAGGGCGGCATCGGCCAGGCGCCGGCGCGACAGGCGCTGAGGTTCGCGGGGCTGCCCGACGCGGTGCCGGCGACGACGGTGAACAAGGTGTGCGGCTCGGGCCTGAAGGCGGTGATTCAGGCGTACCAGTCGATCGCGCTGGGTGAGATCGACGTGGCGGTGGCGGGCGGCATGGAGTCGATGTCGAACGCGCCGTACTTCACGCACGCGCTGCGCGGCGGGGCGCGCATGGGCAACGTCGAGATGAAAGATCTGATGATCCACGACGGCCTGTGGGACCCGTACGACAACATGCACATGGGCAACTGCGGCGAGCTGTGCGCGAAGGAGCGCGGCATCTCGCGGGCGGCCCAAGACGAATATTCGGTCGAGTCGACGAACCGGGCGATTCGCGCGCAGAAAGAGGGCGCGTTCAAGAACGAGATCGTGGCCGTCAGCGTGCCGCAGAAGAAGGGCGACCCGGTGGTGGTGAGCGAAGACGAGGGGCCGAAGGGCGCGAAGCCCGACAAGATCCCCTCGCTGAAGCCGGCCTTCCAGAAAGACGGCACGGTCACGGCGGGCAACGCGTCGTCGATCAACGATGGCGCGGCGGCGCTGGTGCTGATGAGCGCCGACAAGGCGAAGGCCGAGGGGCGCACGGTGCTGGCGCGCATCGGCGGCTGGGCGCAGGCGGCGCGCAAGCCGGTCGAGTTCACGATCGCGCCAGCCGACGCGATCAACAAGCTGATGAAGCAGACGAAGCTGAACACCGGCGACGTCGACCTCTGGGAGATCAACGAGGCGTTCGCAGTCGTCGCGATCGCGAACAACCAGCTCTTGAAGCTCGATCACTCGAGGGTGAACGTGCGCGGAGGCGCAGTGGTGCTCGGCCACCCGATCGGCGCGTCGGGCGCGCGCCTCGTGGTCACGCTCCTGCACGCGCTGGCCGACGCCGGCAAGAAGCGCGGCGTGGCGTCGCTGTGCATCGGCGGCGGCGAAGGCATCGCGATGTTGGTCGAGCGGCCGTAATCGCCTGAATGCTGGCGCTGCTGGCAGTCATTCTCACCGCCGACGGTTCGCCCTGCGACGCTGCGCCCCCAGCGCCGAAGGTGCCGATGCCGTCGGAGTTCCAGTGCCCGGTGGGCGCGACCCAGCAGGGCAACGACTGCCTGTCGCGCGAGGGCAAGCCGACGGGTGACTCGCTGACGCTCGACGGCAAGAGCGGGCTGATGGTGCACCCGCTCGGCATGAGCGTGGCGTGGTCAGACGGGGTCATCAGCTGGTGGCAGCAGCGGCCGACGGGGCACCGGGTGGTGTACGAGGGCGGCAAGCCGATGCGCATCGAGCACTACGTCGGGGGCGATCTGCAGTGCGCGCGGCACTACGATCAGGGCCGGCTGGTGAAGCGGTTCGACGACGGCAAGTGGGCGTGGCTCGACAAGCAGGGCAAGCCGATCGACACGAAGGTGCCGCTCGAGAAGAGCGACCTGGGGGCGGTGATGCGCGAGCACGCGGCCGAGGTGCAGCTCTGCTACGAGGGCCGCCTGCGCGAAGTGAAGGGCGACTTTCGCGGCAACGTGGCGTTCAAGGTCGAGATCGTGCTGGGCGTGGTGAAGAGCGTGAAGGTGGTCGAAGACACGCTGCGTGACCAGGCGACGACCGACTGCATCGCGGGGCGCATCAGAGACTGGCAGTTTCGTGTGGCCCTCGACGAGGTCGAGGTGACATTCCCCTTTGTGTTCAAGGAGCGTCGATGAACAAGGTGATGAAGAGCGCCGCCGAGGCGATCGCCGATGTGAGCGATGGCGCGGTGATCATGAGCGGTGGCTTCGGCCTCTGCGGCAACCCCGAGAACCTGATCAGCGCGCTGCACGCGAAGGGCGTGAAGGGCGTCACGATCATCTCGAACAACTGTGGCACGACCGACCTGGGCCTGGGCATTCTGCTGAAGGCTCGCCAGGTGAAGAAGATGGTCGCGAGCTACGTGGGCGAGAACAAAGAGTTCGAGCGCCAGTTCTTGAGCGGCGAGCTCGAGGTCGAGCTGAACCCCCAGGGCACGCTGGCCGAGCGCATTCGGGCGGGCGGGGTGGGCCTGGGCGGGTTCTTCACGCCGACGGGGGTGGGCACCAAGATCGCCGAGGGCAAAGAGACGCGGGTGATCGACGGGCGCGAGTACGTGCTCGAGACGCCGCTGAAGGCCGACTTCGCGATCGTGCGGGCGTACGTGGGCGACACGTGGGGCAACCTGAAGTTCAGGAAGACGGCGAAGAACTTCTCGCCGCTGATGTGTATGGCGGCGAAGGTGACGATCGCCGAGGTCGAGAACCTGGTGCCCGTGGGTGATCTGGCGCCCGACGAGATCGACGTGCCGTCGATCTTCGTGAAGCGGGTGGTGAAGGGCCTGGGCTACCAGAAGTGGATCGAGAAGCGCACCGTTCGCCCCCAGAAGGAGGGCTAGAAGACATGGCACTGACCCGTGAGCAGATCGCGCAGCGCGTGGCGCAAGAGCTGCGCGACGGCTTCTACGTGAACCTCGGCATCGGGCTGCCGACGCTGGTGGCGAACTACATACCGCCGGGCGTCGAGGTGCTGCTGCAGTCTGAGAACGGGCTGCTCGGCATCGGGCCCTGGCCGGTCGAGGGGCAAGAAGACGCCGACCTCATCAACGCGGGCAAAGAGACGGTGACCGCGGTGCCGGGGGCGGCGTACTTCGACTCGGCGATGTCGTTCGGCATGATTCGCGGGGGGCACGTCGACATGGCGGTGCTGGGCGCGATGGAGGTGTCGCAAGCCGGTGACCTCGCGAACTGGATGATTCCCGGGAAGATGGTGAAGGGCATGGGCGGCGCGATGGATCTCGCCGTCGGCGCGAAGCGGGTGTTCGTGGCGATGGAGCACGCGACGAAAGACGGCGGGCACAAGATCTTGAAGTCGTGCACGCTGCCGCTGACGGGCAAGCGCTGCGTGCACTTTCTGGTGACCGACCTCGCGTTCATCGAAGTGACGAGCGACGGGCTGCTGCTGCGCGAGCTGGCACCCGGCGAGACGTTCGAGTCGGTGCAGAAGCTGACCGGCGCGCCGCTGAAGAAGGCGCCCGATCTGAAGACCATGAAGGTGTAGGAAAAAAAGAAGGGGTGTGTAGACTCCCCGCACCGATGGCGGAAAAAGCACCGCGCCCTTCACGACCCCGACAGGCCGATCGCCTTCAGCACGAGCTGCTGGTCGCCTACCGCACGGTCGATGGCTTCATCACCGACTGGGCCGTGAACATCAGCCGCGGCGGCATCTTCATCAACACGCGCAACCCGCTGGCGGTGGGCAGTGTGGTGCGCCTGATCGTGTCGCTGCCCGACGCGGCGTTCCCCTTCGATCTCACGGGCCGCGTGATCCGCGTGCACGAGTTCGACAACCCGTCGAACCAGGTGCCGGGCATGGGCATCGAGTTCATGGACGTCGACGACGACAAGCGCGCCCGAATCGAGCGGTTCGTCGAGCGGCTGCGTGGCGAGCTGCCCGACCCGACGCCGGGCGCTCCGACGAACCGGAAGTGATCGACCTCGTCGTCGATCGGCTCTCGAAGAGCGGTGACGGCGTCGCGCAGCACGAAGGCCGCACCGTGTTCATCGAAGGAGCGCTGCCGGGCGAGCGCGTGCGCGTGCGGCTGATCGACGGCAAGGTGCTGAAGGGCGAGCTGGCCCAGGTGCTGTCGTCGTCTGCGATGCGGCGCGAGCCTGGGTGCGCGCTGGCCGAGCAGTGTGGCGGGTGCTCGTGGCTGCACCTGGGCGAACAGGCGCAGCGGCAGGCCAAAGAAGAGATCGTCTGCTCGACGCTCGAGCACATCGGCGGCATCGGGCGGTTCGACTACGCGCTGCAGCCGACGGTGTTCGGCGAGAAACAGATGGGGTACCGGCGGCGCGCCTCGATGGTGGCGGCCCATGGCGGGCTGGGGTTTCACGGCCGGCGCAGCCACCTGAAGGTGCGGGTCGATCATTGCCCGGCGCTGGTGCCCGAGCTCGACGCCGTGCTGCCGCAGCTCGCGGGGCTCAAAGACGTCGACGAGGTGCGGCTCCTGGCCGAGGGCAAGCGGGTCGGCGTGTCGCTGCACCTGCGCGGGCCGGTGAAGCCTGGAAATCGCGCGAAGGCCGAGCAGCTGCTGGCGCGGCTGGCGAGCGTGGTGCTGGTGCCTCCGGTGGGGTCGCCGCCCGAGGTGTTCGGCGACCGCCGCCTGCGCGCCGACGTGTTTGCGCAGGCGAACGCCGAGGTGAACGAGAAGCTGGTCGCGGCGGCTGCGGCGGCGCTCGGGGCCGAGGGGGCGGCGCTCGAGCTGTACGCCGGGAGCGGCAACTTCACGCGCGCGCTGGTGCCGCCGGTCACGGCCGTCGAGGTCGCTGGGGCCGATGCGCCGCTGCCGTCGGTGAGGTGGGTTCGGGGTGACGTCGAGAAGGTCGTGATCGGGCTCTTGGCCGAGAAGGCCCGGTTCTCGCGGCTGCTGTTGGACCCGCCTCGCGCCGGGGCGCCCGGGGTGGCTCGCTGGGCCTCCGGGTTCGGGGCGTCGCGCGTCGTCTACGTCGCGTGTGACCCGGCTTCGCTGTCGCGCGACGCGGCAGACCTGAAGAAGGCAGGGTACCGGCCGCGCAGCCTGCAGCTGTTCGATATGTTCCCGCAGACGCATCACGTCGAAGCGCTGATGACGTTCGAACGCTAGATGGACACACGGCTCGCCGAGTTCGCCGAGGTGCTGAGGCAGAACGGCCTGCGCGTCGGCGTGTCCGAAACTCAAGACGCCGCGCGCGCGACCGCCGAAGTCGGCGTCGCCGATCGCTCGCTGTTTCGCGCGGCGCTGCAGGCGACCCTGTGCAAGCGGGCCGCCGACGTCGAGACGTTCGATCGTGCGTTCGAGTTCTTCTTCACGGGCGCGGCGAAGACGATGGAGGCGCTCGACGCCTCGCTCGCGGCCCGCATTGCAGAAGAGGGGCTGCTCGAGGGCGACGAGCTCACGATGATCGTGGCGTGGCTCGAGCGCATGCGGCTGGCTCCGTTGACGCAGGCCGCGGTGCGCGGCGACTCGGCGGCGCTGGCGAACATCTTGCGCAACGCGGCGCTGCAGCTCGACTTCTCGCGCATGCAGAGCACGCTGCAGGCGGGGTTCTTCAGCCGGCGCATGATGGTGGGCGCCGGGGTCGAGGCGATGCGCGGCGACCTGGCGGCGATCTCTGGCGAGCTGCAGGCGCGGGGCGTTTCGCCGCAGGGCGTCGAGATCGTGGCGCGGCAGCTCGGCGATGCGCTGCGCCGGGTCGAAGAGGCGGCGCGCGCCGAGGTCGATCGGCAGGCGAGGGCGCGGCTGCGCAAGCCCACGGGCGGGCTCAGTGACCGGCCGTTTCACACGTTGTCGCGCGCCGAGGTCG
>JAEUJP010000440.1 GCA_016793725.1 Myxococcaceae bacterium | reverse complement strand
GGTCGACTCGGGCACCCCGTGTCAGGGCGCGGCGAAGACGCCGCCGAACCTGATGAAAGACCCGTCGTTCGAGTGCGGCGACGGGCCGGTGTGGTCGGCTCAGATGGGCGATGTCGACACGGCGGCCGAGGGGCGCACGGGCACGAAGTCGGTGCGGGGCACGGCGAGCGCGACGGGCGCGCTGTCGTTCGGGGTGAGCTCGGTGGTGACGAGCACGAGCGGCATGCCGTACTGCATCAACCTGTGGCTGAAGGGCACGGCGACCGACGCGCGCTACGAGGTGCTGCCGAGCGTGGGCGGGCAGGCGTACAGCTTCTCGCCGCCGGTGACGGGGTCGTGGGAGCGGGCGCCGCTGGCGTCGAACCTGAAGCTGCCGGTCGCGGCGGGGGCGTCGCTCTCGCTGCGGGTGCGCATCATCAACGGGCAGCCGGGGCAGACGATCTTCATCGACGACATCGACCTGTGGGAGTCGACGAGCGGCAACTGCGACGAACGTTAGGGACAGGCTGATTTTCCGACGCCGAACAGATCAAAACCGCTGACGACGCGCGTTCGGAAAAGCTGCCTGTCCCTGGGGCAGAGCGATGAAGACGAGAAACGTCGAGCGCAGTGCCTGAGGGGACAGGCAACTTTTCCGGTCGAGCGCCGTCAGAGACACTCAGCTGTTCGGCGCCGGAAAAGTAGCCAGTCCCCACCAGCCAGTCCCCAGCAGCCAGTCCCCACCAGCCAGTCCCCACTAGAAGAACTGCACGCCGACGCCGACGAGGCCGCCGACGCGGGGCAGGGCGCAGCAGTTGCCGGGCGTGACGGCGTAGCGGGCCTCGGCGGTGAGGAACAGCCACCGAAACACGTTGATCTCGAGGCCGGCGGCGCCGAGAACTCCGAGCGAAAACCGGTTCGAGGGCTGACCGTCGACCTGATTGAGCGCGAGGCTCGCCGACGCGAACGGGTGCACGCGCGAGCTGGGGAAGAGCGTCACCTTCAGCCCGGGAATCTGCCAGCTGCGCGCGCCCTGGCGCAGCTCGACGCCGCCCACCAGCGCGAAGTAGCGCGAGATGCGAAACTCGGCGCCGATGACGTTCGTGAACGACGCGGGCCCGAGCTCGCGGTTCTCCATGTCGAGCACGGCCGACATGCCGGGCGCGTACTTCAGCGCGACGCGCTTCACCGGGTCTTCGACGACGACCGGCTGCGCGACGACGACGGGTGCGGCCACCGCCACCGGGGCGGGAGCAGGCACGGGAACGGGAACGGGAACCGGAGCCGCCACCACGACGGGCGCGGGCGCGACGGGCACGGGCTGCGCGACCACCATCGGCGGCGCCGAGAAGTCGTCTTCGACGTACACGACCGGGGGAGGCGGGGCCTGCGCGATGACGACCGGCGCGACGACCGGCACCGGCACGGGAATCACGTGGGGCACGGGGAGCGGAATGACGAGGTGACCGACCGAGACGTGCGGGTGCCACCAGTGGCGGTGGCGGTGCCCCGCGAAGGCAGGGGCAGACGAGAGAACGACGACGGCGGCCGCGAGAAGACCCGAGCGGAGGCTCATGGCTCACTGTGTTGCCGGTCGCGCGCAGGGTGATCCACCACCCGGCGCTTTTTCTGACACCCAGTGGTTGAGCGACCTTACGAGGCCTCTTTACTCGCGCACCGGCAGCGGCGGCGGCGGCGGAGGCGCCTTCCGCGGCAGGCCGAGGTCGAGGTCGTTCGGGTCGTTCACGTTGTTGTGCGGGAACCCGTTGTCTTGCAGCACGCTGTCGATGCCCGGCGCCTTGCCGAGCTTCTTGTCGGTCGTGCCGTCAGACTTGATGTCGATTTCGTCGACGCCGTAGAGGCCCGCGAGCGTCTTGCGAATCTTGGCCTCTTCTTCGTACCGGTCGTACCGCTTCTGCTCGGCCGGCGTCATGTCTTCGTAGTTCTTCAGGTCGAGGTTGCGCTTGTCGATGAGCCGCTCGCCCGTCGGGGTCGACAGGTCCATCTCTCCGAACTGGCCGTCGTAGTTGGCCTTGATCTTCTTCGCGAGCTCCATGCGCTGCTGCGGGTCGAGGTCGGCGCCGTTCTGCCTCGCGCGCAGCCCCGTTCTGAATGCCTGAAACTCGTTGAAGAAGTACTTCGCGTTCGGGCCCACCGGAGCGTCGCCGTTCGAGAGGTGGTTGATCTCGTGCAACGTCAGGTTCTCGATGCCCAGCGGGTTCGGCGAGCGCGGCAGCAGCGGGTCGGTGATCGCCGCGAACTGCGCCTGCCCGAGGTTGTATTCCATCGTCGGCGGCGTCGTCGTGTCGTCGGCCTGCCCGTGTGGGCCCTTCGTGTCGAAGATGAGCTTCATCTTCACTTCGTCTTTCGACATGCGCCGCAGCGAGTTGCGCAGCGCCGCCTCGGTGTCCGACATCGGGGCCTCGTAGCCGGTCAGCCGGCCCGACTCGTGTCGCTCGGTGTCGTAGCGCCGAATGCTCTCGCCCATCGAGCCGGCGATGTGCAGCAGCCGCCCGCGCGCGACCTCGGCCTGGCTGCCCGTCACCTTCACGCCGTCGACGTTCGGGTTCCTGAAGTTGTCGCTGCCGATGAAGTCTTTCAGGTACGGCGCCGAGCCCGGGTAGTTCGTCGCCGTCTGCAGCACCTGCGCCTGCGTGCGCGCGTCGAGCTTCTTGAAGTTTTCGCTCTCGACGAGGTCTTTCACCACCTTCGGGTTCTCGACCTTGTCGAGCTTCGCCTTCGCGTCGGCCACTGTCGGCAGTGGCAGCACCAGGTGCTGGTCGCGCGTGCGAATCGCCTCGGCCGCGATGCGGTTGGCCTCGTCGGCGGTGCCTTCGCGGTCGGCGGCCTTCAGGTGATCGGCAGCCGCTTCGAGCCGCCCCGCCTCGCCCTTCGTCAGCGGGTTCTCGAAGCTGTTGCTCAACTTCTCGCCGAGCCCCGCGAGCGTGTCGAGCGCGTTCTCGATGCCGCTCTGCGTGCCCGCGTCGCTCGGCTGGCCCAGCAGGTTCTGCCCGAGCTGCGTGAGTCGTTCGCTCTCGAGCGAGCCGCCCGAGAGCAGGCGCCGCAGCGTCGACCCCTTCTCGGCGGTCAGCGGGTCGAACGGCATCGCGGCGTTCAGCTCCGAGCCGCTCAGCTGGGGCAGCGGCGTCGGAGCGCTCGCCCGCGGCGGCGGCACGAAGCCGTCGGTCGGCGGCTTCACGTTCTCGAGCGCGGGCTTCGTGACGATGGGCTCGAGCTTCGACTGCACCTGCTCGACGAGGTTGCTGACGACGCTGCCGATTTTCATGGGGGCGGGGAGGGTAACATGCGCTCCATGCGCTGGCTGCTCGTCGCCGTCGGGGTGGGTGTCGCGGCGCTCGGCGCATACCTCGTCTTCACCGATGCGCCCGAGCACGGGCGCGACGACGGCGAGGTGGTGCTGAAGAAGAAGTGCGACGCGAACGCCGCCGAGGCGTGCGCCGCGCTCGCCGACCTGTGGGCGCGGCCGCTGTTCAAAGAGCCGCGACCGCTCGTCGCCACGCGCACGAAGGCGTGCGACCTGGGCCTCGGCCGCGCGTGCGAGCAGCTCGGCCACATGTTGATGGAGGGCGACTACGGCCACCGCGTCAACGTCGACCGCGTCGCCGCGACCCAGGCGTTCGCGAAGGGCTGCGGGCTCGAGCATGGGCCGTCGTGCCGACGTTGGGGCGAGTCGCTCGAGAAGGGCCGCGGCGTCGCGAGCGTCGACCTGGGCGAGGCCACGAAGGCCTACCAGCGCGCGTGCACGCTGAAAGACGACGAGGGTTGTCAGAGCGCCGTGCGGCTCGCGCGCTGAGCGCGGCGCTCGAGCACCTCGGTGAGCACGTCGACGTCGACGGGCTTGGTGAGGTGGGCGTCGAAGCCGGCGCTCTTCGCGGCCGCTGCGACCTCGGAGCCGCCGTAGCCGGTCAACGCGACGAGATAGACGTCTCGACCGTCGCGGCTCGCGCGCACGCGGCGGGCGACCTCGTAGCCATCGATGCCCGGCAGCCCGATGTCGACGAGCGCGATCTGCGGGCGCTTCTTCAGCACACACTCGACCCCCTCGAGGCCGGTCTGCGCGACCTCGACGGTGTGCCCGAGGTGCTCGAGCAGCTCGCGCAGCGTCTCGCGCACGTCTTCGGAGTCTTCGACGAGCACGACCTCGCGCTTCACCGCCGGTGTGCTCGCCGCCGGCATCAGGCTCAGGTCGGGGCCGGCGCCGTCAGCCGGCGCGTCGACCGGCAGGCGCACCACGAGCTCGGCGCCCTTGCCGAGGCCCTCGCTGTGCGCCTCGACGGTGCCGCCGTGCATCGCGACCAGCTTCTTCACGAGCGTGAGGCCGAGGCCCAGCCCGCCGGTGCGGCGGTCGAGCGTCGGGTCGACCTGCACGAAGAGGTCGAAGACGCGGCCCAACATCTCGTGCGGTATGCCGCGGCCGGTGTCGCGCACGCGCAAGACCGCGGTGTGCCCTTCGCGCGCGAGCGACACCGAGATGCGGCCGCCGGCGTCGGTGTACTTCGCCGCGTTCGTGAGAAGGTTGACGATGACCTGCTCGAGGCGGGTGGCGTCGGCGTTCATGCGGTACGGGCCGTTCGCGATGTCGAGCGTGAGCTGGTGGCGGTTGCCCTCGATGGCGCCGCGGGCGGCGGTGAGCGCGCTCTGCACCACGTGGGCGAGGTCGATGGGCTCGCGGCGCAGCTCAATCTTGCCGTTCGTGATGCGCGAGACGTCGAGCAGGTCGTCGACGAGCCGCACGAGGTGACCCATCTGCCGGCGCGCCGTCTGGCGGTGCCGCGCCGAGCGGGCGGGGTCGCCGTCTGACTTGTCGAGCAGCTGCAGCGCCATGCTGATGGCGGCCATCGGGTTGCGCAGCTCGTGCGCGAGCATCGCGAGGAACTCGTCTTTGCGCTGGTCGGCGAGCTTGAGCTCTTTCGCGAGGCCGAGCGCGATGCGCGCCTCTTCTCGGCGAGACCTGCTGGTGCTCAGGTGCGCGCGCACGCGGGCGAGCAGCTCTTTCGCGGTGAAGGGCTTCACCAGGTAGTCGTCGGCACCGGCGCCCAGGCCCTCGACGCGCGACTCTTCGCCGGCGCGGGCCGAGAGCAGAATGACGGGCACGAAGCGGGTCTCTTCGCGCGAGCGCAGCGCCTCGAGCAGCTCGAAGCCGCCGACGCCGGGCATCATGACGTCGGTGAGCACGAGGTCGGGCGGTGACTCCATCGCGCGCTCGAGCGCGGCGCCGCCGTCGCTGACCGACTCGACGTCGAGGCCGTCGTTCTCGAGCAGCTGCCGCACGTACGCGCGCATGTCGGCGTTGTCGTCGGCGAGCAGCACGTGACCGGCGCTCTTGCCCCCGGCGCGCACGGCCTTCGGCGTCGGCGACGGAGCGCCGAGCCACTGCGCAGCCTCGTCGACGAACGGCGCGACGAGGCTCGAGGCCTCGGTCGGGGCAGCGGGTTCGACGTCGCCGGCCCTCGTGCCGAGCGGCAGCGAGACGGTGAAGCGGGTGCCCTGGCCGACCTTGCTGTCGGCCTTCACGGTGCCGCCGTGGAGCTTCACGAGCTCCTGCACGAGCGCGAGGCCGATGCCGCTGCCCTCGTAGCTGCGGCCCTTCGTGCCCTCGACGCGGTGGAAGCGCTCGAACAGGTGGGGCAGCTCGACCTCGGGAATGCCGCCGCCGCTGTCGGTGACGGTGAGCTGGGCGACGGCGTCGCGGGTGCCGAGCGCGACGCGCACGCTGCCCTTCAGCGTGAACTTGAACGCGTTCGAGAGCAGGTTGAGCACGACCTTCTCGTACATCGAGCGGTCGACCCAGACGGGCTCGGGCAGCGGGGGGCAGTCGACGACGAGCTCGAGGCCCCCTTTTTCCATCAGCGAGCGAAAGGCGCTGGCCAGGTCGCGCGTGAGCGCGGCGAGGTCGGTGGGCGCGAAGTGAACGTGCGCGCGGCCGGCCTCGATGCGCGAGAACTCGAGCAGCGTGTTGACGAGCTTGAGCAGCCGCTGCGCGTTGCGGTGCACGCGCTCGAGGTCGCCGCCCTTGAGGGCCCGGTCGGGGCTCGCGAGCGCTTCGGTGGTGGGGCCGAGCAGCAGCGTGAGCGGGGTTCTCAGCTCGTGGCTGACGTTCGAGAAGAACGTGGTCTTCGCGCGGTCGAGCTCGGCGAGCGCTTCGGCGCGCCGCTTCTCTTCTTCGTACGCGGTGGCGATGCCGAGGGCGCTCGACAGGTGGCCTGCAGCGCGCTCGGCGAAGTGCCGGTATTCGTCGTCGACGGCGCGGCGGGGGCTGGCGCCGATGACGAGCCACGCGATGGGCGAGCCCTGGGCGCCGCGAACGGGAGCGACGAGCGCGGTGTGCACGGCCTCGGGCCACAGCGCGGTCGAGACGGGCGCGAAGCCGGTGGCGGGCTGCACGACATCGGCGAGCGGCCACGTCGAGGGGGCGCCGTCTCGGGGCAGGGGCGCGCCGGCTCGGGCGGCGAGCGTCGCGGTGCGGCCGTCTTCGCTGGCGAGGTAGATGGCGCAGAACGGCGCGTCTGCGGGGTGTGCGGCGAGCGCTTCGGCGGCGAGCGCGCAGGCGTCGTGCACGGTGCGGGCGTTGGCGGTGCGCTCGGCGAGCTCGCGCAGCGCCTTGCTGCGGCGCTCGGCGAGCACGCGAAAGGTGGTCTCGATGACGGCGTTGAAGACCCCGGCGATCTGCCGGCCTTCGCCGCGAATCGGGCTGAACGTGAAGTTGAAGTAGCACTCTTCGGTGTAGCCGTGCCGGTGCATGAGCAGCAGGCTGTCTTCAGAGTAGGTGGCCTGCCCGGTCGTCATGACCTGCTCGAAGAGCGGGCCGATGGTGTCCCAGATCTCGGGCCACACGGCGCGTGCGGGGCTGCCGAGGGCCCAGGGGTGCTTGTTGCCCGGGATGGGGCTCCACGCGTCGTTGTAGAGGAGCACCAGCTCGTCGCCCCAGTAGATGGCGATGGGGAAGCGGGAGCCGAGGCAGATGCTGAGCGCCGAGCGCAGGCTCTGCGGCCAGGTCTTCACCGAGCCGAGCCGCGTCTGCGACCAGTCGCGCTTGCGCATCAGCTCGCCGCAGCGGCCTCCGTCGACCAGGGCCTCGAGCTCTGCGGCATCACCGAGTTGTACGTGCGGGCGCGTCGACATGGCCGAGAGGCGGTCTTCGATCTAGCGGTGTCGCCGCGGGTGCGCGAGCGCCGCGTCAGGGTGTCACCGAACCGTAATGAGCTCAGCCGGCGTCGGGGCTGCCGGCGTCGGCGGCCGTGACGTTGAAGCGCACCGAGTCGTCGGCGAAGCCGGGCGAGCCGACCTGCCGCACCTGCATGCCGTACTGAAAGCCGGGGCGGTCGATGCTGAGCATGTCGAGCACGAGGCCGCCGTCGACGGTCTCTCTCATGCCGCCGCCCGAGAGCACGGCGCCGGCGGTGCCCTCGACGATGCGCACGTTCACCATGAGCGGCGGGGCGTGAACGATGTTGCCCTTGTCGTCCATCACGGCGATGCGCACGGGCGGCGTCATGATGGCGCCGGCGACGGTGTCGCTCGGCTGGCTGATGAAGCGGAGCTGCTGCACGGGGCCCGGCACGAACGTCACCTTCGGCTTCATCGCGAGCACGACGTCGGTGCCTTCGTGCGTGAGCGTGACGGTGACGGTCTTCTCTTCGGCGACGCTCGAGCGCAACAGGCCCGTGACCTTGCCGGTGTCTTTGTCGAGCGCGGTGCCCATGAGGCGCGAGGTGTTGCCGGTGCCGGTGGCTTCGATCTTCACGGTGGCGCTCGGTGACGGCACGCCGTCGGCGTCGAGGCTGGTGGTGAACAGCTCGAGCTCGGGGGTGTGGTGGGCGACGGGCGCGGTGGTGCGGAGGGTGACGGTCGTGCTCTGCGGGTCGGGTGCTCTGGGCGCGGGGGGGGTGGGGC
>JAEUJP010000438.1 GCA_016793725.1 Myxococcaceae bacterium | reverse complement strand
CCTGGTTTCGCAACGAGCTCTACGTAGACCTCGATGCCGATGCCATCGACGGCTACTCCCGCTATCGCTACGTGCGCCAGACCGACACGACCGGCACCACGAAAGGGCCACATGAGTTCCGCCGCGACGACAACTTCCTCTACACCCTGAACCCGGGCGGCAACGTGCCTTTCACCGAGGCGTGGAGCAACGTCACGGTCGGCTCGATCGGCTTCGACGGGAACAGCGGCGTGACGGCGCAACTGGGCCAGGAGCACGACATCGCGAACATCTACGTCGACACCGAGTGGGAGCGCTTCGAGCTCAGCGAGTCACCCACGTGGGACATCGGGCCCTGCCCGTATGGCGTCGTCACCACCGGCACCGCTCGCGAGGTGCAAGGTCGCTGGCGCAGGGTCTCTGCAACGCAGGCCGAGGTGCACCTCAACCAAGGTCAGTTCACTTCGCTCGCAGGCAAGTACCTCTGGTACGTCGATGGGCTGAAGACCGCCACCCGGGTCGGTGCGTTTCGTTGAGCTCCGAACCGGCGCAGCGAATCTGCTCGGCGGTGAGTGCCGCGTTCGTTGCGTGAACCCTGTTGCGGCCGACACTCGGCGCAGCGCTGCACGGCGGCTCGCGTCAGCCGCAGGCGCGACGGCACTCGGCCACGCACTTCGACTTGTTTCGCGCGCCATGAGAACGCGAGTTGCAGCCGGCCCTGCACTTGGTGGCCGCGTCGACCTGCCCTCCTCCCGGGGAGTCGTTCGCCTGCTCGTCTTCAGCGCGGGGAGCCGTGAGGAGCTTGCACTGGGTTCAGCCGCTCGTCTTGTTCACGAAGTCGACGTGCGCGAGCCTCCCGTAGGTCTCTTTGACGACGCCGTCGTGGCATTCATCGCGTGCGCATCGCGCTCGGGCAGTCGCGCACTGCAGCGTCGCGGTGCACCACGTTCACGTGTAGTCGCGATCGAACTCGCCGAATCCGTCGCCGCACAACAGCTCCAACAAGGCCTCGAGCAAGCTCATGGGCCGTCTTTTACCTTGACGGGAGCCGGAGGTCCACGGACCTCCCCCAACGGGCGAGCGCGAGGGGTTCGGTTCAATAGGAATATGCGGGTTCGTTCATCCGAGCGGGGGCGCCGTTCGTACACCCGTCATGGCGTGCACGCCGACATCGAGGAGCTCGGCATGAAGAGTCTCTCGCTGCTGCTCGCCCTGCTCGTCGGTTCGAGCTGCATGGGCACCATCGGCGAGCCCGAGCGCACCGCGGCGAGCCCCGACGATGCCGGCAACTCGGCACCCGATGCCGCGGCAGCCGACGCGGGCGCCATGGGGCGTGATGCGGGGGCCCTCAGCGACGGCGGGGCTTCTCGCACAGACGCCGGCACAGACGCCGGCGTCGACGCAGGCACGGCCGATGGCTGCGAACGCCTGGGGTGCAGCCCGCTCGCCACCTGTTCCCCAGCACAACCGGCGTGCCGCTGCCGACCCGGGTTCACCGGAGACGGGTTCACCTGCACGCCGCAGCCGGCAGGCTCGCCCGGCGCACGCACCCAGACCGAGGTGTGCGACGCGTTTCGGGAGGGCTACCGCTCGCGGGTGTCGGGCGCCGACTTCATCGCGGGGGCGACATCGTGCGACGTCGGCACCCTGACCCGGGCAGCGCTCGACGACGCCTTGGCGCGCCTCAACTTTCACAGGTGGCTGGTGGGCGCCGGCCCGGTGGTCGACAGCGCTTCAGAGAATGGGTTCGCGCAGCACTGCGCGGTCATCTCGGCCTGGAACCCTGCGGGCCCGCAGGCGCACTTCCCACCCGCCACATCGACTTGCTACAGCGCCGACGGAGCTGCAGGGGCAGCGTCGAGCAACATCGCGTGGGGCAGCCAGAATGCCGCGGATGCCGTCGATCAATGGATGATCGACTACGGCAACGACACCACGTTCGGTCATCGTCGCTGGTTCCTCTACCCTGCGCTGAACCCGGTCGGCATCGGCTTCTTTCGCGGGGGGAACAACTATGGCAGCGCGAGCTGCGCGACGGTGTTCGGCGCGTCGAACACCGGGCCGAGCCCCGAGTGGTTCGCCTACCCGCCCGACGGCTTCTCACCGGTCTCCATCACCCAGTGGACATGGTCGGTGCACGGCAGCATTCCGCAGGCTGGCGCGACGGCAACCGTCACCCGCGCGTCAGATGGTGCCGTGCTGCCAGTGAACGTGAACGTGATGGTCGGCAGCTATGGGCGGCTCCTCGCTGTGACGCTGGTGCGCCAGGGGTGGAACCCAGTCGCTGGTGAGGCCTACCACGTCGTGCTCGACGGGCCGCAGGGCCCGCGCCGCTCGTGGACGGTTCGCCCCTCGGCCTGCCCTTGAAAGCCCCGCGCAGGTAGTCAGCGTGCAAGAGCATGCGCCTCGACCCATTCGACCGCCTTCGCGATGACCTCGTCGTGCTTCGGCTCGTGCATGAGGTCGTGGTGCTGGCCCTCCCACAAGACGAGCGTCTTGTCGGTGCTGGCGGCCCGCTTCACGAGCTCGCGGCTGCCGTCGATGTTGGTGATGAGGTCGGCGTCGCCGTGCATGACGAGCATGGGCAGCTTCACCTCTTCGGCGCGGGCCTGTACGGCCTCGATGCCGTCGATCGCGGCGCGCGTCGAGCGGGCGGGCAGGTCGGCGAGCACGATGAGCGGGTCTCTCGTCATGTTGACGCGCTCTTCGGGGTTGCTGGTGAAGTCTTCGACGGGGCCGAGCGGCTGCGCGGGCAGGCCGGGCAGCACGGCGCCGAAGAAGCGGGCCGCGCTCACCTGCCCCGACGTGACGTCGGGCTTCAGCTTGATGCCGGGCGCGCTCAAGATGAACCCCGCGAGGTCTTCGGGGTGTTCGAGCCCGTACGTCGTGGTGATGAGCCCGCCGAGGCTGTGGCCGTACAGAAACACCGGCACGCCGGGGTGCTCGGTCTTCGCGACCTTCACCACCTGGCGCACGTCTTCGACGAGCTGCTCGATCGACTCGAAGCGCTGCCGCGCGCCGCCCGAGCGGCCGTGGCCGTGCAAGTCGACCGCGTAGACCGCCATGTTCTTCGCCTTGAGCGCGTCGGCGAGCGGCTGGTAGCGCACCGCGTGGTCTCGCAGGCCGTGCACCACCACGACCGACGCGCGCGGCTGTGGCTCGGGCGCCAGCGCGTACGTCTGCAGGCAGACGCCGTCGGCGGCGGTGAGCTGGTTGGGGCCCTGCGTGGCGCACCCGACCGTCGCGCAGCTCAGGTTGGTGGCGGCGAAGACCGCCAGGAGGGCCAGCAGGGGCACGGCGACGAGCGCTCTCTTTTTCATGCGCTCGAAGGTACCGACCCGCTCCACGATGCACATGGGCCAGATGGCTGATCAGACGAGCCCGGCCCGCGCGGCGACCAGCGCAGCGGCGGCGCGGGTCGTGACGTCGAGCTTCGCGTACAGGTTGATGGTGTGGTGCTGCACGGTGCGCGACGAGATGCCCAGCACCGCCGCGATCTCTTTGTTCGTCTTGCCGTGCGCGAGCTCACGCAGCACGTCGACCTCGCGCTCGGTGAGCGATGCGACCGCCGAGGTCACGGCGGGCCGCTTCGCGCCGAGGCCCTCGAGCACCACCGCGACGCAGTCGCCGTCGAGCTGCCCCGCCTTCGCGGCCTCGGCGAGCAGGGCCTGCGCTTTCGACGGCGCGTGCGCCTTGCGGTGCGGCCGGTCTTCGAGCAGCGCGCACGCCATGTCGGCCGCCGCGAGCAGCCGGGCCGCGCGGGGGATGCCGGCGGCCGAGAGCCGCTTGTGCGTGCCGAGCCCGTCGAGGCGCTCGTGGTGCGCCGCCGCGATGCGCCCGACCTCGCCCCACGCGCTCGCCGACAGCACCTGCTCGGTGAAGTGGGTGTGGCCGGTGCCCTTCTTGCGGTCGGCGTCGGACCAGCGCGGGCGCAGCCACAGCGTCGCGGGCAGCGCGACCTGACCGATGTCGTGCAGCTGCGCGGCGAGGGCGAGCTGGCTTCGTTCGTCGGCCGAGAGCCCGAGCACGCCCGCCGCCTTGTCGGTGAGCGCGGCGACGCGGCGCGAGTGGCCGCGCGTGAACGGGCTCTGCAGGTCGGCGATGTCGCCGAACGTCACCGCGATGTCGTGCAGGCTCGCCTCGAGCGGAGCGGTCGCGACGAGCGCCTCGACGCGCGTGAACCGCTCGGGGCTCTGCGCGACCTGCTCGAAGCGGGCGGCGACGCCATTGGCGGCCTTCGCGAGCTTCGGGTCGAGCACGGTGCCGCTGCGCGAGATGAGCAGCTCGCGCGCGAGCGGTGCGCCGCCCTCGAGGTAGAAGACGACCGCGACGTTCGCGGCCTGCGCGACGCGGCCGAGCAGTGAGAGCGCGTCACCCTTCAGCCCGCGCGGAGCGCCTTCACCGTCCCACCGCTCGAACGCCTGCTCGAGCGCCTCGACGACTCGGGGGCCGAAGTGCAGCTGCTGCGAGAGCACGCGGGCGGCGCCGCAGAGCTCTTGCGCCCACTCGGCCTTCAAGCGGCCGGTGTTGAGGGCGAGCCTGCCGGCGCTCTTCGCGGCGCTGAGCACCGAGGGGGCCGAGCGAAAGAGGGCGGCGGCGACGCCGCGCACGTTGGGGTCGAGGCGGCGAGCCAGGGCACCGCGCCAGGCGAGATCATCGTCGGCGACCTGGGCCTCGACCGCGGCGAAGGCGGTGCAGCCGAGGTGGCGCAAGAGGCCGACGAAGAACGCGTCGCGCAGGTCGTCGTCGCCGAGCCCCGCCTCTTGCGCGAGCTCGAGGGCGAAGAGGCCGGTGAGCACGCTCTTGTCGCTGTCGAGCCCGTTCGCGAGGTCGAGCACCGCAGTGACGGCCGACAGGCACTCGAGCTGCTTGCCGCTCATGGGCTTTGGGCACCGTACCACCACCCCGGAAAATCACCTGAGGCGGGTGATGGCGAGGTAGCGAAGGGGCAGAGTGAGTTCGAGCGATGACTCGCTTCGTGATGCTGGTGCTGGTCGCCGCGTGCAGCTCACCTGCTCCCGTGCCGCCGGGTGAGGTGCGGCCCGAGCGGCTGGTCGAGAGCGACGACGGGCTGGCGTTCTTGTGGCTGCCCGACGGCGGGGCGGCGGCAGACGCCGACATTCGGGTGACGGCGCGGCACGTGGGGGGCGTCACGCGCTACGAGCTGACCCCGTCGGGGCTGGTGTTCTCGCCGCCGGCGTGGCTGCTCGTGAAGACGGCGGCCGACGAGACGCCCGATGCGGGCATCGCGCTGCCGAAAGCGGCGCTCAGGTCTGACGACGGCACGAGCGAGGCGCCGGTGATGATTCACGTGGCGCCGCGCGGCGGGCCGGGCGCGGTGGCCGACTACTCGCTGATTCGTGTTCCCCACTTCTCGACGCTCGAGCTGGGGCGCGACGTGACGGCGCCGGCGCAGCCGTACCTCGTGGTGAAGGGGGCCGAGCGGTTCGAGGCGAAGCAGGGCGCCGAGGTGAACGTCGAGCTCACGTTCGAGCACGTCGGGCAGGTGCCCGCGATCGACGGGCTGTCGGGGCAGCTCTCGGTGCTCGCCGGCGGAGCGGTCGACGTCGTGACGCCCGTCGATGGCCCGCTGCCGGGCACGTTCGTGATGCCGGGCAAGCTCGCGCTGAGGCTGAGGTGCGCGCGCGGCGGTGAGGCGTCGTACACGCTGCGGGTCGTCTCGCCGTTCTTTCACCAGGCGATGGACGTGCGGGTGAGTGGCCGCTGTGCGCCGAGCGCGCTGGCGACGGTGCTGACGTCGAGCGCGCCACCACCGTCGGCCGAGCCCGACACGTATGCGCTGCTCGGGTTCGCGCGCATCTTCCTCGATGCGGCGGGTGAGCTCGGCGAGGCGAACGGGTTCACGCCGTCGGAGGCCGACCTCGAGCGCATCAAGGCGAAGTTCACGCGACCCGCTCCGACGCTGTCGGCGAAGCTGACGCTCGAGTGCAGCAGCTGCCGCATCGAGGGCCCGAAGACGGCGACGCTCGAGCTGACGCCGGGCGTGGCGCTCGAGGCCGTGAGCGCACACCTGCAGGCGGGGGAGGCGATCGTCGCCGAGGCGCCGGCGACGGTGGGGTTCAGCCCGAGCACGCTGGCGGCCGGGGCGAAGGGCTCGGCGACGCTGCGCTTCCGCTGCACGACGGGCGGCATGGGGCTGATGGTGTTCTCGACGGTGGTGAAGATCGCCGGGCAGGAACAGCGCGCACACGTGCTGAACCAGGCCGGCACGTCGGACCTGCACGTCGTGAGGTGTGAGGGCGGCCAGAAGGGCGACGCCATCATGCTGTCAGACAACACGCGCGTGACGCGCTCGGGCGGGGCGTGGTCGCTGGCGGCGCCGGGCGTGACGGCGAACGTGATTCTGGCTGCGCAGGCGGTGGAAGACCGCTTCGCGCCGGTGTCTGCGTCGTCGATCGCGTACGGCGGGGTGACGGCGTTCGGCAGCGTGGCGGGGCTGTCGCCGCTGAGGCTGAGGAGCAGCCTGCAGACGGCGACGGCGACGCACAACGGCACGCGCTATGCGTTGACGGGGCTGACGGCGGGGGCGGCGTACTCGGGCACCGACACGCTGACGGTCGAGCATCAGCCGGCGGCGGGGCCGCTGGTGACGGTGAGCGTGCCGGCGCCGCCGCCGGTGGGTGACGTGAACGCGCTGCTCGGGGCACCGGCCGGGTGGGGCACGACGGTGAGCGTGCACGACGGCGCGTTCGACACGCTCTACGTGTTCGTGGGCTTGAGGCCGCCCGGCACGAGCACGGGCGAGTTCGGGCTGATGCGGTTCGCGCGGGCCGCCGACCTGCCGCTCGCGAACGGGCGCAGGTCTTCGCCGCTGCTCGATGCCGCGACGCGCGCCGAGGTCGAAGCGCTCGGGTTCACGGTGACGTCGTTGTACGTCGCGTACTTCAACACCGTCGAGACGACGGCGTTCTTCCCGGGGCAGCGCGCGGTGCCGGTGCAGGCGGGGCGCATGCTCCAGCTCGTGCCGGCGGAGCTGGGGCTGTAGCGGAAGATTAGTCGTCGATCTTGAGCGTGCTGACGACCTTGATGGCTCCCTGAGGCTGGAATGCACTGAGTGCCCAGTTTCGGTTCGCAGGCTCGTTGCAGTCGACGTGCACGACGAACTCCTCCTGTCGCACGAGCGGCGTCGTCGAGTGCTTGCAGCTGGCTGCGTCGGGCTTCGAGAAGATGCGACGAACCTCCTCGGCGAAGAGGTCC
>JAEUJP010000400.1 GCA_016793725.1 Myxococcaceae bacterium | reverse complement strand
GCCCCACCTCGAGCACAACGCGCTGACGCTGCTGCTGTTGCAGATCGGCGTGATCGTGGCGCTCTCTCGCGCGCTGGGCTGGCTGATGAAGCCGCTCGGGCAGCCGCTGGTGATCGCCGAGGTGACTGCGGGCATTCTGCTGGGGCCGTCGTTGCTCGGCTGGGTCGCGCCGGAGGCGATGGCATTTCTGTTTCCACCGGCGTCGCTGCCGGGGCTGAAGCTGCTGTCGCAGGTGGGTCTCGTGCTCTTCATGTTCCTCATCGGGCTCGAGGTCGATTGGAGCCAGCTCAAAGGGCGCGGCAAGAGCTCGGTGGTCATCAGCCACGCGAGCATCGTGGTGCCGTTCATTCTCGGCAGCGCTCTCGCGTTCGCGATGCGCGACGCGTACTCGAGCGCGGCGGTGCCGTTCTTGTCGTTCGTGCTCTTCATGGGCGTCGCGATGAGCATCACCGCGTTTCCCGTGCTCGCGCGCATCTTGTCTGAGCGGCAGCTGCTCGGCAGCCGTGTCGGGGCGATGGCGATCGCGTGCGCGGCGGTCGACGACGTGACGGCGTGGTGCCTGCTCGCCGCGGTGGTCGCCGTCTCGCGCTTTCACGGCCTGGCCTCGGTGGTGTGGACGTTGGGTCTCTCGCTGGCCTTCATCGCCCTGCTGCTGCTCGTCGTGCGGCCGGTGCTTCGGCGTTACTCGCAGCGCCGCTCGGGCGCTCCGACGCCGAGCGCGATCGCGGTGACGCTGCTGTTCCTGCTCGCGTGCAGCGGCGCGACCGAGCTGATCGGCATTCACGCGCTGTTCGGCGCGTTTCTGTTCGGCGTGGCGATGCCGAAAGACAACGGCTTCGCGGCGGCGCTGGCCGAGCGGCTCGAGACGGTGGCGGTGGTGCTGCTGTTGCCGCTGTTCTTCGCGTTCAGCGGGCTGCGCACGCAGCTGGGCCTCTTGAGCGACCCGGCCGACTGGGGCGTGACGCTCGCGATCATCGCGCTCGCGACGCTCGGCAAGTTCGGCGGCAGCACGGTCGCGGCGCGCCTCACCGGCGTGCCGTGGCGCGAAGCGAGCGCGGTCGGCGTGCTGATGAACACGCGCGGCCTCGTCGAGCTCGTCGTGCTCAACATCGGCTTCGATCTCGGCGTCATCAACTCGACGGTGTTCACGATGCTGGTGGTGATGGCGCTGGTGACGACGTTCGCGACGTCGCCCATCATTCGGCGCATCTATTCAGACCGCGAGCTCGCCCGGGAGCGCATCGACGGCGAGGTGCCGCACGAGCGCAAGGGCCTGCTCATCTGCGTCGACGACCCGCAGAGCGGGCCCGGGCTCGCCCTGGTCACCGCCTCGCTGCGCGAGGCGTCGGGCGACGCCGAGGCCACCGCGCTGCACCTCTACCCCAGCACCGATCGCCCGTCGGTCGAGCTGATGCACCAGCAGCTCGCGCCCGACGACGGCCCGCTGGGCCCGCTGCTCGAGCGCGCGAAGGCGCTGAACCAGCGCGTGCGCCCGCTCACGTTCGTGTCGAGCGAAACGGCCGAAGACATCTCGCGCACGGCCGAGGCGAAGCAGGCGTCGCTCGTGCTGATGGCGGCGCACCAGCTGCCCTGGGTGCGCAGCCCGAAGACGGTGCTCGCGGTCGCGTCGCGGTCGGCCTCTCCTGTCGCGGTGCTGGTCGACCGGGGGCTCGAGCGCGTCGAGAAGGTCGTCATCGCGCTCTGCGGTGACGTGCACGACGGCGCGGCGTTCGTGCTCGCCCGTCACCTCGGCAGCATTCGAGCGCGGCCGGTGAGGCTCGGCGACCCGGCGGCCGACCTGGGTGACGCCGACCTGGTGCTCGTGGGCGCGAGCCGCAACGCCGCCAGGCTCGGGGCGCTGCTCGAGAAGAGCCGGGCCTCGGTGCTGTGGGTGCACCCCGCGCGCAGCGCGAGCATGGCGAGCGCGGCGCTGGCGCTCTTGGAGTCGGCGCCGACCGCCGGGTGAGCGGGTCGCAGCTTTGGAGCATGTGAGATGACGACGGCGGTGATGATTGGCGCGACGGGGCTGGTGGGGTCGAAGCTGCTCGAGCAGCTGCTCGCCGACGCGCGGTTCACGAAGGTGGTGTCGTTCGGGCGCCGGCCGAGCGGGCAGAAGCACGAGAAGCTCGAGGAGCACGTCATCGACTTCGACAGACCCGAAGCTTGGGCCTCGCTCGTGAAGGGCGACGTCGCGTTTTCGGCGCTGGGCACCACCATCAAGCAGGCGGGCAGCAAAGAGGTGCAGAAGAAGATCGACCTCGACTATCAGCTCGAGTTCGCGAAGGCGGCGGCGAAGAACGGGGTGAGCGCGTACTCGCTCTGCTCGGCCGCCTCGGCCGACCCGAGGTCGTCGCGGTTCTACTCGCGCATCAAGGGCGAGCTCGACCGCGACGTGCAGGCGCTCGGCTTTCAGCGGGTGCGCATCATGCGACCGAGCCTCCTGGGCGGCGACCGCGGCGACCGCGCGCGCACGGGCGAGAAGCTGGGCAGCGTGCTGCTCGGTGCGTTCAACGCCATCGGCCTCGCGAAGAGGTACCGCGAGATTCCCGGGTCGGTGGTCGCGCGCGCGATGCTGAACGCGGCGATGGAGCCCACGCCCGGGGTGCACATCTTCGAGCTCGACGAGGTGTTCAGCGCGGCGGGCGTCTCGTGAAGACCGTCGACGGGTGGAAGAGCGCGCTGCGGGCCGCGCTGAAAGAGGCGATGCGCGCGCGCCAGCCGCAGGTGGTGGCCGTGATGCGCGAGACGCTGGCGGCGATCGACAACGCCGAGGCGGCCGACCTCACGGCAGCGCCGGCGGTGCAACAGGGCGTCATCGCCGGCGGAGTCGCGGGCCTGGGCGCGGGCGAGGTGCAGCGGCGCAGCCTCACGCCAGAAGCGGTCGAGGCGATCGTGGCTCGCGAGCTCGCCGAGCTGCGCGCCGCGGCGGCCTCGTACGAAGGCCTCGGGCGCGGCGACGAGGCGGCGGCGCTGCGCAGCAAGGCCGAGGCGCTCGAGCGCCTTCATTCGTCAGCCGAGCCCTGACCGTCACGCCATTCGATGGGTCGACGATGAGCGTCGGGCGAAACGCGAGCTCATCACGCAGGCCGCGAAGAGGTGAGGGAGCAGACGACCCTTTCCGCGCCTGGCGGGCTTCGAGGGCATACGGCGTGCGCCCGCGCCTGCGTGAGAGCTGCAGACTGCATGAAGGTCACGGCCGATGAGGGGCAGCCGCGACCTTCGCCTTCAGGTTTCAACCAAAGGTGATCAACGTGCGCGTGGTCGTGTAGGGGCGACCGGTGCGGGGGCTGACGTAGTCGCTGACGAGCCGGCCGTTCTCTTCACGGAAGCGGAACTGGCGGCCGGTCGCCGGGTCATTGGCGAGGTACGTCGAGCGGCCCTGCGCGTCGCGCTCGCGGCCGGTGATGGTGACCCAGTGGTCGGTGCCGTTGGCGCCGCCGCGGCTGCCGTCTTTGTAGTCGACGCCGACGACGACGGGGCGGCCGGCGTCGATCTGCCGGTTGATGGCGTCGAGGCTGAAGGTGGGGCGGGTGGCGTTGAGGCCGAAGGCGCGGGCGGCGACGTCCCAGTTGAGCGCGTCGCCCGAGTAGCCGCCGTTGCGGTCGAGGTAACGGTCGAGCTCGCCGGGGTTCATGGTGCGGCCCGAGATCTTCGAGAGCGCCATCGCGGCGGCGGTCATGGCGCAGCCCGACTGGCCGATCGTCCAACGGCGGCCGAGCGTACGACCGCCCCACTCGGGGTCACCCTGGCGGAAGAGCGGCGTGCCGTCGGCCGAGGCCGGGTACTGACGCCCGTTCGAGGTCACCGACGACACGTTGGGTGGCTCGGCACGTCGGTCGACGAAGCCGTCGCCATCGGTGGTGCGCCGCTGCGTCTCTGACAGGCCGCCGTCGAACTGGTCGGGCACCGTGAGCGTCTGACCCGCCTGCAGCCTGCGCGGGTCGGTGATGCCGTTCATCTGCGCCAGGTTCTGCCAGGTGGTGCCGTACTGCTGCGCCAGCTGCGAAAGCGTCTGGCCTCTGCGAACCGTAATCTCCATGTGCCCATGTTCGGACGGGCACTTGGAGTGGTTTCTGTGGTTTGGCCGCGCCTCAACACCTACACGGCCAAGCGCTTGGCGCGTGGTCGGAGTGCAACGTCGCGTTTCGACGTGTTGCGCTTCGTGCGCAACCGCACCTGATAGCGTATGGCTATCGTTTCGATTTTAACGATATGTTGGCATGATCGAATGGCGAGACGCAGAGTAAGGGCATCTCGAAAGGACGAACCGCCATGTACCGAAGCCCGAGCCCGCTGCCCGAAACCGTACGCACCCAGATCGCCGACACGCTGAACGCCCGCCTGGCCGACGGCCTCGACCTGCACAGCCAGATCAAGGTCGCCCACTGGAACATCAAGGGCCCGCAGTTCGCCGCGCTGCACCCGCTGTTCGAGACGTTCGCGGTGAGCCTTTCGAACCACAACGACGCGGTGGCCGAGCGCGCGGTGACGCTGGGCGCGAAGGCGTTCGGCACGGCACGTCACGTCGCGAAGCAGTCGAAGCTGCCCGACTACCCACAAGAGACGACGAAAGATCTCGAGCACGTGAAGCTGCTCGCCGACCGCATCGAGAGGTACCTCGAGGGGGTGCGCGAGTCGCGCGGCGTCGGCGAGAAGGTCGGCGACACCGACACGGTCGATCTCTTGACCGGCATCATCACCGAGTTCGAGAAGCACGCGTGGTTCTTGCGCGCTTCACTCGAGGGCTGAGCGCCGGTCGCGCAGCAGCTTCTTCTCTCGCTCGTTGTGGGTGAGCGCCTCGGCGCGCTCGAGCTCGGCCCTCGCCTCGGAGCGGCGGCCGAGCTTGACGAGCAGGTCGGCGCGCACGGCGTAGAGCAGGTGGTAGCCGCGCAGCTGCTCGTCGCGGGTGAGCGCGTCGACGATCGACAGACCGGCCTCGGGGCCCATCAACATCGACAGCGCCACGGCGCGGTTGAGCTCGATGACGGGCGAGGGGTTCAGCTCGGCGAGCGTGCCGTAGAGGCCGACGATCTGGGCCCAGTCGGTCTCGGCGGGGGTCTTCGCGCGCGCGTGGCAGGCGGCGATGCCGGCCTGCAGCGTGTAGGGGCCGTCTTCGCCGTCGCCGAGCTCGAGCGCGCGGCTGAGCGCCGAGAGGCCGCGCGAGATGAGCAGCGGGTCCCACTTCGAGCGGTCTTGATCGAACAGCAGCACGGGCGCGCCATCGGGCCCGGTGCGGGCGCGGGCGCGTGAGGCCTGGAGCTCCATCAGGGCGGTGAGGCCGTGCGCTTCGGCCTCGTTCGGAGCGAGCTGGGTGAGAATGCGACCGAGCTTGAGCGCATCGTCGCAGAGGGCGGGCCTCATCCAATCGTCGCCTTGGGTCGCCGAGTAGCCCTCGTTGAAGACGAGGTAGACGACCTCGAGCACGGCGCCGAGGCGCTCGCCCAGCTCGGGGCCGCGGGGCAGCTCGAACGGCACCTTCGCGTCGGCGAGCGTCTTCTTCGCGCGCACGATGCGCTGCTGAATGGTGGGCTCGGGGGTGAGAAACGCGCGAGCGATCTCGGCGATGGTGAGGCCCGACAAGAGCCGCAGCGTGAGGGCGACGCGGGCGTCGGTCGAGAGAATCGGGTGGCAGGCGATGAACATCAGCCGCAGCAGATCGTCGCCGACGTCGTCGTCGATCTTGGCTTCGAGGTCGGGGCCCCTGCCCTCTTCGTCGCGCGCGTCGCGCAGCACCTCTTCGTGCTTGCGGTCGGCGAGCGCGCCGCGGCGCAAGGCGTCGACGGCGCGGTGCTTCGCGGCCTGCATCAGCCAGGCGCCCGGGTTGTCGGGCACGCCCTCACGGGGCCACTGCTCGAGCGCCGCGACGAGGGCGTCTTGTGCGAGCTCTTCGGCGCGGCCGACGTCGCGGGTGATGCGGGTGAGGGCAGCGATGAGTCGAGGCGACTCCATGCGGAAGACGGCCTCGACCCGCCGCTGAACGTTCACTGCCTCTGCGCCAGCGCTTCCGTCTGCTTCTTCACGAAGTCGGGCACGGCGGGGAAGTCTTCGAGCTCGTGCACCTGGCGAATCTCGACCTCGCTCTCGCGAAACGGGGCGCGCTTCGCCCACTCGACGGCCTCTTCGAGCGAGGCGCACTTCCAGATCCAATAGCCCGCGACGAGCTCCTTGCTCTCGACGAACGGGCCGTCGACGACGCTCGTCTTCGCGCCGTAGCGAACGCGCCTGCCCTTCGCCGAGCCGTGCAGGCCTTCGCCCGACAGCATGACGCCGGCCTTGATGAGCTGCTCGTTGAACCGGCCCATCTCGGCGAGCTCGGCTTCGGTCGGCATCGCGCCGGCCTTTTCGGTGTCGGGGGTCGACTTCACGATGACCATGAATCGCATGACGGTCTCTCTTTTTTCGTTTCGTTCGAGGAGCCTCGATTGGCTCTACTT
>JAEUJP010000399.1 GCA_016793725.1 Myxococcaceae bacterium | reverse complement strand
CGGCAACGCCGTGCTGCTGTGGGTGCGCATTCGTGCCGAAGAGCAGGCCCTGGGCGCCACCTGGAGCCAGGCCTTCGAAGGCAAGTCGCGCTTCGTCCCGGGAGGCAAGGGTGCCTGAAGGCCTCGAAGACGCCGTGCTCGCCGAGGTGCGCCGCATCTTCGCGACCGAGCTCGAGCGCGAAGCGCCCGTCGAGCTGCAGCACGATCTCTTGCGCGAGCTGCACGTCGATTCGCTCGCCGCCATCGTCATCGCCGTCGGCCTCGAGAATCGCTTTCGGGTGAAGCTCACCGAAGAAGACACCACCGGCGTCGTCACCGTCGAAGATCTCGTGAAGCGCGTCGCCGCGCGCGTTCGGGCGGCCGCATGACGCTCGACGGCCCCGAGCTCATCATGCCCGGCCACGCCACCGTCAACGCGGCGCTGAAGGCGGCCGCCGACACGCGCTTCGGCCTCACCTTCGTCGACACCCAGGAACACGAGACGAAGTTTCGCTGGGCCGAGCTGTACCAGCGCGCCCGCCGCCTCGCGTTCGCGTTGCGCGACCGGGGTGTTCAGCCCGGCGAGCGCGTCGCCATGGTGCTGCCCACGGGGTTGGACTTCATGGACGCGTTCTTCGGCACGCTCCTCGCGGGCGCCGTGCCCGTGCCGCTGTACCCGCCCGTGCGCCTGGGCCGAATGGACGAGTACGTACGCTCGACCGCCCGCATGCTCGAGCTCACGAGCGCCCGCATCGTGCTCAGCGATCGCCGCGTGCGCCTCCTGCTCGGCGGCGCCGTCGAGCGCGCTCGCCCGCCCCTCGGCTGCCCCACCGTCGCCGACCTGATGGTGGGGCAGGGCGAGCACGAGGCCGCCGTCACCCCGGCCGCCCTCGGCCTCATTCAGTTTTCGTCGGGCTCGACCGTCGACCCCAAGCCCGTCGCGCTGACCCACGCGAACCTCATGGCGCAGGTCGCGATGCTCATGCAGGTCATGCCCGAGATCGACGCCGCCCGTGACAGCGGCGTCTCGTGGCTGCCGCTGTACCACGACATGGGGCTCATCGGCTGTCTGCTCGAGGCCGTCTACTTTCCCGGCGACCTCGTGCTGCTGCCGCCCGAGGGCTTCCTCGCGCGGCCCGCGCTCTGGCTGCGCGCCATCTCGCGCCACCACGGCGGCGTCTCGCCCGCCCCGAACTTCGCCTATGGCCTGTGCCTCAAGCGCGTTCGCGACGAAGATCTCGAAGGCGTCGACCTCTCGTGCTGGCGCTACGCGCTCAACGGCGCCGAGCCCGTCACCGCCGCGCTCCAGCAGCGCTTCGCCGAGCGCTTCGCGAAGTGGGGCTTCAAGGCCGAGTCGCTCTTGCCCGTCTACGGCCTGTCTGAGGCGTCGCTCGCCGTCTCGTTCAACCAGCGCGGCAGCCCGCTTCGCCAGGTCGAGGTCGACGGCCGCGAGATCGTCTCGGTCGGCAAGCCCGTGCCCGGCACCTCGGTCGAGGTTCGTGAAGGCCGCATCTGGGTGAAGGGCCACTCGGTCATGCGCGAGTACTTCGGCAACCCAGAGGCCACCCGGGCCGCGCTCGTCGACGGCTGGCTCGACACCGGCGACCAGGGCTTCATCGACGGCGGCGAGCTGTTCGTCAGCGGCCGCGCGAAAGACATCGTCATCATTCGCGGCGCGAACCACGCCCCGCAGGTGTTCGAAGAGTGCATCGACGGCGTCGAGGGCGTGCGCACCGGCTGCGCGGTCGCCGTCGGCTACGTGCCCAAGGGCCACGACGGCGAGGCGCTCGCGCTGCTCGTCGAAGGTGAGGGCGAAGGCCTCGAGCAGCGCATCACCGCCGCGGTCGTCGAGCGCACGTCGATCAAACCGCACGCCGTCGTGGTGCTCGCTGCCGGCACGCTGCCGCGCACGTCGAGCGGCAAGCTGAGAAGGCAAGAGGCGCTCAAGCGCTGGCTCAGCGGCGAGCTGCAGCCGCCGAAGGCCGTCAACGCGCTCAACGTCGGCGCCGAGGTCGCGAAGTCGATGCTCTCGTTCGCGAAGAGCCGCCTGAAGTGAAGTGCGACGTCGCGATCGTCGGCGGCGGGCCCGGCGGCCTCGCAGCGGCGATCGAGGTCGTCTCTCGCGGCCGCTCGTGTGTCGTGCTCGAGCGCCACTCAGGCCCCGTCGACAAGGCGTGCGGCGAGGGGCTCATGCCGCCCGGCCTCGCCGCCCTGCGCTCGTGGGACGTGCCGATTCCACCGGCCGAGACCGGCCGCTTCACCGCCATTCGCTGGGTTCAGGAAGACGGTCGCTACGTCGAAGCCGCGCTGCCCGCTCCCGGCGGCCTCGGCGTACGCCGGCTCGCGCTGCATCAGGCGCTCGGCGCTCGCGCGCGCGCCGCCGGCGCCGACGTGCGCGAGGGCTGCACCGTCAGGTCGCTCGTTCAGCACGGCGAGCGCGCCGAGCTCGACACCGACGCCGGAGCCATCACCGCGCGGCTCATCGTCGCCGCCGATGGCCTGCACTCGCCGCTGCGCAAGGCCGCCGGGTTGGAAGACGAGCCCGGCGGCCCCCGCCGTTTCGGCTTGAGGCAGCACTTCGCCCTCGCGCCCTGGGGCGAGCGCGTCGAGGTGCACTTCGCCGAGGGCCTCGAGGCGTACGTGACCCCCGCCGGCGCACGGCGCGTCGGCATCGCGTTTCTCTGGGAAGACGGCCAGGTGCCCGGGCCCATCTCGTTCGACGCGATGTTGGCCCGCTTCCCCCGCCTGAAAGAGCAGCTCGGCTCGGCCCCCGCCGACTCGAGGGCGATCGGCGCCGGGCCCCTGCAGCAGAACGTGCACGCCGCCGTGCGCGGGCGCCTCGTGCTGCTCGGCGACGCCGCCGGCTACGTCGATGCCATCACGGGCGAGGGCCTCACGCTCGCGTTCGATCAGGCGAAGGTGTTGGGTCGCCTGCTGCCCGCTGCGCTCGATGAGCCCCGCGAGCTGCAGGCCTACCAGACCGCGTCGCGCCGGGCGTTCGCCAGCTACGCCCGGCTCGCGTCGTCGCTCGTCGCGCTCGCCCGCAGGCCGGCGCTGCGCCGCGCCGCCTTGAACCGGCTGATCGCGAACCCGTCGCTGTTCGCGTTCGCGCTGCGGCACCTGACGAAGCCGCGACGTTGAGTCAGCCGCGCGGCTTCACGCGCCGGCCGACCACCTCGAGCCCCTCACGTCTCAGCCGCGGCGCCTGCTTCGCCACCATCTCTTTCGCGATCGTGCCGTCGCTCTTGATCACCCGCCACCACGGCACGTCTTTCAGCTCGCGCAGCGCCCGCACCACCGAGCGCGCACCTCCGGGCCGGTTCGCCCTCAGCGCGACCCCCGCGTACGACAGCGTGCTGCCCTTGGGAATCGCTCGAATCACCGACGCGACGAGCCCTGCGAATGATGATGTTCCCATGAAGGTTCCGTGAAGCACGGCGCGGCGCGCGTCGCCACACTTCAGCGCATGAACCGACTCCTGCCCCTCGTGTTGCTCGCCACCGGCTGCGCCGCCGCCTCGAAGTCTGCCGAGCTGCCGCCGCTCATGTTCACCGCTGCGGAAATGAAGGCTCCACCGCCTCAGGTGCTCACCGAAGACCACTTCGCCCGCGATCAGATCGGCGGCGTCAGCGAGCCGCACCTCAAAGAGATACTCGCCGCCCCCGTCTTTCTCGAAGACGGTGCCCGCCTCGGCGTCGTGCCCGTCGCCGTTCGGTACGCGCCCGACGAGGCGGTGCCCACCGCCGCCGTGCCTGCCGAGCTCGTCGCCGCCCTCGAAGAGAGCGGCATGTTCGACATGGCGAGCGAGATCTCGACCGAGTGGCCCACCGACCGTGGCCTGCCGGGCCTGCGCGAGCTCGCCGCCCGCTACCGCAGCGAGTACCTCGTGCTCTACCGCCACCGCTTCGTCGAAGACGTGAACCACAACGGCTGGGCCGCCGGCTACGCCACGATCATCGGCGCGCTCTTCTTCCCCGGCCAGCAGCTCGAGTCGAACGGCGTGCTCGAGGCCACCCTCTACGACGTGAAGACCGGCACCATTCTCTTCACCGTCAACGAGCGCATCGCCATGGCCGAGAGCGCCTCGCCCACCACCCAGTCGCGCCGCTCGACCGAGCTGCAGAAGAAGATGCTCGCCGAGGCCGCCCCCCGGCTCGCCGAGCGCGTCGTGCAGAAGTGCCGCCGCCTCGCCGCGTCGAGGCCCGCCGCGTCGGCCATCACCGGCAGCCCGTGAGTCTCGCGCTTCAGTGTTTCGGCACCGCGACCAGCACCGCCTCGGCGCCGTCGTACGCCACCCGCACCGGGTACACGCCGTCTTCGGCGCCGACGGCGAAGCCGCGCCCTTCGATCGCGTGGTTCAGCGTCACCGACGGCGCACGCTGAAAGTTGCGATCGTCGCGCAGCTCGACGTCGAGCACGCAGAACACGCCGTGCTCGAGCGACACCTTCGCCGCCTCTTTGCCCGCCTTCAGCCACTTCTCGACGCCGCCCCCGGCCTCGCGGTGCAGAAAAATGCCCGCCCACTCTTTGCCTGAAGGTTTGATCGCCCACCACGCGCCCTTCTTCGCCTTCAGCGTCACCGACAGCTTCAGCGACTTGCCCGCGAACGTCGCCTCGATGTCGGGCTCGACCACCTCGCCCGCCACCAGCTTGCCCGAGCTCAAGCTGAAGTTGCCCAGGTACTCCCAACCCTTCGGCAGCTTCTCGGGCGGAGGCACCAGCGCCGGCATCAGGTCGGTCGCCTGGTCTTGAAACGAGAACGCCGGCGTGCCGTTGTGCAGCCGCGTGCGCAGCTGCTTCACCGGTATCGCCAGCGCGTGCGCCAGCTCGGGCAAGAGCGCGTCTTCGACCGAGAACAGCGCCCGCTCGAACGTCGGCTGCAGCGGCGCCGCCACGCGCAGCATCAGCTGCAGACGCTCGGCCAGCGGCTTCGCGTCGCCCTTGCGCAGCGCCTTCTGAATGTCGACGTACTGCTCGCCCCACGGCCGCGCGTCGGGCTTGCCGTCTTTTTTTCCGATCAGCGTCGCGAGCTTCTCGGCCGCCGCGCGGTCGACGCAGGCGCGCAGCCGCTTGTCGGTCTCGTGCGGAGGCACCTCGAGCACGTCGCTGTCGTCGACCGACAGCTGCACCACCACGGTGCCGTCGCGCTCGACCCGCTGCACCTTCACCAGCCCCTGACCCCGGCACACCACGTAGTCACCGTTCGAGTAGCTCATGGGCGCGGCACTCTACTACCGCGCTGTGTCGAGTTGGTCCCGAGGCACGCGCACCGCGCAGGGCATCGGCGTGCGAGCAGTCGAAGATCGCCGGGCGCGTCGCACCGCATCTGAATCAACTCGGCTGAGCGCGCGATTAGCGCAGCGCGTACCGCCAGTAGCCGCCGACCAGGTACGAGCCCATGTACAGCGCTCCGTCGCGCTCGATCACGCTCGCGATCGGCGAGTACGTCGCCGGGTCTTTCCACTGCAGGTTTTCGACCTGCTTCCCGCTCTCGTCGAACGCCAGCACCGTCGAGTGTTTCACCGGCGCCGGCTGCACCGCCTTCGGCAGGCGGAAGATCGCCTCGCGCAAGAACGGCGCGCCCGCGAGCCGCTCGACCAGCGTGTTGCGCGGCGAGCCCAGCGCCACCCAGAACACCTTGCGCTCGGGCGAAAACGTCACGTTGTCGGGGAAGCCCGGCAGCGAGTCGGCGAACACCTCGCGGCGCCCGCTCGGCACGTGCACCTTCCACAGCTTGTACGTGCCGGTCTCGGTCATCACGAGCCAGTCTCTCGACGTGCCGAACGCGACCCCGTTCGCGAACGAGAAGCCGTCGCTCACGAGCGTCGTGACGCCGTCTTTCCACCGCAGCAGCCGCCCCGTCGTCTGGTGCTCGATGAGATCGTCGACCGCGTGCGCCACGTCGTTTCGCAGCGACGCGTCGGTGAAGTACACCGAGCCGTCGTCGCCGAAGTCGAGGTCGTCTGCGAAGCCCGCGTCGGCGAAGAGCGTCTCGATGCCACCGTCGCCGTTCAGCACGCCGAGGCCCAGGTACGCGTCGCACAGCCACAGCCGCGCGTCGGGCCCGTACTTGAGGCCGAGAATGCGCCCGCCGCTGCGCGACGCCAGCGTCTCGACCCCGCCGTCGTGCTCGACGCGCACCAGCCGCCCGTCGCGCAGGCCCGTCACGATGCGGCCTTGCGCGTCGAACGCGATCGCCTCGGGCCCCGGCAGCTCGCCGTGAAACAGCTCGGCGGTCTTCAGCCGGTCGTTCAGCTCGAGCGGCACGTCGGGCGGCGGCCCCCACGCCCCCGGCGCGTAGCGCGTCGGCCAGAAGAGCAGGTAGCCCAAGAGCAGCACCAACAGCCCGAGCGCGAGCTTCAGCTTCATCGTCGCAGCATGGCCGCGAACGGCCTCTTCGTCAGGTGTTCATCGGCACGCGCTGCTTCACCGACGTCGGGCTCGACTGCTGACAACGTGGCGCCTTGCTCGTGCCCGACGCGCAGACCTGCGTTGCGCTGCAGGCCTGACACGCGGAGCCGTTTGCCCCGCAGTGCGCGCTGTCTTCGAGGTGGCAGGCTCCGGTGACGACAGCACGAACACCAGCAGCCGCCCCCAGCTCGGCACGCCTTCAGCTCTCGACGAACGAACGCAGCCGCTTCGACCGCGAAGGGTGACGCAGCTTGCGCAGCGCCTTCGCCTCGATCTGTCGAATGCGCTCGCGCGTCACCTCGAAGTCTTGGCCGACCTCTTCGAGCGTGTGGTCAGACTTCTCGCCGATGCCGAAGCGCATGCGCAGCACCTTCTCTTCGCGCGGCGTCAGCGTCGCGAGCACCTTGCGGGTCTGCTCGGCGAGGTTCATGTTGATGACCGCGTCGGAAGGCGAGACGAGCGTCTTGTCTTCGATGAAGTCGCCCAGGTGAGAGTCTTCTTCCTCACCGATCGGGGTCTCGAGCGAGATGGGCTCCTTCGCGATCTTGAGAACCTTGCGGACCTTGTCGAGCGGCAGCTCCATCTTCTCGGCGATCTCTTCAGGCGTCGGCTCGCGGCCGATCTCCTGCACGAGGTAACGCGAGGTGCGAATGAGCTTGTTGATCGTCTCGATCATGTGCACCGGAATACGAATGGTGCGTGCCTGGTCGGCGATCGCGCGCGTGATGGCCTGGCGGATCCACCAGGTGGCGTAGGTCGAAAACTTGTAGCCGCGCTTGTACTCGAACTTGTCGACCGCCTTCATCAGGCCGATGTTCCCTTCCTGAATCAGGTCGAGAAACTGCAGGCCGCGGTTCGTGTACTTCTTCGCGATCGACACCACGAGGCGCAGGTTCGCCTCGACCAGCTCGCTCTTCGCCCGCTCGGCCCTTCGTTCACCCAACCGAATGGCTTCGTGGTTCCGCCGCAGCTCGTCGATCGGCAGGTTCGCGTCTTCTTCGACCTTCTTGATCTTCTTGATCGCGTTGCGCACGTCGCGGTCGAGCATCTCGACCTGCTCCGGCGTCATGTTCAGCTTGCGCTGCACCTTCTTCGCGCCCGCCGGGTCTGACGCCGCGTCACGCAGCATCGGCCTCAGCTCGCGAATCGGCACCCCGTAGTTGCGCTCGATCTCGCGCAGCTCGTCTTCCGCCTTCGCGACGGTGTCGATCATGTTGCGGATGTACGCGACCACGCGGTCGATCTGCTTCTTGTTCAGCCGCATGTCTTCGAGCACTTCCATCATCTTCTCGCGGAGGTCTTTCACCTCCTGCTTCGACTCCTTCTTCTTCACTTCCGACATCTTCTTCAGCATCGCCGCTTCGATGCCCTCGACGTCTTTCGCGTGCTTCCGAATCTTCTCGATGTCTTTGCAGATCTTCTCGATGCGGTTCAGCTCGCTCTGGTTCAGCTGAACTTCGCCGGCCCCGTCGCCGTCGGCCTCGACCTCGGTCTCGGCCTCGGCTTCACCTTCTGCCGCCGGCTCTTCCGGAGCGTCTTTCACCACCTCACGAATGCGCAGCTTGCCCGCCTTCAGCTTCGTGCCGATCTCGATGATCTCGGCCACCGCCACCTTGCAGGCCAAGAGCGAGCGCAGCACCTCTTTTTCGCCCTCTTCGATGCGCTTCGCGATCTCGACCTCGCCCTCGCGCGTCAGCAGCGAGACCGAGCCCATCTTGCGCAGGTAGAGGCGAACCGGGTCGTTCGACTTGCCACCCGGCTCTTCTTCTTCTTTCTCTTCCTCTTCTTCTTCTTTGTTCTTCTCGGCTTCGCCTTCTTCAGACGCCGCCACCTGCGGCTTCGTCTCGGTCGCCGCCGCCGCCTTCTGCGCGTCGACGATCTCGATGTCGTTGTCGCCGAACATCGACATCACGTCGTCGATCTGATCAGACGACACCACGTCGGCCGGCAGCGCGTCGTTCACTTCGTCGTACGTGAGGAAGCCCTTCTGCCGGCCCGCCTCGATCAGATCTTTGACCTCTTTGCGGTCGGCGATCGGCTCTTCTTCGACCTGCTCTTTTTCCGCGTCCGGGTCGACCTCGGCCCCGAGCATCGCCTCTTCGGCCTGCTCTTCGATCTCGTCGCCGTCGACCTCGCCCTGGCCCTTGCCCTTCTTCTTCAGCTTCTCACGCGCCATCGCCGCAGCGTCGACCGCCGGTGTCTGCGCCTGTGCCTTCACGTCGCCGCCCTTCGCCGCCTGGGCAGCGAGCAACTTCTTCTTCTTCTCAAGCTCCTTGTCCTTCTTGTCCTTCGTGGGAGTCTTGGGGGCTTTCGCGGGCTTCTTCGCCATGGTGATGGAGCTCTCCGTTGTTTTGGAAAGGAAAACTGAAGGTTGAAGGGCTGGGCCTGTAGCCCAAGTTACGACACAGTTACAAACGCTTAAGCCGGTTTCTTAAGGGCTGCATCGAGCTGCTGCAGCCTTTCTGTCAGGGAGCGGATCTGCCCCATCTTCTCGACCACCTCGGCCGAGAGGCTGTTCGGGTCTGGCAGCTGCGAGATCTCTCGGAGCAGCGTCGC
>JAEUJP010000383.1 GCA_016793725.1 Myxococcaceae bacterium | reverse complement strand
GACGGCCGCGTGCGCGTCAGCGACTTCGGCCTCGCACACGACGTCGACGTCGCCGAGGCCGCGGCCGGCACCGCACACTACATGGCGCCCGAGGTGCTCGCGGGCAAGGCGGCGACCGCTGCGGCCGATCAGTACGCGTTCTGCCTCGTGCTGCGTGAGGCGCTGAGCGGCGAAGGGCCGGTGGCGCTGCGGCAGATCATCGAGCGCGGGCTCGAGCGCGACCCGTCGAGTCGGCACCCGTCGATGGCGGCGCTCGTCGCCGAGCTCGAGCGCGTCGTGCGCCCAAAGACGGCGGCGTGGGCAGCGGCGGCCGTCGCGGCGGTGCTGGTGCCCGTCGCGGGGTACGCGACATTCGTTCGCGGGTCGGCGCAGCCGTGCAGCGCGGGCCCCGGCCTCGTCGCAGCTGTGTGGAATGCAGAGCGCAAAGGGGCGCTGAAGGCGGTGGCTCCGCCGGCGGAGGCAGCGACGGCAGCGCGTGTGTTCGACCGGCTCGACACGTTCGCGCTGCGCTGGGCCGACGCGCACCAGAGGGCGTGCGAGGCCACGCGTGTCTCGGGCGAGCAGTCGGAACAGCTGATGGATCTGAAGATGGCGTGTCTTCAGCAGAGCCTGCGCGGCGTCGACGCGACGCTCGCAGCCCTGGAGCAGCAGCCCGCTGCCTTCGCGAAGTCGATCGAGGCGGTCGACGAGCTGCTGTCGCTCGGCCGCTGCTCAGACCCCGGGTTCTTGACCGCGGCCGGAGGTACGAAGCTGACCGCCGAGCAGCGCAGCCGGGTTGCCGCGCTTCGTGAAGAAGGGGCCGCCACGCGCCAGCTGCTGGTGCTCGGGCTCTACGAGAAGGGCCGCGCCGCCGCCGAGCAGGGGCTCACCGCGGCGCGCGCGTCGGGCGTGAAGGCCGTCGAGGGCGAGGCCGAGCTGCTGGCCGCCGAGTTCGCGCGCAAGCTGCGCTCGACGATGGAGCAGGGCGCCGACCTCGATCGCCGCATCGAGGCTGCAGTGCTGGCCGGCACCGAGGCCCAGTACCCCCACCTGCTCGCTGACGTGTGGCTGCTCAAGATGCGCGTCTGCACCGACGATGCGCGCTTCGACGAGGCCGACCGCGCCGAGGCCAACCTGGCGGCGAACCTGCGGGCGATCGGCGCCGACCCGTCGCTTCAGGTCCGGCACGAGCTCGCGTTGGGGCGCTTGCGGTTTCGACAAGAGAAGCTCGACGCGGCGTATGCGGCGTATGCGGCGTGCGAGGCTCAGCTCGGCGCGCTGCCGGCAGACGAGCGCCGCCTCGCTGCGGGTCAGCTCTACGGGGGGCTGGCGCTGGTGCAGTTGGTGCGCGGCGACCTCGAGCCGGGCATGCAGTCGCTGCGGCAGGCCATCACGCACACCGAAGAGCACTTCGGCCCCGAGAGCCACCGGCTGGGCGACCTGCTCCACAACCTCGCAGAGGTCGAGCTCGCGCGCGGCCAGCTCGAGCAGGCGACGGCCCACGTGAACCGCGCCGGCGCCGTCTGGGCGCGGGCGTTCGGCGACGACTACCCCCGCGTCGGGGTGAACCTGAACCTGACGGCGCTCATTCTCGCGGCGGCGGGCAGGGGTGATGACGCCCTCGCCGCCGTCGAGCGCGCGAAGGCGATCTTCACGAAGCATCGCCTCGACAAGCAGTTTCTGTTCATGCGTTCGCTGTGCGCCGAGGGCGACGTTCGGCTGGCCCGCGGCGAGGTCGACGAGGCGCTGACCGCGCTGCGCGCCGCCGTCGAGCTCGCGCCGAAGGTGGCGGGCAAGTACCCCCAAGACGAAGCGGCGTGCTGGCGCGGCCTCGGCGAAGCGCTCGTCGCGGGCGGGCAGGGCGCCGAGGCGCGTGATGCGCTGAAGAGGTCGCTCGCGCTCTACGGCTCGACGGGGCCGTGGCGTGCGCGGTCGGTGCTCGCGCTCGCCCAGCTCGACCGAGATCGCGCCGGGCTCGAAGACGTGGTCGCGACCCTCGAGAGGTACGGCCTCGACCCGAAGCTGCACGCGCGCGCGAAGGCCGCGCTCGGTGATGCGGCCCCACGGCTCGGCAGGTGACGACGGCGCCACGGCAGCCGCGCGCGCACCGAGGTGTCGGGCGCCGGTTTCAACGTCTGTCGGGCGAGGCGCTCGACAGGCCCCGCGCCTCCGGCGCGGAAACGGGAGCGCAGCGACCAGAAATTTTAGCCGCGCGCGAACGTGAGCTGGTCGTCTTTCACGCCGATTCTCACGCGGTCGCCCGACTTGAGCTCGCCGCTCAAGATGCGCTCGGCGAGCGGGCCTTCGACCAGCCGCTGCACCGTCTGCCGCATCGGGCGTGCGCCCAGCGCCGGGTCGAACCCGCCGCGCTCGAGCAGCAGCCGAATCACGTCGTCGCCGGCCTGGTACTCGATGCCCTTCTCGCTCGACAGCCGCTTGCTGCTCTCGCCGATCAGCAGGCCTGCGATGCGGGCGACCTCGAGCTGCTCGAGCGGCCTGAACACGCAGCGCTCGTCGATGCGGTTCCACAGCTCGGGAGGCAGCGCCTTCTTGGCCGCGCTCGACGCGTCGTCGCTCTTCACCACCTGCGCCGAAGCCCCGAAGCCCACCCTCTTCACCTTCTCGGTGAACGCCTCGGCGCCGAGGTTCGTCGTCAGCACCACCACCGCGTTCGAGAAGTCGATGTGGCGGCCCTTGCCGTCGGTCAGGCGGCCCTCTTCGAGCACCTGGAGCAGCAGCATCAGCACCTCGCGGTTCGCCTTCTCGATCTCGTCGAGCACCACCACCGACGACGGGCGCCTGCGCACCGGCTCGGTCAGCTGCCCGCCGTCGCCGTAGCCCACGTAGCCCGCCGGGGCCCCGATGAGGCGCGAGACGCCGTGCGCCTCAGACAGCTCGCTCATGTCGACGCGCACCATCGCGTCGCGGCTGCCGAACAGCACGTCGGCCAGCGCCCGCGCGAGCTCGGTCTTGCCGACACCCGTGGGGCCCAGGAACAAGAACGAGCCCATCGGCCGGCGGCTCGAGAACCCGGCGTAGTTGCGCCGAATCACCTTCGCGACCCGCTCGATCACGTCGCCGTGGCCGATCACGCGCGACGCGAGGTCGGTCTCCAACCTCAACAGCCGCGCCGAGTCGTTCATCAAGAGCCGCTCTTCGGGAATGCCGGCGAGCTTCGACACGATGCGCGCCACGTCGGCCGGCTCGACCGTGCCTTTGCCTTCACGCGCGCAGCGCGAGCCCGCCAGGTCGGCGATCGAGATCGCCTTGTCGGGCAGAAACCGGTCGCTCACGTACTTCGCCGCCAGCGACGCCGCCGCCGTCAGCGCCTCGGGCGTGTACGTCAGCCCGTGGTGCTCTTCGTACCGGCCGATCACGCCGTTCAAGATGTAGACGGTGTCGGGCACCGACGGCTCGTTCACCACCACCGGCGTGAAGCGCCGCTCGAGCGCCGGGTCGGTCTGAATGTGTTTGCGAAACTCGTCGTGCGTCGTCGCGCCGATGCAGGGGAAGTCGCCGCGCGACATCGCCGCCTTCAGCTCGTTCGCCGCGTCTTGAGGGCCGTCGCCCGTCGAGCCCGCGCCGACCAGCGTGTGCAGCTCGTCGATGAAGACCACGATGCGGCCTTCGGCCTTCTTCACCTCGTCTTTGATGCCGTTCAGCTTCTCGCTGAACGAGCCGCGCAGCTGCGTGCCCGCGACCAGCGTGCCCATGTCGAGCTCGAGAATGATGCGCTCGCCCAGCGCGCCCTTCAGCGCCGCGAGCTGCTGCGCCACACCCTCGACCACCGCCGTCTTGCCGACGCCCGGCTCACCGACCAGGCACGGGTTGTTCGTGCGGCGCTTGCCGAGAATGTCGATGACCTCGTCGATCTCTTTCGCGCGGCCCACCACGGGGTCGAGCTCACCGGCCTTCGCCGCCGCCGTCAGGTTGCGCGACAGCGACGCGAGCAGGGGAAACGCGCGGGCGTCGAGCTCGAAGCCCTTCGCCGTGTACGCCGCCGGCGTCGCAGCCTCGGTCACGGGCGGGGGCGTCGAGGCGACCTTCGCGATGGCTTCGAGCTCCTGCACCTCGCGGTCGGTGATCTCGTCGACCAGGTCGCGCGCCGTCAACGGCTTCAGCGTCGCCGGTTGAGACTTCGCCTGCGGCACGGTGGCGGTGCGAATCTGGGCCATCGGGTGCGGCAGCGGCGCCGGCGGCGCGCCGAGCGGCCGGCCGCTCGGGCTGCGCGGCACTCCTGGAGGCAGCTCGCGCGACAACATCAGCCGCCGCGGCATGCGGCCCGACGTGAAGTACGACAGCGCCGTGTTGCGCAGGCCGGTGAGATCGATGCCGGTCTTGAACAGCAGATCTTGTGCCGCGCAGCGCAGCCTCGTGGCCGCGATCAGCGTGTGCATGCAGTCTGCTTCCGTCGAGCCACAGCCGTGGGCGATCTCGCGGGCGCGCTCCTTGAGCTCTCGCACCAGGCCGTCTTGCTCTCGCGGCGCGTGCGTGAGCAGCTCGAGCAGCCGGTCTTCGTCGACGCCGCGCTCTTTCAAGAGCAGCGCAGCGCGGTTCTCGACCGTGTACATCGCGAGCAGCACGTGTGCGGTCGTGAGGGGCTGGCCAACGGTCGCTGCGATGTCTTTGGCTTCGGTGAGAACCTGCGCGAGATCGGTGCTGTCGACCATGAGTCTCCCGCCCTCGTTCCTACCCCGGCTCCAGATACCCGGCAAAAAATCGGCTACAGCCCGCTACAGGTCGAACAGCTTGAAATGGCAGGGGCCCTTGAGCGTTATTGCCGCGCGCCTGTGCTGAAGACACTCCTAGATCCCGTCAGCTCCGTACCCCGCGCGGTCGAAGGGCGGCGCTGGGGGTTGCCCATGTTGGCGCTCTGCGCGGCCGTGACGTTCTCGGGCGTCGCGTTCGCATACCGGTTGGACCCGACGGCCGCCGTGATTCGAAAGCTGGAAATGACCGGCGAGCTCGCGAAGTCGTCGGAGCGCGAGCTCGGCGAAGAGGTGCAGCAGGCCCACCGCATCGCGCTCGTCGGCGGCGCCGCCAAGGGCATCTTCGTCATGCCGCTCGTGCTGCTGCTCGTCTCGGTCGCGCTGAAGGTCGCCGCCTGGCTTGCGGGCAAGAAGCTCGTGTTCGCCGAGGCCTTCACCGTCGCGGCCGTGGCGTTTCTGCCCATCGCCCTGTTTCACGTCATCTACGGCGTCGTGGCGCTGAAGCAGGGCGTCGTTACGGCCTCGATGGCGCAAGATCTCTTGCCGTCGTCGCTCTCGGTGCTGGTCGGGCCCGAGGCCGCGAAGCTCGGCCGCGTGCTGCGCCAGGTCGACTTCTTCAACGTCTGGGCGGTCGTGCTGCTCGGCCTGGGCTTCGCGCAGGGCACGAAGCTCAAGCCCTCGCGTGGGCTCGCGCTGTGCCTCTTGCTGTACGTCATGCTGTCGGCGGTGCTGGTGGGGCTGCCCGGCCTCGCTCCGCCGCCGGGTCAAGGAGCCCCCCCATCGTGATCGCCGCGCTCGTCGCCCTGGCGCTCGCCGCGCCCATCACCCTCGACGAGGTGAAGGCTGCCTCGCGCCAGAACCTCGAGGCGCTCCGCGCCGAGATCGAGGTACGCCGCCAGACGCTCGGCGTCGACGTCGCGAAGTCGGCCATCTACCCGCAGCTGTCGGTGACCGCGCAGGGGCAGGGCTTCTATGCCGGCGCGCAGCGCGTGCTGCAGAACGCGCCGGTCTTCGATGCGACCGGCAACATCACCGGGTTTCAGCAGCGCATCGGCGACATACCCATCAGCACGAGCCGCGCGAACTTCAACCTCGGCATCACCGTGAGCCAGCTCATCTACGACGGTGGCCGGTGGTGGAACCAGATCGCCCAGGCCGGCCACCAAGAGACCGCCGCCGAGGGCCAGCTCGCCGAGCAGCGGCTCGTCAGCGAACAAGAGGCGGTGAACCGCTTCTTCACGCTGTTGCAGGCCCAGCTGTCGCTCAGCGTGCTCGAGAACGCGGTGAAGCGCAGCCAAGACCAGGTCGCCCGCGCCGAGAGCCTCTACCAGGCCGGCCGCGCGGGAAAGTTCGACGCGCTGAACGCCCAGGTGAACCTCGGCAACGATCGCATCAGCTCGCTGCGTCAGGTGCAGACCGTGGTGGCGAGCCAGGTCGAGCTCTTGAAGTGGCTCGGCCAGTCGACCCGCGACGTCGAGGCCGTCGACCCCGGCGGCATCGCGCAAGACGAGCCGCAGGCCCCCGCGCCCGCCTATGACACCGCGCTCGCCGTCGCGAAGAAGCACCGGCCGCTCCTGCAGGCGCTCGACGCGCAGGTGGCGGTGCAGCAGAGCGCGGTCGACCTCGGCTGGGCCCCGTTTCTACCGAGCGTGAGCCTGCAGGGCGGGTACCAGCGCCAGGCGCCGACCGTCGACCCGTTCTTCACCGACCCGTCGCGCAACAACGTGCTGTGGGGCGGCCTCAACCTGAGCTGGAACGTGTTCAACGGCTTCGGCAACCAGGCGCAGCTGAACCAGGCGCGCGAGTCGCTGTCACAGGCGACGCTGCAGCGCGAGCGGGCCGAGGTCGACCTCGGCGGCGATCTGCGACGCGTCATTCGCGCGCTCGAGACGCAGCTGCAGGTGGCGGCGGTGGCGGCCGACAACCTGAGGCTGAGCCAGGCGGGCCTGACGCTCGCCGAAGAGCGCTTCAACGCCGGTGCGGGCTCGACCATCGAGGTGCGTGACGCGCAGGTGAAGCTGATCACCGCACAGCTCAGCAGCCTGCAGGCCCGCGTCGACGTCGAGATCGCGCGCGCTGCGCTCAAACGTGTCGTCGGCGCCGACGTGGAGGGTGACAAATGACCTGGTGGAAGGGGCTCATCGCCGCAGTGCTCGTGCTGGGCTCGGGAGCGATCGCGGTGGCGGGGCTCAAAGACAAGCCGCCTCCGGCGGTCGAGGTGCAGGTCGGCGCCGCGAAGAAGGCGGCGATCACGCGCACGGTCACCGGCGCCGGCAAGGTGCAGGCGGCGACCACGGTGAAGATCTCGTCGTCGCTGTCGGGCGACCTCATGGAGCTGAACGTGAAGGCGGGCGAGGCCGTCACCCGCGGGCAGGTGCTCGGCAAGATCGACCGGCGCCGCTTCGAGGCCGCCGTGAAGCAGGCGACGGCCGCCGTCAGCGCCGCGAGGGCCGACACCAAGGCCGCGCAGGTGAACGCCGACCGCGTCGCCGCCGAGGTCGTGCGCGTCGCCGGGCTCGTCGAGAAGGGCCTCGCGTCGAAGGCCGAGGTCGAGAAGGTGACGGCCGACCGCGACGCGGCGCTCGCGCAGGTGGCGGCGCTGAACGATCGCGCGTCTCAGGCGATGGCGCGGCTCGAAGAGGCGAGCTCCGACCTGGCCAAGACGACGCTCTTCTCGCCCATCGACGGCACCGTCATCGAGCTCAGCCGCGAGGTCGGCGAGCGCGTGCGCGGCTCGGACTTCAGCGAAGACGTCGTGATGACGATCGCCGCGCTCGCCACGATGGAGGTCAAGATCGAGGTCGGCGAGCACGAGGTCGTGCACCTCAAGGTCGGCCAGAAGAGCGAGGTGCGGGTCGACGCCCTCGAGGGCCAGTCGTTCGAGGGCACCGTCGTCGAGATCGCGCAGAAGGCGCTGATTCGAAACCAGGGCAGCGAGGCCGAGACGACCAGCTTCCCCGTGACGGTGGCGCTCACGGCGCGCCCGCCCGGCGTGCTGCCGGGCATGTCGAGCGAGGTGAAGATCGTCGCCGAGAGCCGCGAGAGCGCGCTGGTGGTGCCGGTTCAGGCCGTCACGGTGCGGCCCGCGAAGATGCTCAAAGATCTGCCGGCCGACATCGAGGGCAAGAAGCTCGAGGCGCCGAAGACGACCGAAGCGTTCGCGAAGGTGGTGTTCGTGGTCGACGGCGAGAACAAGACCCACGTGCGGCGGGTGCGCACCGGCATCTCGTCGGACACCGACGTCGAGGTGCTCGAGGGGCTGGCCGAGGGTGACCGCGTCGTCGAGGGCCCGTACCGAACGCTCGCAAAAGAGCTGAAAGACGGCGACCGCGTCGAAGAGGTGAAGCCGGGCGAAAAAAAGGGCGGCTTCGGCAAGGGAAAGGGATGAAGGGGACAGGCTGGTTTTCCGGCGCACCGAGATCACGCGAAGCGCTCGAAAGGGTCAGCCGGAAGAGCTGCCTGTACCCGCGTTCGGAGCCTGCGCGATGCTGATTCAGCTCACCGACATTCACCGCACCTACCAGGTGGGCCAAGAGAAGGTTCACGCGCTGCAGGGCGTGTCGATCGGCATCGAGAAGGGCGAGTGGGTGGCGATCATCGGGCAGTCGGGCTCGGGCAAGTCGACGCTGATGAACGTGATCGGCTGCCTCGATACGCCGACGTCGGGCCGCTACATGCTGAACGGCAAAGACGTCTCGCACATGGTCGACGACGAGCTGGCCGACATTCGCAACCGTGAGATCGGCTTCATCTTCCAGAACTTCCAGCTGCTGCCGCGCGAGACGGCGCTGGCGAACGTCGAGCTGCCGCTGGTGTACCGCGGGGTCGGCGCCAAAGAGCGGCGAGCGAAGGCGATCGAGGCGCTGAAGGCAGTGCGGCTCGAAGAGCGCATGAGCCACAAGCCGAACGAGCTGAGCGGCGGTCAGCGGCAGCGCGTGGCGATCGCGCGGGCGCTGGCGGGCGAGCCGTCGCTGCTGCTCGCCGACGAGCCGACGGGCAACCTCGACTCGGCGACCGGTGAAGAGATCGTGAAGCTGTTCGAGACGCTGCACGGCCAGGGGCACACGCTGGTGCTGGTGACGCACGAGCCGAAGCTGGCGGCGCGGTGCCCGAGGGCGGTGCGGCTCTCAGACGGGCACGTGGTGGCCGACGGGCCGGGCGCGCAGGTGGCGCGCGCGTGAGCTTTCGCGTCGACTTCATCGAAGGCTCGCGCATCGCCCTGCGCAGCCTCTCGGCGCACCGCCTGCGCACGGTGCTGACGACGGTCGGCGTGGGCATCGGCGTGGCGACGCTGCTCGCCATTCTCGGCATCATTCAGGGGCTCAACACGTCGTTCGAGAAGCAGCTCGAGACGATCGGGCCGTCGTCGCTCTACGTCAGCAAGCGCCCGTGGGTGCAGATGGGCAACTGGTGGGAGTTTCGCAACCGCAAGAACATCACGATGGAGCAGGTCGAGGCGGTGCGCGCGCAGAGCACGTTCGCCGAAGCGGTCGCCCCGTGGATGAGCAACGAAGAGGACATCTCGTTCAACGGCATCGACCTGAGCGCCGTCGACATCACCGGCACGACGCCCGAATACGCGCAGGTGGGCGGCTACGACGTGACGCAGGGCCGCTTTCTCACGGGCTCTGACGACGACAACCTCGCGTCGGTGGCGGTGATCGGCGCCGACGTCGCGTCGACGCTCTTCCCCCACTCGAGCCCGCTCGGCGCGCGCATTCGTGTCAACGGCCGCCCGTTCGCGGTGGTCGGCGTGCTGGCGGCGAAGGGCAAGGTGCTCGACGAAAATCAGGACCTCACGGTTCTCATTCCCTTGAAGACGTTTCGCGCGCTGCACAACGGCTATCGCAGCCACACCATCGGCGTGAAGGTTCGCTCGCCCGAGCTGCTCGACGCGGCCGAAGACGAGCTGGTGGGCATCTTGCGGCGCGCGCGCCAGACGCCGCCGAGCAAGCCCGACGACTTCGCGATCAACCGGGCCGAGCAGCTGGCCGGCGTCTACAACCAGCTGACCGGCGCGCTCTACGGCGTCGCCGTCGCGATCGGCTTCATCACGCTGCTGGTCGGTGGCATCGGCATCATGAACATCATGCTGGTGTCGGTGCGCGAGCGCACGCGCGAGATCGGGGTGCGGCGGGCGCTCGGCGCGAAGAAGCGCACCATCGTGCTGCAGTTCATTCTCGAGGCCGTCGTGGTGTCGGCGGTCGGCGGCCTGCTCGGTACGATCGTCGGGCTGCTCGGCGCGAAGGTGGTGAGCTGGGTGACGCCGCTCGCCGCCACGGTGAAGGCGTCGACGGTGTTCTTCGGGGTCGGCTTCGCTGCGGCGGTCGGGCTCGTGTTCGGCATCTGGCCGGCGGCGCGCGCGGCGAACCTGGACCCGGTCGAGGCGCTGAGGCACGAGTGAGCCGATGATTCGCGTCTTCATCGACAACCTGCGGCTCTCGTTCGGCACGTTCGTGGCGAACCCGCTGCGCTCGATGTTGACGCTGCTCGGCATCGTCATCGGCGTCGCGACGGTGGTCACGATGATGGCGCTGCTCGAGGGCCTGAGCATCAAGGTGAACCGCGACTTGAGCCAGCTCGGCGCGAACGTGTTTCGCGTCGACAAGTGGCCGCAGGGGTTTCGCTTCGGAGGCAACCGCCTCAACTGGGATCGCATCGCGAGGCGGCCGGCGCTCACGCTCGAAGATCGGCGCGCGCTCATCGAGCACTGCCCGTCGGTCGAGACCGTCGCGG
>JAEUJP010000373.1 GCA_016793725.1 Myxococcaceae bacterium | reverse complement strand
GTGGCGAAGCTCGAAGAGCTGCGCTCACGCAAAGAGCGGCGCGCGGGGCTCGAGCTCGAGCGCGACGAGCAGAAGAAGAGGGTGCTCGCAGCGGCGGCGCCGCTCACCCAGGCGCGCAAGAAGGCGTCGCGGGTCATCGAGCAGGCGGTGCGCGAGCGGCTGTCGCGGCTCGCGATCGGCAAGGGCGTCTTCGAGGTGCGGGTCGGGCACGCCGAGCTGGGCCCCAACGGCGCCGACGCGGTCGAGCTGTGGTTCACGGCGAACCCGGGCGAGCCTGCGCGGCCGCTGCACAAGGTGGCGTCGGGCGGCGAGGCCTCGCGGCTCATGCTCGCGCTGAGGTCGGCCCTCGCCGACGACGATGCCTGCACGTGCGTCTTCGACGAGGCCGATGCGGGCGTCGGGGGGGCCGTGGCCGACGCGGTCGGGCGGCTCTTGCGCGAGGTGAGCCAGACCCGGCAGGTGCTGTGTGTGACCCACCTGCCGCAGGTCGCGGCGCACGCCGACCAGCACCTGCGCATCGAGAAGGCCACGTCGCGGGGCCGTACGCGGTCGGTGGTGTCGACGCTGAGCGAGCTGACGGCGCGGGAGCGAGAGCTCGCCCGCATGCTGTCGGGTGTCGAGATCTCGCAGCAGGCGGTCGGCGCGGCGCAGGCGCTGCTGCAGGCGGCGCGGCGTGCCCCGCGGGCACGTGGGCGTGCCGCGTGACCGAGAGCCCGAGCGCTCATGAAAAAGCGCAAGGCGTGCTGAAACGCATCCTTGCCCTGTCACATTCGCTCGCTTAACGTTCGCGCGCGTGAGGCGGAGGGCGCACAGGCGATGATGAAGGTCTTGTCAGCCGGGCTGACCGATGTCGGCCGCAAGCGCAACCACAACGAAGACAGCTTCCTGATCGACGAAGAGCTGCAGCTGTTCGTGGTGGCCGACGGCATGGGTGGCCACGCGGGGGGGGGCACGGCGTCGCGCATCGCGGTCGAGACGATCGATCGCGAGCTGCGCCACGCGCGCGATCAGGCCGACAACCCGTTCAAGGCCGAGACGAATCTTCAAGATTCGCCGCTGCCCGAGTTCTTGCGCGGCGCGGTCGAGCGGGCGTGCCTCGAGATCTTCAAGGCGGCCCAAGATGACCCGCGGCTCAACGGCATGGGCACGACGGTCATCTCGCTCCTGGTGCGAGGCAACCACGCGCTGTTCGCCCACGTCGGCGACAGCCGGGCCTACCTGGTGCGCGGCGACCTGATTCAGCAGATCAGCGAAGATCACTCGCTGGTCAACGAGCAGATCAAGGCGGGCATGATCACGCCCGACGAGGCGAAGCACAGCCGCTACAAGAACATCATCACCCGCTCCGTCGGCTTCGAAGAAGAAGTGCAGGTCGATGTCATGGGCCTCCTCACCGAAGACCAAGACGCCTTCATTCTCTGCTCCGACGGTCTCGCGAACCTCGTCGACGACAAAGAGATCAGAGAGATCATCTCGGGCTGTAGCGATCTCAAAGATGCGCCGAAGAAGTTGATCGAGCTCGCCAACGAGCGAGGCGGTGACGACAACATCACGGTCATCGTCGTGAAAACCGTAGCCTGAACCGGTGTTTATTGTTGCTTGCGGCACCGGGTTGCGACACTCTGCGTCACCGTCGCACGTCACTGAGTGGTAGCACCGGGTACATTCACACCCGGTGACCAAAAAACTGCCGAAGAGGAGCGTAGGTGGCCAACGAGACGTTCACGCTGATCGTCGTTCCTGATCAGGCGACCGCCGAGGTCCGTCGGTATCACTTCAAGAAGAAGTGGCTTCTGCAGGCGGCCATCGCGAGCGCGATCGTGTTTTCGGTCATCGCGGGCGCCGGGGTGCACTACGTCTTCGTGGCGAAAGACGCCTCCGAGAACCGCTCGCTGCGCGACGAGAACCTGGCCCTCAAGGCCGAGCTGCGCGCGATCGGCGAGAAGGTCGAGCACATGGGTGGCACGCTCGACCGCGTCGAGCGCTTCGACCAGAAGCTGCGCGCCATCACGCTCCTGTCTGACCCGCAGCGCAACCTCGCCATGGGCCCGACCGAGACCGAGCCGCAGAACCAGGTGCCGAGCGGTGAGAACCCGTTCATTCGCCCGAAGGCCTCCGAGACCCCCAAGGCGCTCTCTGACAAGCTCGACAAGCTCTCGGCCGAAGCGGTTCGGCAAGAGCAGAGCCTGCAAGAGCTGCAGGCCTACTTCCAAGATCAGCGCTTCATGCTGGCCTCGGTGCCCAGCGTGTGGCCGACCCGCGGCTGGGTGACCAGCGACTTCGGCGTTCGCCTCGACCCGTACACGTCGGAGCGCGTGATGCACGCCGGTATGGACATCGCGGGCCCTCACGGCAAAGAGGTCATCTCGCCCTCCGACGGCACCGTGGTGTTCAGCGGCCTCGAAGGCGGCTACGGCAACGTGCTCGTCATCGACCATGGCTACGGCATCAAGACCCGCTATGGCCACCTCGCCACGGTGAAGGTGAAGGCCGGCGAGAAGGTGAAGCGCGGCCTCGTCATCGCGCTCCTCGGCAACACGGGCCGCTCGACCGGGCCGCACCTGCACTACGAAGTGCGCGTGAACGGCATCGCGCAGAACCCGCGCAAGTTCATTCTCGACGACTGACGCGGTTCACCGATGCGCATGGTGGACATCGGGGGGAAGGCGCCGACCGAACGCATCGCGGTCGCCGTCGCGCGCGTGCGCATGTTGCCCGCGACGCTTCAGAAGATCCGCTCCGGCAAGGTCGAGAAGGGCGACGTCGTCGCCGCCGCGCGGCTCGCCGGCGTAATGGCGGCCAAACGCACTCCTGACGTCGTGCCGCTGTGCCACCCGATCGCGCTCTCTTCGGTCGAGGTCGAGGTGAAGCCCGTCACGGTCGGCGTCGAGCTGAGGGCCGTCGTGAAGACCGTCGACCGCACGGGCGTCGAGATGGAGGCCCTCACCGCCGTCAGCGCTGCGGCCCTCACCGTCTACGACATGCTGAAGTCGTCTGACCGCGGCATGGTGATCGAGCACGTCATGCTCGAGCACAAGAGCGGCGGCCGCTCCGGCCCGTGGACGCGAAGGGCTCAGGGCCTCGCGAAGCTCAAGAAGAAGAGGGTGGCTCGGTGAAGCGACTCGTGCTGACGGTGCTCTTCGTGAATCTGCTGCTCGCCTCCGGGTGCAAGCAGCCGGCCGCGACGTCGGCTCCCGACGCCGCGGCGCCCGTGGCAGCGCTCGACGCCGGCGCGACGACGATCGAGCGCCCGGCGCCCAGGGGCGGCGAGGTGAAGAAGCTGGCCGATGGCGCGCTCGAGCTCGTCGGGCACACCGAGACGATTCTCGCCGTCGCCCTCGACGCCGCCGGCAAGCGCGCGGCGACGGGCGGGCTCGACCGCAGCGTGCGCCTGTGGGACGTCGAGACCGGCAAGCTCCTGTGGTCGGCCGGCCCCGCCGACGAGGCCATCACCACGATGATGTTCGACCCCTCGGGCGAGAGGCTCGCGGTGGGCGACCGCGCCTACCAGGTGCGCGTGTTCGCGGTGAAAGACGGCGAGCTGCTCGTGCGGCGCGCGCACCCCGACGCCGTCGCCACCGTCTCGTGGAGCCCCGACGGCAGCTGGCTCGCCGTCGCCGGCGTCTCGGGCAACGCCGAGGTCTACCCCGCGGGCGACGCGAGCCCCTCGAAGTGTGAGCTGCGCGGCCGCACCGCCCACTTCACCGACGACGGCAAGGTGTTGGTGACCACGCTGCAGACCGGCATGCTCGTGGCCAGCTCGTTTCCCCAGTGCAAGAAGCTCAAAGAGACGTCGACCCTGCCCCAGCACCCGTTGGGCTCGGCCTCACCCAGCTCGAAGAAGGTGGCCACGTTCAACGGCGGCGAGCCCGTGGTGATGCTGTGGGACTCGTTGGGCGGCCGCATGCTCGGCAAGCTCGACAAGCAGACCGAGGGCGTCACGACCGTCACGCTCTCGGCCGACGGCAGCCGCGCCCTGGTGGGCTCCGCCGATCACCGGGTGCGGCTCTACGACACCGCGAAGCCCGAGGTGCTGAGGTCGTTCGAGGTCGCGGCGATGCCGTTCGCCTCGATGACCCCCGACGCGGCGAAGGCGATCATCGCCGACAACATCGTCGCGCGCGTCGTGTCGCTGGCCGTGAAGTAGGCGCGCTTCAGCGCCCCTCGTTGAGCCGCCAGTAGTACAGCGCCGTCACCACCAGCGAGTGGGTGATCTCACCCGAGCGCACCCGCGCGTCGACCTGTGACACCGGCACCAGCTCGACCTCGATGTCTTCGCTCTCGTCGAGCTCGCCTGCGTGCACCTTCGTGCAGCCCGTCGCCAGAAAGTGGTGCAGGCGGTTGTTCTGCGTCGCCGGGTTCGGCTCGCTGACGCCGAGCGGCACGATGTGCCGCGGCCGGTAGCCCGTCTCTTCTTCGAGCTCGCGCGCCCCGGCGGTCAGCCCGTCTTCACCAGGGTCGAGCATGCCCCCGGGAATCTCGAGCGTCGTCGCCCACGTGCCGAAGCGGAACTGGCGAATCATCACCAGCTGCTCGTCGTCGGTCACCGCGACCACGTTCACCCAGTCGGGGGCGTCGATGGTGACGCGCGGCCACGCTTTGCCCGTGCGCGGGTCTTCGACGCGCAGCTCACGCAGCGTGAAGATGGTGTGATTCTTCTCGTACGCGACGCCCAGCTTCTTCCACGGGCGCACGGGGCCTTTCGGAATCACGAGGGGCTCGCCCAGAAGTCGTAGAAGTTGAACCACTGGTACGGGTGCTTCTTCACGATCTCTTCGAGCCGCCTCGCGTACCCCAGCACCCACTCGTTGATCTGGGCGTCGCGCGGCTTGCCGCGCTCGAACTTGTACGTCTTCGGCGCGTCGGCCACGAACTCGTACGTGCGCGGCCCGACCTGCACCCCGAACGTCACGATCACCGGGCAGCCCGACATCGCCGCCAGCACGAACGGCCCCACGGGAAACGAGGCCTCCTGCCCGAAGAACGGCACCCGCGCCACGCGCTGGTCGACCGTGCGGTCGCCCTGAATCGCCACCACGTACCCGTCGCGCAGTGCGTGCAAGATGTCGAGCGCCGCCAGCTCGGAGCTGCCCACCGCCAGGAGCTTCGGCGCCGGCCCCGTGTGCTTGTCGATCAGCGCCCTCACGTGCGCCACCTCGTTCTGAAACGCCACCACCGCCAGCGGCGCGCCGAGGCGACCCGCGAGAATGCCGCCGCCCACGTCGTAGTTCCCGAGGTGCGCCGTCACCATCAACATGCCCTTGCCGAGCCTGCTCGTGTCGATGATGTGGTCGACGCCGTTTTCGGTCATCTTGAACGCCTCTTTGCCGGCGGCGCCGAGAATGAGCCGGTCGACCATCACCCGCGCGAACGCGAGGAAGTGCTGGTAGCAGCGCGCCCACGCCGCGAGGCCCGTCGCCGGCCCCATCACCCGATCGAGAAACTGCATCGACGCCCGCCGGTTCTCGGGCGCCGCGAACACGAAGTAGAGCGTGATCGGGTACAGCGCCAGGTACGTCACCGACGGGCCGAACACCCGCACCACCACCACGAAGAACAGGTGCCCCCAGTAGCCCCCGCGGCTCGGCGCTCCCCACTGGCGCTTCGTGAGGCCGTACGCCTTTCGCACCATGCCGTTGCGCGCCGAGATCTCGACCAGCCCGAACGCGAAGAACGCGATCGCCAGCATCAGCGCCGCCTGCCACGGCACGATGCCCTGGCTCGCGAGCAGGCCGATGCCCCACACCGCCAGCCCCGTCGGCGCCGCGCCCGCACCCAGCATCGCTCCGGCGAGCACGCCCCACGGCCCGAGCAGCGCGAGCAGCACGCTCGCCGGTCTCCAGAACGGGCCGGGCCCGCCCAGCCACGACCACCGCCGCAGGGCATCGCCCGACAGCCCCGGCTTGCGAAACCGGTCGCGAATGATCGGCGCGAGCAGCACCGGCAGGAGCAGCTTCAGACACGTCAGCGTGTTCAGCAGCGAGATGCGCGCGTTGTCGGCGAACGCCCGAAAGTGTGTCACGCGGTCGGCCGGGTACAGCACCCGAATGGGCACCGAACGAATCGGCACCCCCGCCCACGCGGTGCGCAGCAGCACCTCGACCTCGAAGTCGTAGCGCGAGCGGCTGCCCGCCACGAGCGTCGTCTCGGGCAGCGGGTACCCGCGAAAGCCGCACTGCGAGTCGGCGACCTTCTCGCCCGATTCGAACCACACCCAGAAGTTCGAGAACCTCCGGCCGAACTGCGAGCTGCCCGGCGCGCCCGCCTTCTCGAGATCTCGCGAGCCGACCACCAGGCAGCCCGGTTCTCTTTCGGCCTCGTCGACCAGCTTCGGTATGTCGTCGGGGTAGTGCTGGCCGTCGGCGTCGAGGCAGATGGCGTACTTGAACCCGCGCCTCGCGGCCTCGTCGAACAGCGTGCGCAGCGCCGCGCCCTTGCCGCGGTTGGCCTCGTGCTTCAGCACCACCGCGCCGGCGCTCTGTGCCGCCGCGCCGCTGCCGTCGGTCGAGCCGTCGTCGCAGACCAGCACGGTGTTCGCGTGGGTGAGGCTGCCCTTCACCACGTCGCCGACGGTGCGGGCATGGTCGTAGACGGGAATGATGACGCAGGCGCCGATGCGCTCGCAGGCCTTGGTGCTCAAGTCGATGTGCCCTTTACCAAACCGCTTCGACCCTTGTGCTATTGCGCTCAAACCCACGTGCCCGACGTAACGGCGACGCCACCTCTGCCCTGGAAGGGCCTCACGCGCTGGGTCATTCGGGCCTGGCGGCAGCTCAAGCGCGAGCAGCTCGAGCCTCGGCGGTTCGGGGTGGCCGTGGGCGTCGGCATCTTCTTCGGGCTCTCGCCGTTCTTGGGCTTTCAGATGCTCGCGGCGCAGGTGCTGGCGGTGGTCTTCCGCCTGAACAAGCTGGCGGTGGCGGCGGCGGTCTCGATCTCGGCGCCTCCGTTCTTGCCGTTCGAGGTGCTGGCCTCGGTGCAGCTGGGCCAGCGGCTCTTGTACGGCACGTGGGCCCCGCTGACGCTCGACGAGGTGCGGGCGAAAGACGCGCTCGAGCTCGCGAAGTTCTGGGGCTCGTCGTACTTCGTCGGCGCGCTCATCTTCGCCGCGGTGTGTGCGGTGCCCGCCGGCCTCATCGCCACGTCGCGCATGAAGAAGGCGAACCTGCACAAACGGCCCGAGCTCACCATCGAGGCGCTCGAGGCGCTCGACGACGCGCTGCCGAAGCTGTCACGCAAGCACCGCCTCTACGTCGCGTGGAAGGTGCGGCTCGACCCGGTCTACCCGATGGTGCTGCCGGCGCTGGTCGGGCGTCAGACCGTCGTCGATCTCGGCGCGGGGCTCGGGGTGCTCGCGCTCTTCTTGAAGCAGGCGTCGCCCGACACGCACGTGCGCTGCGTCGAGTGGGACGAGAAGAAGGCCGCGGGCGCGCGCCTCTTGCTGGGTGACCGGGCCGAGGTGGTGAGCGCCGACGCGCGCACCGTCGAGCTCGGCAGCCCCGACGCGATCGTCATGCTCGACGTGCTGCACTACTGCCCGGTCGCCGAGCAGCGCGCCTGGCTCGAGCGCTGCGTGAAGGCGCTGAGGCCGGGTGGCGTGCTCGTGGTGCGCGAGCTCGATCTCGAGCGTGGGGTCACCGCGACCCGCGTCGAAGAGGGCGCCGTGCGCCGCGGGTGGAACAAGGGTGGCGGCGTCTACCCGCACCCCATCGCCGAGCTGCAGACCTGGCTCGAGTCACTGGGGTTGAAGGTGACCCGCACACCCGTGGGCCGCGGCCTGTTCCGCGCGAACTCGATGCTCGTGGCGGCGAAGGGGCAGGTGGCCCTGACCCCAGTTGAGCCCACATCGACTGCCCTGCTTTAGTCTGAGGCCCACGATGCGCTCCAAAGCCCAGCGACTGGCAGAGATCGCCGCCCGGGCGGCCGAGGGGTTCGTGGTGCTCGAGCTGAAAGAGAGCTACGGCGTGGGCTTCGTCGCTGCGCCCGGCCGCATCGTGACGACGCTGCACGTGGTGAGCGACGAGTCGCACGTGACGGGGCACCTCGCGACGGGGCAGGCGGTCGACGTGCCGCTGGTCGCGGGCATCGACCCGAAGCGCGACCTCGCGGTGCTGCTGTCTCCGTCGATCGAGCTCGCCCCGCTGCCGCCGGCGCCGAAGCGGCTGGCCGAAGAGGGCACGCAGGCGATCACGTTCAGCCTGAACCGCGAGCGCACGCGCACGCGGTGGCTCGACGTCAAGATCTCGGCGATTCAGGTGCTCAGCGACGGGCTGACCGTCTACCGGCTCGAAGGCGACTTCCCCCCCGATCTGTCGGGCTCGCCGCTGATCTCGGCGCGCGGCGAGGCGCTCGGCGTCGTGACGCTGGCGCAGGGTGACGATGGGCCCATCGTGCTCGCCGTGCCGTACAAGTACCTCGTGCCGCTGCTGACGACGCCCGAGCAGCGCCCGCTCTCGGTGCTGTCGCTGGCGAAGAAGGCGCGGCGCCGGCGCATGGTGCCGCAGTACCCGGTCGCGCTGCTCGACGGGTCGAGCGCGAAGAGCCTCGAGCAGGTGGCGTCGGTGCTGAACGGCGCGATCAACGTCGCGGCGAGCGCGCTCGACAAGGGCGACACGTCGACGTCGTGGCGGCTGTACTCAGAGACGGCCGAGCGGCTGATTCGAGACCGCCACGACTGCCCAGGGCCGATGAAGGCGCTGCAAGAGGGGCTCGAGCGAGCGCGCGCGATGGAAGACGGCGAGTCGCGCGTCTGGGCGCTGCGCGACACGTTCGATGCGCTCTTGATGCTGGTCGAGAAGTTCTCTCGTGCGCGGGTGGCCGCCGCACGCGGGGGCGGACGAAAGCCGTCGAAGCTGCTGAACTGAAGGTCGCATGCGCCGCGCCTGCTCGCCGCTGCTCTGGTCGGTGCTCGTCGCGTGCACCGCCTCCGACCGCTACCGGGGCCACCCGGTGCCCGACGCCGAGCTGATCACGGTGCTCGTGCCGGGCTACCGCGGGTCGTTTCTCTACGATCAGAATCGGCTGGCGTACCTCGAGCCGGCGGCCGCCTTTCGGGTCGGGGGCGAGTCGCTCGGCACCTGCCGCGGCGGCATGAAGCCGCTCGACCCCGGCGGCCCGATGACGAAGTTCACCATCTGGCCCTACGCGTTCGACGTCTATGGCGGCTTCATGGAGTGGGGTGAAGCCGAGCTCCCCGGCTTCACCGCGTACGGCTACGACTGGCGGGCCGATCTTCGCTACAACGGCGCGCAGCTGTGCGAGCTGATCGGGGCGCGGCGCGCGAACGTCGTCGCGCACAGCATGGGCGGGCTGGTCACGATGCTGGCCGTGCAGAAGTGCCCCGAGAAGATCGCGTCGGTGGTGTTCGCCGGCGTGCCGTTTTACGGGGCGCCGGGCCTGTTTCGCGACCTGTTCTTCGGTGCGCCGACGAACCTGAACCGCGCGCTCTTGAGCCCCGAAGCGCTGTGGACCTTTCCGGCCACGTGGCAGCTGTTGCCGCGCACCGACGACTTCTTCGTCGACGAGCACGACGCCACCATCACCGTGCCCATCTCGACGCCCGAGGCCTGGCAGCGGTGGAAGATGCCGTGCCGCGAGCGCTTGAACGAGCGGCTCGCCGATCGCGCGAACATGCCGGTCGAGTTCGAGAAGGCGCCGCGCCGGGCGCTCGCGGTGATCGGCCGTGGCATCGAGACGACGGTGGCGCTGCGCGTGCAGCCCACGGGGTTCTTCGACTTCGATCGCCCGGTGCGCGGCGACGGTGACGGCACGGTGGCGGCGGCGAACGCCACCCCCCCGTTCGAGTCGGAGCTGGTGTACACGGCGGCCGAGCACGTAAACCTGCTCGATGACCCGAAGGTGCGTGACGCGATTGGAGCGTTTCTGAAATGAGTGAGGCGTTCGTCTTCACGTTCAAAGACGGGCTGCTCTCGCCGCTCGCGCACGACCTGAAGCTTCGCGTGACGAAGCTCGAGATCGCCGACAAGCGCGCCGTCTTCGATGCGTCGTCGCTGCGCGTCGAGTCGGCGGGCGGGCCGCTGCCGAAGACGTTCTATTCGGAGATCGAGAAGAACATTCGCGAAGACGTGCTGCGCTCGTCGAAGTTCCCGCAGGTGGTCTTCGAGGCGGCCGAGGTCGGCGACACCGAGATCACGGGCAAGCTCACGCTCTGTGGCGTCACGCGCGACATTCGGTTGAAGCGGCACGGCAACGTCGTCGAGTACGCGCTCAACCAGCCCGACTTCGGCATCAAGCCCTTCACCGCGATGCTCGGCACGCTGAAGGTGAAGCCGGTGGTGAAGGTGCAGGTGACGCTGTGAAGCAGCAGCCGAACGCGCTGGCGCTGCTGATTCTCGGCGGGGTGACGGTGGCCTTCGCGGTGCTCATCGGGGCGATCGGCCTGTTCCTCCACTACGGCGAGCCGGTGCAGGTCGACGTCGCGTGCGACCGGCCTTCGGGCAGCTGCACGTGGGCGCTCGCCTCGGGCAAGCAGAAGCAGTTTCCCGTCTCGGCGCTGGGCTCGGCGCGCCTCGAGGTGAAGGGCGGCGACACGCGCATCGTGGCCGACGGCGTCGACCTGTCGAGCGGCACGTCTGACCCCGACGTGATGAAGGCCCACGCCGAGGCGCTCTCGAAGCTGCAGGCGTTCGCGGCGGGCGACCAGCCGTCGGTGTCGGTGCGGTACCCGGTCGGCGGCGGCAAGCCGAAGCCCGCCTACTGGCTCTCGGTGCTGGGGGCGATCGGGTTCGGCGGCGGCTTTTTCGCGCAGGGGCTCAGGCGGCTCCGCGCAGAGCGAGCTGCCTGACCTTCTCGGCCTCAGCGGGCCCGCGGCGATGGCCCACCGTGCACGCGAACACCCGGGAGCCGTCGTTCATGACCAGCTCGACCCGGTACAGCGACCGCACCTGCTTCAGCTGCACGTCACTGACCGACTGGCGGGGCAGCTCGATGATCTTTCGCACCAGCCCGAACCAGCGCTGCCGCACGACGAGCTTCTCGCCCTCGATGCTGAACACGGCGTTCTTGCCGGCGCCCCACACGATGAGCCCGTAGAACCCCAGCGCGAGCACGGCCATGAGCAGCGTGGGCCCCTTGGGCACGCTGAGCGTCAGCGTCACGGGCGCCGCGGTCGGGTCTCGCACCAGCGCCGTCAGCCGCTGGGCGGC
>JAEUJP010000300.1 GCA_016793725.1 Myxococcaceae bacterium | reverse complement strand
TGGGTGGGCGAGATCTCCGAGCGGTTTCTCGAGCGGTTCGACGTGGCGACGGGTGACCGCACCGGGCAGATCGGCGGCCACGGCACCGAGCCCGGCAAGTTCGACGGGAGCTCCGACGTGCACGCGGGCCCCACCGATCTCGCGTTCGACAGCGCGGGCAACATCTACGTGAACGACCCGCAGGGCTCGCGCATCATGAAGCTGTCGCCGACGGGCACGGCGCTGGGTGCGTTCACCTTCGGCAAGGCCGAAAACGTCGAGCCCGTCGCCGTCGACCCGCGCACCGGCAACGTCTACGTCGGGCGCGACATCGGCGTCGACATCGTCTGCCCGTTCTGACCCGCAAAAAATGAATGTGAAATTGCCCTCGGGTGACTGAGGCGGCGTACGACGCGCTCCCACTGTTCGGGGAGAGGGCCGGAGCGCGTCCACTCACGAGGTGAATGCCATGTCGATGTCACGGGCGGCTGCCCTTCTAGCGGTCGTGTGTCTTTTGGGCTGTCAGAGCTCTACGACGGTGCAGTTCGCGAGGCCGAAGGCGCCGTCGGCGCAGGCGGCGCAGCAGGCGCTGAACGGGGTGGGCTACGCGGCGACGGCGACGTTCAACGCGCCGAACGTGAACCCCAACACGTGGAACGGGAGCCCCATGGGCACCGGCACGTACAGCGCGCAGTCGACGCCACCGCAGTCGGGCGGGCCGCAGTCGATCGCGGTCGACGATCAGGGCGTGTCGTACGTCGTGATCGGGGCGCTGAGCGCGGGCCCCAGCCGCTTCTTCGGCATCGTGACGTCGACGCCGTTCACGGTGGGTACGCGCGCGGTCGACAACCAGAGCACGTTCGCGGGCATCTTCGACGGCAACACGGGCGAGCCGGTCGCGCTGGCGAGCAGCGGCACGGTGACGGTGACGGCGGCGGGCGCGAACGTGGTGGGCTCGTTCAACGGCTCGCTCGAAGACTACGCGGTAGAGCCCGAGTGTGTCGCCGACGCCGACTGTGCGTCGGGCCTCGTGTGCATCGGCGGGCGGTGCGGCGTGGTGAGCCCGCCCCAGTGCACGACGAACGCGCAGTGTGCGGCGGGCCAGGTGTGCCAGGGCGGCACGTGCGTGACGAACCCGAACCCGGGCTGCACGAGCGACTCGCAGTGCAGCTCGCCGGCGACCTGCCAGAACGGCCAGTGTGTGGTGGTCGGCATGTGCCAGGTCGACTCGCAGTGCCCGAGCGGGCAGCGGTGCTTTTCGGGCACGTGTGTGTCGGCGCCTCCGCCGTGCATGAGCGATGCGCAGTGTGGGCCGGGCGCGGTGTGCCAGGGGGGAACGTGTGTGGCGGGGCCTCCGATGTGCACGACGAACGCGCAGTGCCCGGCGGGCCAGCAGTGCCAGGGTGGGCGGTGCTGGGTGCCGTCGTGTGACGCGCAGGGCACGGGCAGCTACTCGGGCAGCGTGACGGCTCCGATGACGTGCTCGGCTGTGGGCACGGTGGCGACGCTGACGGGGGGCCTGGCGGTGATCGGGCAAGACGAAGACGGGCAGCTGGCGCTGTTCGTGGTCGATGCGAGCACCGGCACCGAGGGCGTCGTGATACCGCTCACGGCCTGCCCAGGCGCGGCGGCGACGGTGCAGGTGACCGGCGCGAAGCTCTACACGGCGGCGAGCGGCGGCGCGGGGCTCACGCTGTACGCGATTCGTACGGCGGCGGGCTCGGTGACGTTCACGAGCGTGTCGGCAGGTCACTACGTCGGCACGTTCGCGCTGACGCTGACGGGCGGCGGCACGGTGAACGGCAGCTTCAACGTGCAGTAACGAAGGCCCCTCACCCACACCCTCTCCCCTGCGGGGGAGAGGGTGTTTTCATTTCCGCCCGGTGAAGCGCTTGATCGAGATCTTCCCGAAGCGGCCGCCGAACGCGTACCAGGTGAGGGCGGTGCCGAAGAGAAAGCCGGCGGCGACGATGCCGAAGATGCCGAGGGCCGAGACGCCGCCGACGCTGGGGCCGGTGCCGGCGAACGAGATGAACGCGCCGACGATGAAGCCGCAGGCGCAGAGGCCCGAGAAGGCGACGAGGGCGAGCGAGCGCAGGTTCTTGTTGAGCTCGTTCATCTGCTCGGCCTTGACGGTGACCGAAAACTTGCCGGCCTCGAGGTCGAGCATGATCTGCGACAGCTGCATGGGCAGATCTTGGGCGACGTTCTGCAGCTGCAAGAGCGTCTTCATCACGCCGCCCTGGAGCTGCTCGGGGTCATACCGGTCGGCGAGCATGCGCTTCGCGTAGGGCAGCGCGATCTCGCCGATGTTCATGTCGGGCCAGAGGGTGCGCAAGATGCCCTCGGTCTGCACGGCGGCGCGGGCGAGAATCGCGTATTCGCGCGGCACACGAATGCGGTACTTCACGACGAGGTCGAGCAGATCTCTCAGCAGGCTCGCCGCGTTCACGTCTTTCAGCTCGCGCGGCAGGTACTGGCCGATGATCGCGTCGATGTCGTTCTTGAAGCCGATCAGGTTCGCGCGGCTGTCGGGCACGCCGACGCGGTAGAGCAGCTTCGCGACCGAGCCCGAGTCTTTGAGGGCGACGGCGAGGATCAGCTGAATCAGCGTCTCTTGCATCTGGCGCGTGACGCGGCCGACGAGGCCGAAGTCGAGCAGCGCCATGATGGGGCCCGGCTGCACCAGGAAGTTGCCGGGGTGCGGGTCGCCGTGAAAGAGGCCGTCTTCGAACAGCTCGAGAAACGCGCCCTCGAGAATGTTCTTCGCGAGCGCCTGCCGTGCGGCCTCGTCGAGGTTTGCGTCTTTCAGCTTCTGGCCCTCGAGGTACTCGAGCGTCAGCACCGTGCGCGCGGTGAGCTCGTCGTACACCTTGGGAATTCGCACGTAGTCGCGGCCCTGGTGGTTCTTGAAGAACGCGCGCGTGTTCGCCGCCTCGTTCAAGAAGTCGAGCTCTTCGTGAATCGCCTTGTCGAACTCTTCGACGAGCGTGGTCGGGCTGTAGATGCCCATCTCTTCGATGACGGCCTCGAGCGCGCGCGCGCCGTAGTGCAGCACCGAGAGGTCGGCGCGAATCGTCTCGCCGATGCCGGGGCGCTGCACCTTCACGACGACCTGGTCGCCGTCTTGGGTGACGGCGCGGTGCACCTGGGCGATCGAGGCGGCGGCGATGGGGGTCTCGTCGAAGCTCTTGAAGAGCTCTTCGAGCGGCTTGCCGAACGCGCGCTTGATCTGCTCGCGCACCTGCTCGAGGGGGAAGGGGTCGACGCGATCTTGCAGCAGCGAGAGCTCGTCGATGACGGTCGCCGGCAGCAGATCGCCGCGGGTCGAGAGCACCTGGCCGAGCTTGATGTACGTGGCTCCGAGCTCGTTGAGCATGCGGCGGAACCGGCGTGCGCCCGACTCGGCGCGGGCCTCGGGGCTCGGCTCGACCACCTCTTTGCGGCCGAGCTTCGACCACAGGCCCCCGCGGTCGGCGAGCTCGCCGAAGCCGTGCCGGCCCGCGATCACCGCGATCTGCCGCACGCGGTTCAGGTCTTGGAGCGCCTCGCGAATCATGGGCGCGTCGAAGCTCCCATGCGCAGCGAGCGACGGCAAACTTCCGATTTGCAGACACCTGGAGCGTCCACGTGCCGCTCTCAACGCCCGTCGGTGCCGCCAACTTCCCCACACCTGTAAAGCGCCGTGGCTGGCCCTGACCCTGCTTCGCGGCGGGCATGCGAAACGCCCTCTTCAGTGTCACGTGCGTGTTTCTCTCTGCGTGCGGAGTGTCGGAGCTCGACGTGCACGAAGAGGGCGCTCCGAGCGACGAGGAGCTGTCGTCGACGGCGGGGCAGCCGCTGGTGAGCTGCAACCGGCGGAGCGACACCGGGTACACGAACGGTG
>JAEUJP010000285.1 GCA_016793725.1 Myxococcaceae bacterium | reverse complement strand
GTGACTGGGTCACCGCCCCCGAGCCCCACCCACCAGGTGAGGAGAATTTCTCCTCGCCTGCCCGCCCCCCTCCTGGCTGTGTCACTCAGTGACTGGGTCACCGCCCCTCCGAGGCACCCCACCGGGTGAGAAACATTTCTTCCACCAGGGCGAGGTCTTCGCGCGTGAGACGACAGCTTCCTCACCGGCACGGTCTCGACGACTGGGGAGAGTTTCTTTTCGCGCGACGGAAGAGCCGGCCGTCGCCTGCCCGCATGCGGCGTGCGCCCAGTGCACTCCCGACGCGGCTGCCTCGCAGACGAAAATCTTCGGTCTCGACGTGAGCTCGAGCTTCGACCCGTCGCTCGTCGGCACCGAGCGCCTGTTCGAGGCCACGATCACCACCGCAGACGGGTCGACCGGTAAGCTGCGCGGTCTCGCGCGCTACGGACCACTGCTCAGCGGGCAGGTGTCGGTCGAGTGTTTGCCGTGCACCGTGTGCCACACCTGCGGCGTGCTCTCGCCGAGCTCCAGCACCACCACGACCTTCTTCGACGACTTGTCGAAGTTCGTCGCCGTCACCGTAATGCACCCCTCGAGTGGCCACGAGGGGTGGTTCACCCGCTTCTCGCGCAGCCTCCACCGTGAGTCGCGCTCGCCGCCCGCCGGCAGCCCCAGCACGTCGAGCTCGCGCTCGATCGCGGTGACCGCGTCGCCCCACGTCTCGAAGACGCCGAGCCCGACCGTCACCCCTCGCACCCGCGTCGTCGGCTCGGCGATGAGCACCGTCGGGTCTCGCGTCACCGCCCGGTACGTGCGACCGCTCGGGAATTCGACCGTGAGCTCGACCGGCCCCTTCAGCGCATGAAGCGGCAGCGGCTTCGCGCCACCCGGCCACGGCGCCGTCTCGCCTTCGATGTCCGAGATCGTGCCGCCGAGCTTCACGCGCACCGCACGGGCCGCCGGCGGCGCCGCGGCGATGACGAGCAGGAGCAGAGGCAGGAAGCGACGCATGCCTCTAGATACCACCCGGTGACGGAGCTGCATGGCGCGCGCTCGCTCCCCTGGTGCGCGCCGACCCCGACCCCGAGCCCATACCCTTTTTGGGTTCTAGTCGTGCCGCGCAGCGCCTGACACCGTCGCGGCATGAAACGGTACCTGTGCCTGGCGGGGCTGATGAGCTGCAGTCTGTGCAACGGCACCTGGAGCTGGCTCGTCGCCGAGCCGGGTGTCCGCAGCGTCTTGCCAGGCGAGACCGCGCAGTTCACGTTTCGTGGGGCGTGCAACACCGACTCGTCGTGGGCCGTCGAGCTCGAGCCGCGAGAGGGCTTCCAGCAGCTCGGCACGCCGTCCGCTCCCTGCGCCGAGCCCATCGTGATGAACCTCTTGCCTGCGAGCACGACCGCTCCCGGCGAGTACGTCTTCGGCGTGCGAGGCGTCACGCACTCCGGCCACGACAGCCACGTCGACACCACCGAGATCAGGGTCATCGTGCTCGAGCCCACCAGCGTCGGCACGAGGCCCGGCCTCGACGTCACCATCTCGGGCGTCGGCAAGGTCACAGCCGACGGCATCGACTGCGGCGCCGGCAGCTCGAACGACTGCAGCAACGACTTCGAGCCCGGCACCCGCGTCACGCTCACCGCGACCGGCACCGAGCAGCGCTTCACCCAGTGGAGCGGCCACCCCGACTGCGAAGATGGTGAGGTCGTCATCGGCACCGGCCGCACCCGCTGCACCGCCACGTTCAGCATCGGAGGCCAGATGTGGCGGGCGCTCGGGCCGCCGCTCAACGTCTTCCCCGCATCGGTCGGCTCCGACATCTCGGGCATCACGATCGAACCGGGGGGCGATGGCCTGCCCGTCGCGGCGTGGCGCGAGAACGGCGAAGTCCACGTCGCACGCTGGAGCGGCGCTGCCTGGGTCGCCCTCGGCGGCAAGCTGAACGACGGCCCCGCGGTCTCGGCACCGTCGCTCACGACCGAAACCGGGGGAAACCTGGTCGTGGCGTGGGAAGAGAACGCGGGCGCTGACGGCAGCAACGTCTACGCCGCGCGCCTGCCTCCCTCGACCACCACGTGGGAGCGGCTGAACGGCGGCGACCCCTTCGACACCACCGTCGCCGAGAGCGCCAGCGCTCCGTGCGTGCGCCTCGGCTACCCAGGCGAGCTCGTCATCGCGTGGAGCGAAACCCTCGCAGCCGGCGGTTCGCGCATCGTGGTGAAGAAGTCGATGGGCAACAGCTGGGTGAACGCCGCGACCGACGAGGGGCCGCCGCGCAGCGGCACCGAGACCGCGACGTCGCCGCGGCTCGCGTTCGTCGGGCCGAGACTCACGCCGACGCTGACGGTGGCCTGGGTGCAGAACGGCACCAGCGTGCGGGTGGCCGAGCGCCAGGGCGCGTGGCTCACGAGCCCCACGCCGGCGTTCACCGGCCTCACCAGCGCTGGGTTCGATCTCGCGACCGGCAGCGACGGGGCCATGGTGACGGCCTTGCCTCCGATCGGCATGGCGCAGTTTCAGGTGAAGCAGGTGAACACGGGGCTCGTTTCGAACGCGGGCCCCCCGCGCGGCACGGCCGGCGGCAGCGACCCGATGGTGCGCGCGATCGCCCTCTCGCACGTGAATGGCGGCTCGCCCGGGCTCGCCTGGTCGTACCGCGTGAACGACGTCGAGCGCGTCTTCGTCGAGCTGTGGTCTGCGGGCACGTGGTCGCCGATCGGCGGCCCCGTCACGCCAGTGGCGCGGGCGGGTGACGGCGCGGTCGCGCTGCAGGTGGCCCTCACCGACAGCGGCAGCCACTACCTGCTGCTCGCGGTGAGCAGCTTCGTGAACGGCACCCCCGACATGACGCTGACCGCCTTGGAATTCAAATGACCACCTGTGGCATGACGTTCGCCACGCATGCCTACCGTCTCGCGAGCCACGACCGTCACCGCCGCCTCGTCGCCGACCCCCGCCGCAGCCGCCAAGACCTGGGCCGAGGGGTTCAACTTCGGCAGCACCGCCGCCGTGAAGCGCCTCGCCGTACCCCGCTCGCAGGCCGCCACGACGGGCTCCCCGACGCTGCAGCGCGCCTACACGTTCTACCGGGCATGGGAGGACAACGACCTCGGCAGCGTGCGCCTCATCAAGACGAACGCCGGCGGCAAGCCCGGCTTCGCGCTGCACACCACCACCGACGGCGACACCGGCTTCCTCGAGCTGTACGGCGAGAAGGGCACGCTGCTGGCGAGCGGCACGACCGGCTTCGACGCGCAGGGCAAGCAGCAGATCACGTGGGACACGAAGCCCGGCGCCGTGCGCGAGCGGGTCTCGCCCAAGAACGGCTCGGCGAGCATCACCGCTTTCACGAAGGCGATCGACGACGCGGTGAAGTCGACCTCGCCGTCGGGCTCGACCATCAGCAAGGCCGAGCTCGTCGACGCAGCGAAGCACCTCGTCGGCGCCGAGCTGACGTCGCGCTCGGTCGACGGCCGCGAGAAGGCGAGCCTCTTGCGCTCGCTCACCGAGTCGAAGCTGAACACCTCGTCACGTGCCTACGGTGAGAGCCTCGCCGCGCTGTACACCGACGCGCCGAAGACGACGTTCACGGGCTTCACCCTCGCGCCGCTCGGCACCGACACCGACTTCAAGAAGACCGCGCGCCTCTCGGGCGCGAAGATCGCCGCGAGCAACGCACCGCCCAAGGCGAACACGATGATCGCGCTCGCGCTCAAGGCGTTCAACGAGCTGCCCGCGCAGCTCGCGCCCGTCACGCGCACCGAGGCGCAGGCGCTGTTGAAGGCCGCCGGCGCGACGACGGCCGAGGCGAAGGCCGCGGTCGACGCGCTCGCCGACGCGAAGGGGCAGCTCTATGCGGGCAAGACGTTCGTGCAGGGCTCGGGCACCGTGCCGCAAGAGAAGGGCCTCGTGCTGTTCGGCGTGACGTCGACCGGCCGCGAGCTGAAGGCGCTGAACGTGCCGGGCAAGGCACCGCCGCCTCCCGTCGGCCCCGACGCCCGCGCCGTCATCAAGCGGCTCACCGGCGCCGACCGCGAGGTCGAGGTGACGGCGACCCGCACGACGCCGACGGGCACCCAGCAAGATCTCGTGTGGCGGCCGCCGACCGGCGGCACCATCACCGCGAAGCTGAACGTGCCCAGCAACGGCACCGAGCCGACCGTCGAGGGGCTGACGATGCCGTCGGTGATCGGCCTCACCGAGACGATGCTCGGCGACCGCATCAGCGCTGCGACCGGCGTGCCGCAGAAGGGCCTGTCGTACGCGCAGAGCGGCTCCGACTGGCTCGTGGCCCACCGCCCCGCCGCGGGCGGCCCGATTCGGCTCTCGCTCGTGAAGGTGGCGATCGGCGGCGCGACGGCGTCGGTGACCCCGGCCTCGATCGGCACCGGCTCGGCGCAGCTCGAGGTCGCGCGCATGCTCTCGCTGGGCCTCGCGCGCCAGCACATCGAGGGCATCGTGAGCGGCCCCGGCATGAGCGACGGCGAGCGGCTCGAGGTCGCGCTCAAGACGCGCTGGGCGACGTTCGCAGACATGACCACCGTGACGCGCGACGAGTCGCCCGTCGGCATCGACCCCACGAACGACCGCGTGCAGTTCAAGCTGTCGCGCGTCTGGGGCGACAACGCGCTGTTCGTGACGTTCGGCAAGGCCGGCGGCGCGCGCGTCGAAGACTTCAACTGAAAGAGTCTCGCAGCGGTCGCGGCGAACTTGCGCTAGGTAGAGGGCCACCAACCCTCACCCGAAGGAACCCTTCATGATCACCCCTGGTACCAAGCTCCCCGATTTCAAGACCGTGGCCTGCGTCAGCGTCGAGACGGGCTCTGAATTTGCGCCCTTCACGAACAAAGACCACCCGGGCAAGTGGCTCGTTCTGTACTCGTACCCGAAAGACTTCACGTTCGTGTGCCCCACCGAGATCGTCGACTTCGACAACAAGGTGAAAGACTTCGCGGCGCGCAACGCGGTCGTCGTCGGCGGCTCGACCGACAACGAGCACTCGCACCTCGCGTGGCGCAAGAACCACAGCGACCTGAAGGGCCTGAACCACGCGCTCGCCTTCTGGTCGCCGGCGATCGCGCAGGCGCTCGGCATTCTGCACCCCGTCGCCGGCGTCGCGCTGCGCGCCACGATCATCGTCGACCCCGAGGGCGTCGTTCGCTTCTCGACCGCGAACGACCTCTCGGTCGGCCGCAACGTCGACGAAGTGCTGCGCGTGCTCGACGGCCTGCAGACGGGCGAGCTCGTCGCCTGCGGTTGGAAGAAGGGCGACAAGACGCTGACCGCGAAGCTCGCGGGCAAGTAGCCGAGGGGTTCTCACCAGGAGACCGGGTAACGTCGCCGGCCATGCGCCGCGCACTCCCGGTCCTCCTGGACCTGCGGCGGCGACTGCGTCACGACCGTCAACCAGGCCGTGACGGTCGCCGCCCAGTTCGACCTGCGTCAGCTCACCCTCTCGCTGAACAAGGCGGTGGTGACGCTGTTCGCGGCCACCGCGTCGAGCTCCGGCTTCGTGGGCGGGTCGGGCTCGGGCATCAGCTGCCCGGGATTCACGAGCTTCGAGAGGCGCCGAAGGTAACGCGGCAACAAGGCCGCGCACACGCCGGCGCCCGGTCTTATCTCTACCTGCATGGACGCACTCAAGCTCTTGAAGCAAGACCACCGTGAAGTCGAAGCACTGTTCAAACGCTACGAGCGCGCGGGTGACGGCGCGACGAAGGCGAAGAAGCAGCTGGCGCGGCGCGTGACCGAGCTGTTGTCGAAGCACGCCGCCGTCGAAGAAGAGCTGCTGTACCCCGCAGCGCGCGAGCTCTCGAAAGATCTGGAAGATCTCGTGCTCGAGGCCCTCGAAGAGCACCACGTCGCGAAGGCCACGCTCGCCGAGCTCGAGAAGATGTCGCCCGACGACGAGCGCTTCGACGCGAAGATGACGGTGCTGATCGAGAACATCCGCCACCACGTCGAAGAGGAAGAGGGCGAGCTCCCGAACTGCAGAAGCTGATGTCGTCGGCCCAGCGCGACGCGCTCGGCGCGGCGATGAAGCAGGCGAAGACCACAGCGCCGATCCGCCCGCACCCGATGGCGCCTGACACGCCGCGGCAACTTCATCTCGGGCAAGCTGGCCGCGGTGCTCGACCTCGGTAGAGACATGATGCGCGAGGCCGTGCACTCGGCGCGCCGCGCCATGCGAAACGGCAGGCGCACCGCGGCGCGGGCACGGCGCACGGTGAGGCGACCCACGCGCTGAAACGGCCCGGCAGACCTTCAGCTCTCGCAGCACGTCGCGACCGTCGCGTTTCGGCCTGGTGTACGTCGAGCACGATCACGTCGGGCTGCGTACGAACTGCCAGCTCGACGACGCGCGACGCGTCTGACTCGCTCACCGAGACCAACCCCTCGCCGTGCGCGCTGCGCTCGTCGCCGACTCAGGCCTCGTGCTCGTCACCCGGGGCGCTTCGCAGCCCTGCCGCCTTCAGCTGCCGCCGAAAGTTCGAGCGCTCGAGCCCCGCCGCCATCGCCGCCGCCGTGATGTTGCCTCCGCTCTTTTCGAGCATCGCCGACAGGTACCTCCGCTCGAAAGCGCCCATCACCAGCGCCTTCGCCTGCGCAAACGGCAGGTGGGTGAGGCTCAGCACGTCGGACTCACCGACCGGCGTCGACGCCACCTCGGTCACCGCCGGTGGCAGGTCGCCCGGCTCGATGGTGTCTCCCTGCGTCAGCACCACCGCCCGCTCGATCGCGTTCTCGAGCTCGCGCACGTTGCCCGGCCACGGGTGAGACACCAGGCGCGTCATCGCCCGCGACGAGATGCCGCTCACCCGCTTGCCCATCTTCTGCGCGTACGCCGTGACGAAGTGCTGCGCCAGCAGCGGTATGTCGGTCGGCCGCTCACGCAGCGGCGGCAACCGCAACGCCACCACGTCGAGACGAAAGAACAGGTCGTCTCGAAACCGGCCCTCGGAGCGCGCCTTCTCGAGATCCACGTTCGTCGCCGCCACGACCCGCACGTCGACCTTCACCGCGTCGG
>JAEUJP010000283.1 GCA_016793725.1 Myxococcaceae bacterium | reverse complement strand
AAGGGCGCGTTCACCGGCGCGACGCACGACCGCCCCGGCCTGTTCGCCGAGGCCGAGGGGGGCACGGTGTGCCTCGACGAGATGGGTGAGATGCCGGCGGCGCTGCAGGCGAAGCTGCTGCACGTGCTCGAGGCGAAGGCGGTGCGGCCGGTGGGCAGCTCGCGCGAGCGGTCGCTCGACGTGCGCATCATCGCGGCGACGCACCGCGACCTGCGGGCGAGGGTGAAGACCGGCGAGTTTCGAGAAGACCTGCTCTACCGGCTCGACGTGGTGCCCATCGAGGTGCCGCCGCTGCGCCAGCGCCGCGACGACCTCTCGGCGCTCATCGAGCAGTGCCTCAGGCAGGCGCGCGAGCGGCACCCGGGCTCGGTGGTGCGGCGCCTGTCGCCGAAGGCAGCCGATGCGCTCGCGCGGCACGACTGGCCGGGCAACGTGCGCGAGCTGCAGCACGTCATCGAGCGCCTGGTCGTGCTCGGGCGCCACGAAGAGGTCGAGGTCGACGAGCTGCCTGCCACGGTGCTGGCGCAGAGCGGCAGCGGTGCCCCGACGTTCGGCGGCGACGTGCTGCCGGTGCGCGAGCTGCAGCGCCGGTACGCGCTGTGGGTGCTCGACCGGTGCGGCGGCCACCGGGGCCGCACCGCCGAGCTGCTCGGCATCGACGGCAAGACGCTCGCGAAGTGGCTCACCGAGGCCCCACCCGCGGGCGGGTGAACCTCACTTCTTCACGAGGCTCACCTTGAGCGGCTCGACGTCGTTGCCGAGCGCGACCTCGCCCCGCCACGTCTGGTAGCCCTTCGCCTTCAGGCTCAGCTGGTGCACGCCGGGCGACAGGCCGAGCACGCCGCCCTCGAGCGGCACCGACGAGAGCGGCCCCAGCACCTGCCCGTCGATGGTGAGCTCGGCGTCGGGTGGCACCACCTCGAGGCGCAGGCCGGTCACCGTCTTCGCCGGCGGCGCATGCGCGCACGCGATCGAGAACAAGAGCACGGCAGCCCCAGCGACTCGCACCCCGTCACCTTACGCCGCTCGAGGCCGAAAGGCAGAGCGCGCCCATCGACGCCTTCTCTCACCGCGGCTCGCGGGCGCCGGGCCCAGACCTGCTTCGACCCCGGCGCGCTCACGGTGCCCCGACGCCAGGCAGTAGGCTCGGCCCTCGGCATGGCCGGGCTGAAGCCGCACCCGTTCACCGAAGCGCCGACCCCGCCGCACGGGCTGCGGCCGGCCAGGCCCGACGCGCCGCCGCTGCCGTGGAGCGGCGGGCTGAAGCCGCTCGACCCCCTCGGCAACCACCAGCTGCTCGAGCGGCTCGGGCGCGGCAACCTGGCCGAGGTGTTCGTCGCGCGGTCGGTCATCGACGGCGGCGTCGAGAAGGTCGTTGCGCTCGCCCTGAAGCTCGACGACGGGTCGGGTGTTCGTTTTCTCGAGGCGGCGCGCATCGCCGCGGCCCAGCAGCACAAGGGCCTCGTGCAGGTCTTCGACTGCGGCGAGGCGCTCGGCCGCCCGTACCTCACGATGGAGTACGTGCGCGGTCGCGACCTCGAGACCCTCTCGAGGCGCGCGCGAGAGACCGACCACCCCCTGTGGCGGCCGTTCGTGCTGCGCGTGTTGGCCGAGGTGGCGCGCGCCCTCGAGCACCTGCACGCGCAGGGCCTCACGCACCGCGAGGTCTCGCTCGACAACGTGCTCGTGTCCGAGTTCGGCGAGGTGAAGCTGATGGGCCTCTCGCTCGACCCGCACGACCCGAACCCGCAGGCCGACGTCGCGGCGGTCGGCTCGGCGCTGCGCGCGCTCTTACCGACTGGCGCCGAGGCCGACGGGCCCTACGGCAGCGCACGCGAGCTGGCCGTTGCGCTCGAGCAGGCGCTCGCACGCGAGCCCGGGGTCGAGCTCGGTGAGATCGTTCGTTCGCTGTGCAGCGCCGCGCTCGACGACGAGAAGCGCCGCATCGCCGAGGCGACGCTGAGAGCGCGCGCCGCCCGGCCGGCCACGCGCGGGCCCCTGAACCGGCTCTGGCGCGCCGCCGCACGCACGCGGCCGGGCCAGCTGCTCGCGAGGCGGCCCGACGCGCGCAAGGGGCTCTCGGTCGCGCTCGCCGTGCTCGTCGCCGCCGCCGGTGTCGTGGCCGCGAAGCGGCTGCTCGACGCGAGGGCGCTGGGCCGTGCGCTCGAGCACCTCGACGAGCGCATGAACGCCGGCGCGCTCAACGGGCCCGGCGACACTGCGGTGAGCGCGCTCGCCCAGGCGAGGTCGGTGTCGGCCCGCGACCCGCGCGTCGAGGCGCGCGCGCGCGAGCTCGCCCGCGTGCTCGAGCTGCTCGCGGCGTCGGCCGCGCAGCGGGGCAACCATCGCGAGGCCGTCGTGCACCTCGGCGCGCTCGCCGCCGCCGACCCGGGCCGGCCGGGGCTCATCGTGAAGCTCGTCGACGCTCATCGCCGCGCGCAGTGAGCGGTCGGAGCGGCTACTTCTTCGCGCCGCCCACCACCAGCCTGCGCGGCTTCAAGAACAGCGGCTTCAGCACCGAGCCCTCTTGGTACACGCCCCAGCTGTACGTGCCCGGCGCGAGCGCGCTCACCGTCGCGGTCGACAGCGAGGTCACCTCGTTGAACACCGGCTGCCTCTGAGGGTCGGAGCCCTTCGAGACCATCACGCGGTAGCTGCCGCCCCGGGCCTCCCAGCTGAACGTGACGCCGGCTTGCGTCGAGGTGAAGCCGTCGGCGGGGCTCACGAGCAGGTCGGTCGGCGTCTCTGCCTCGAGGAACAGCCGCCGCGCGTAGCCGAACTCACCGAGCTCGCCGCCCGCCCCCACCGCCGCGACCCGCCACACGTGCAGACCGAGGCCGTCGGGCCGCATCAGCCAGCTCGTGCCCTCGACGTCGGCGTTCTTGAGCTCCTGTGTGAACGACCAGTCGCGGGCCGTCTGCACGCGGTAGCGGGCCGCGCCGGCGACGCTCGACCACGTCAGCTTCACCCAGCCGCGGGGGTCGAACTTCAGGCGCGCGTCGATGCCCGGCGACACGCTCGACGGAAACGACGTCACCCGCGGCGACGCGCGCACCCCGGCCGGCCTGCCTGCATCGGGCACGGGTGGCTCGTCGCCGGCGAGCCGCGTCACCTCGACGTTCATGCCGGGCCCGTCGGGCGCGGCCACCCGGTACACGGCCGGCGCGAGCAGCACCTGGCCCGCGCCGCCCGGGCGCCGCACGGTGATGGCGCTCGTCAGCGTCGCGCGCAGCTCGCCCTCTTCGATGGCGACCCGGGTCGGCTCGCTCGCCGTCGCGCGCGGCTCGATGACGACCACACTCTTCTCTGCGACGTCGAGGCGCCCACCCGCGAGCAGCTCGAGCTGCGCGGCCGCCCCGCCGAGCGTGCGCACCCAGTCGCCCTCTTTGAGCGGAGTGCCCACCCCCAGCGGCTCCCAGTACGGGTGCCGGGCGCGGCGCACCTCGCCCGCGCCGTTCAGCCCCGCGCAGGTCGCCGAGACGTCGATGTGAAGAACGCCGTCGCGCGTGGCGGGCCCCGCGCCGGAGCAGCCGGCGAGAGCCACCACCCCGATGACGCTGAAGCGCCTCACGGCGCCCTGAAGCCTATCAGCGCGCTCAGGGTGGGTTGAGCGCGGGCCTGGCTCAGGCGCTGGGGCGCAGCTGATCTCGGCCCGACTCGAACAGCATGCGGCGCGGGTCGTTCGACAGCCGGCGCTCGAGCTCTTCTTCGATGGGGCGCTCGGTGTAGTTGGCGGCGCGGGCGCGGCCGTCGGCGACCTCTTGCCCCCACGTGATGAGGTGGTGGCCCATCGTCGCGATGTAGATGAGGTGATCGATGCGGCCTTCGCGCATCAGCTCGATGGCCATCTTCCAGAACGCGGGCTTGTAGTTCGCCTTCAGACCGAGGTTCACGAACACGCTGCTGATGGCGTGCGCGGCGATGTGCAGGTTGCGCTTGTTCACCACGCCGAGCAGCGGCACCTTCTTGCGGTTCGGGTACGTGTTGACGATGTTGTGCCGGTAGCGCGCGTGCAGGTTTTCAGGGTCGAAGACGTGCTTGACGACCTTCTTCCACTGCTCGACCACCACGTTCTCGGGCAGCTTGAAGACGACGTTCGACTCGTCGACGTCGGCGGTCTCGATGAGCCGCCCTTCTTTCTGCAGGCGCCGGTACAGCGGCGTCTTCGGCAGCGCGTAAAGCACGTTCACAGCGAGCAGCGGTATCTGCGCCTTGTCGATGAAGCGAATGATCTTGTCGGCCGCATCGACGCCGTCGGCGTCGAGGCCGAGAATGATGCCGGCGTGCAGCTCGATGCCGTGCGCGTTGATGATGCGAATCGCCTCGAGAATCGGCATGCGCAGGTTCTGCTGCTTGTCGATCGAGTCGAGCGTCTCTTCGTCGGGGCTCTCGATGCCGAAGAACACGTCGGTGAAGTACGCCTCGCGCATCAGCTCGAGCACCTCGGTGTCTTGCGCGACGTTCAGCGTCAGCTCGGCCGCGAGCCGAATGGCGTAGTTGTGCCGCTTCTGCCACTCGATGAGGTGCGGCAGCAGCTCTTTCGCGGCCTTCTTGTTGCCGATGAAGTTGTCGTCGACGAAGTAGATGGCGCCGCGCGCCCCGTTCGCCATCAGCGCGTCGAGCTCACGAATCATGCGCTCGGGGCTCTTGAGGCGCGGGTTGCGACCGTACAGCTCGGGTATGTCGCAGAACTCGCAGCGGTACGGGCAGCCGCTCGACCACTGAATGTTCGCCGCGAAGTACTGCGAGACCTTGATTTTTTCGTACGCGGGAATGGGAAAATCGTCGAGCTCGACCCGCTTGTCGGTCTTGAACGTCACCTGCTTCTCGGGGCGCGCCACCGTCTCGTCGAGCTGCCGCACCAGCGCGTCGGTCGCGTCGCCGAGCTCGCCGCAGTGCAGGTAGTCGTACATCGGGTAGTACTCGGGCGCCGCGCTCACCGACGGGCCGCCGAGCGCGCACACCTTGCCGAACTCGTGCGCCCGCGCTGCGATCTGCCCGACGCGCCGCTTCTGCACGTGCATGCTCGACACGAAGATGGCGTCAGCCCACCGAAACTCTTCGTCGGTCGGCTCGCGCACGTTCTCGTCGACGAACTTCACCTCCCAGCTCGCCGGCAGGTACGCCGCGATGGTGAGGAGCCCCTGCGGCGGCATGAACGCCTTCGTGTCTGGGAAAAACTGGTACGCGTGGTGAAACGTGCCGAACACCTGCGAGTAGCGGGGAAACACACACAAGATGCGCCGGTGGTTGTGCGGCAGGTGACTCGTTCGCAAGGGGCTCCCCCTCCGGTGGGGACAGTGCTTCAGGCGCCCGCTGCATATCACGGCCCAGGGTGAAAACACCCCCGGTGGGTCAGCTCGAACCCCGTGGTCTCGTGTGCGCGCCCCTCAGGCGCGCCGGGGCCTGATCCATGCACCTGGCCTACCCTCTTTCATGACGCTGGAACGCCGATGGCTCATCACGCTGGCCGGGCTCTTGGGCCTGGGGGTCGCCCTCGAGGTGGCCGTCGGCTACGGCATCAATCAGGTCAGCGCCGGCGCCGGCGCCGACGCGTGGCTCAGCAACGGCCGCAGCGCACATGGCGTGCTCGTCGACCACATGTTCGGCGAGCTCGAGGCCCAGGCCGACGCCCTCGCGAAGAGCGAGCGCCCGCTGACGCCCGACGACATCGACGGTGCGCTGCTCCCCAGCCGCCGCGGCCACTGGCTGTTCGTCGCCGGCCTCGGCGCGCACAGCGGCCTCGCCGAGTGCGACGGCGCCCCCGTGATTCCCTCGGCCGACCGCACCATCGAGTGGTGCCGCTCGACGCCCGTGCTGCTCGTGAAGGTGCACGCGCAGCCCGGCCTGTATCTCGCGACGCCGCTGGGGCAGCCGTTCGCCGACGAGGTGAAGCGGCTCACCATGCACGAGTTCGAGATCTGGGGCGCTCACGGGCTCGTCGCCACCACGTTCGTCGAGACGTCGGGCAGACGCGCAGACCGGCCCGCGAAGCTCGAGCTGCCCGACGGCTTCAGTCGCGCCACCGTCAGCGTCGCCGGCGGCTACCGCGGCTACTACCCCGACCGCGCCAGCAGCCGGCTCGCGGGCAACTCGACGAACATCGGCGACACGCGGTTCGAGGTCTTCGCCGTCGTCGGGCCGCCCCCGGTGAGGCTCGGCGCGAGCGACCTGCGCTTCGTCTCGTACGTGCCGGAAGACGTGATGCTCTTCGGTGCGCAGGCCGCGAGCGCTGCGATGGCGGTCATCGGCGTCGTCATCATCGCCGCCCTGCTGCTGCTCTCGCGCCGCCTCACGCGCCAGGTGAGCCAGCCCTTGAAGCGCCTCGAGCGCGCGGCGAGGGCGGCGGCAGAAGGTGACGGCGACTTCAAGGCCGACGACAGCGGCACGTACGAGGTGACGAGCCTCAGCACGTCGGTCGCGGCGCTGAAGGCGCGCGTCGAAGAGCAGCAGCGCCGCGCGGCGCAGAGCGAAAAGATGGCGGCCATCGGTGCGCTGGCGGGCGGGGTCGCGCACGAGATCAACAACCCCCTCGGCGTCATCTTGGGGTTCGCGCAGGGCATGGAAAGGCGCGTGCCGCCGAATGACCCGCTGCGCCTGCCGGTCACCTCGATCGTGCGCGAGGCGCTGCGCTGCAAGGCCCTCGTGCAGGAGCTGCTCACGTTCTCGCGCGCAGGCAAGAAGGCCCACGAAGATGTCGACGTGCGCGCCGCGCTCGAGTCGAGCGTGCTCTTGCTCGGCGTGCGCGCGAAGACTCAAGGGGTCGACCTCGTCACCGACGTGCCGCAGCACCTGCCCCAGCTGCGCGGCAGCCGGGTGCAGCTCCAGCAGGTGCTCGTGAACCTCGGCACCAACGCGCTCGACGTGATGAAGCAGGGCGGCACGCTCACGCTCCGCGCGACGGTGAAGGCGGGCGACGTGGTGCTCGAGGTCGCCGACACGGGCACGGGCATGTCGCCCGAAGTTCGTGCGCGCATCTTCGAGCCGTTCTTCACCACCAAGGCCGTGGGTGAAGGCACCGGCCTCGGGCTGAGCATCGTCTACGAGATCGTGCAGCAGCACCGCGGCCGCATCGACGTGGTCTCGACCTCGGCGCAGGGCACCCTGATGCGCGTCTGTCTGCCGTTCGGGGCGGCGACCCTGACGCCCGTCTCGGTGCCGGCCGTCGGTACGGGGGCCACCGCGTGAACCGGCTCGTGCTCATCGCCGACGACGAGGCGGGCTTTCGCGACATGATCGCGTTCGCGCTCGAGCCGCTGGGCTTTCGCTGCCTCGCCGTCAACGACGGCGCCGAAGCGGTCGCGCAGGTCGCCACGCGCGCGTTCGACCTCGTGATGCTCGACCAGCACATGCCGCGCATGAACGGCATCGAGGCCTTGAAGCAGATTCGTTCGCTGCTGCCCGACATGCCGGTGGTGATGCTCAGCGGCAGCACCGAAGAGCAGGGCGACTTCGAGGCCGAAGTGCGCGAGGCCGGCGCCGCCTGCTGTCTGTTCAAACCGCTCGAACTGCAGCCCCTGCTGTCGGCGGTCGAGCTGCACGCAAAACGTGGAGGTCGCTGATGTCGAGAGGTTCGGTACTGGTCGTCGATGATGAGCCCGGTCTGCTCGACGTGCTCGAGTGGGAGCTCAGCAGCCTCGACTTCGACGTGCTGACCGTCGGCAGCGGCACGAACGCCGTGCAGATTCTGAAGCAGACCGAGTTCGACGTGATCATCTCTGACGTGCGCATGCCCGGCCTGTCGGGCATCGACGTGCTGCGCACCGCGAAGGGGCTGAGCCCCGACACCGAGGTCATCATCGCGACCGGCTACGCCGAGATGGACACGGTGGTCGAGTGCGTGCGCGGCGGCGCGTTCGACTTCGTGCAGAAGCCGTTCAACCTGCCCTCGGTGATGGCGACCGTCGAGCGCGCGGTCGAGCGGCGGCAGCTGCGCGCGTCGGCGCAGCTCTACCAGGCGAGCCTCGCCATCTCGGCGAACCGCGACCCCCAGAAGCTGCCCGAGCTGATCGCCGACAGCGCGATCAAGATTCTCGACGCCGACGCGGTCGGGCTGTGGCTGCCCGCGAAAGACAGCGTGTACCTCGCGCACCGGGCGACCAAGCCCGGCAAAGAAACGCTGCCCGTGCCGCTCAAGCCCGACGCCATGGCGCGGGTCGCCCGCCTCGGCCGGCCGAAGCTGCTGCCCCTCGATGCGGGCGGCGACGAAGACCTGAAGCTGCCCGCCCCCATCACCGGCATCGTCTACCCGCTCAAGGTCGGCGACCGCCTCGCGGGCGTGCTGTCGATGGGGCGCTGGTCAGAGACGCGGCCGTTTCGGCGCGGCGACGTCGAGCGCGCGTCGGCGCTCGCGTCGCAGGTGCTGCTCGCCATCGAGAACTCGCGGCTGACGACGCAGGCCGCGGCGAACGAGCGGCTCGCCACCATCGGGCAGCTCGCGGCGGGTGTCGCGCACGAGATCAACAACCCGGTGTCGTACGTGCTGATGAGCCTCGAGGGCGCCAAAGAGCTGCTGCCGGGCCTGCCGGCGCTCGCCCGCGAAGAGCTGAAGAGCATGCTCGCCGATGCAGAAGAAGGAGCCGGCCGCATTCGCGACATCGTCAGCGACCTGAGGAACATGTCGCGCGCCGACGGCGCGAACCGCCGCCGCGTCAGCGTGAACGACGTGGTGCGCGCCGCGATTCGGGTCTCGGGGGCCGAGCTGCGGCACCGCGCGAAGGTCGAGCTCCAGCTGGGCGAGGGCGTCGAGGTCGACGGCGATTCGGGGCGGCTCACGCAGGTGCTCACCAACCTGCTCGTCAACGCGGCGCACGCGATGGCCGACCGCCCGCACCACGAGAACCTCGTGGTGGTGAAGAGCTGGCTGGCGGGCGACATCGTGAAGGTGAGCGTCACCGACAACGGCTCGGGCATCGCACCCGAGAACCACGCGCGCATCTTCGACGCGTTCTTCACGACCAAGGCGCCGGGGGTCGGCACAGGCCTGGGTTTGCCCATCAGCCGAGAGATTGCGCGGGCGCACGGCGGCGACGTCGAGCTCTCGTCGAAGCCCGGTGAGGGCGCGTGCTTCACCGTGACCCTGCCGCGCGCGGGCGCCCAGGTGGAGCAGCATGTCGGCGTTTGAGGCGATAAGGTCGTCGCCTCCGATGACACGGGCCTACCTGCTGTCTTTCCTGACGCGACAGTTCTTGCTGCGCCGGGCAGGGTTCGAGACCCGCTACCCGCACCCCTGGCTCGTCTGGGAGCCCGGCTCGTGGCGCGCGCCGCCGGTGAACGCCGGCGTCGCCGAGACGCTGCTGCCCGGCGCGGCCCGCCCGCCGCGCGCCGGCCCCGGCGATGCGCTGTGCTTCGAGCTCGACCCGAAGACGAGCCCGGGCCCCTTGCGCATCGGGCGCGCCGAGGGCAGCGAGCTGCTCATCTCTGACGCCACCGTGTCGCGCGAGCACTGTGTGCTGCGCCGCGAAGGCGCTGCCTGGTTCGTGAAGGCGTCACCGTCGGTGAAGTCGATGAGGGTCGCGGGGCGGCCGCTCGCCGCGGGCGCTGAGACGCAGCTCGAGCCGGGCCAGCAGCTCGACCTCGGCGAGGTGAAGCTGACCTTCCTCGATGGCCGGCAGCT
>JAEUJP010000252.1 GCA_016793725.1 Myxococcaceae bacterium | reverse complement strand
CGATGATGTCGAGCAGGGTCGACGACGGCAGATACAGCTTGTGCGTCGTCTCGGGCACCGGCGTGAATCCGTGAGCGCGATAGAACGCATGGTTCTGCTCGGTGAGCGCGTCGACCATCACCGTGACGAACCGCACGAGCTGCCATGCCCGAACGCAGTCGCTGAGCGACCGCGCGAAGAGCTGCGTACCGAGCCCGTGCCCCCTGAAGCGCTCGTCGACGCCGAGCCACGCGACCGTCACGGTCGGGGCCGGGCGGGTCGCGGGCTTGCCTCCGAGCAGCTCCGGCGGAATGAGCGAGACGTCGAGCGCGGTGTTCGCGAGCGTGTAGTAGCCCGCGATGACGTCATCGTGCAGCAGCACGCGCGTGGTGCTGGTGTGCTTCTCGATCGCTGGCAGCGCCTTTCGTTGGAGCCACTCATCGACGCGTCGGTCACCGCTCGAGAACTGGCGTCGCCGATGCGAGCGGTCGAGCAGCTCGAGACGAAAGCCCGGCGGGGGAAAGCCGCTCACGTCACCGAACGAATCAGCTCACCGAGCGCACGCTGAGCCTTCGTGGGCGGAGGAGGATTCTGCAACGCTCGCCACAGCGAGAGCTGGGCTTCGCGACCGAGACGCAGAACACCCGTCTCGGCCTCCTCGAGATCGCGCTCTGCGAGGCTCACGATGCGCGACCGCACGTAGTCACTGACCGACAGGCCACGCAGCGCCGCCGCTCGGCGCACGGTCGCCTTTCGGCGCGCGTCGAAGCGAATGAGCACGTTGGCGGTCTTGGGTGACGAAGCGCGTCCCATGCTCGGGTCTTAACGTATGGCGGTGAGCGATACAATGTACCGAGTCAACCCGACGCGCTTCCGTTCGGGTTCAACGGCGGCGGGGTCTTAGCCGGTGTGCGCGCGCCGGCGCACCTCGAAGAACACGTCGAGCGGCGGCTCGCATCACTGCCGCTCGACGGCGCCGATGTCGGTGCCCGCGCCGACGGTGCGGGGCCGCCGATGGGCGTCGAGCGCCGCGAAGCCGCCGTCGCGCTGAGGCCCTGCTGCTCCCGTGTCGATGCACGTGCTCGTCGCACGCAGCTCGAACGTGCCCGCGTCGACGTACGGCGACGTCTGCATCGCGAGCTGGTTGTCGCCTGGCCCGGCGGCGATGAGCGGCGCAGAGTCGTTTGCGGCGAGGCTGCCGGTGCCGGCGTACCAGAAGTGGTTGCGCGTGAAGGTGCCGCCCGCATCGGCGACGAGGGTCGGAGCCGCGCCGCCGCTCGCGCCGAAGATGTTCGACGTGAAGACGTTGTTCGCGTTCGCGCCGCAGTCGAGGGCGACGACGGGCGCGCTGGTCGCCGGCGCACGTACGTCGACGGAGTTGCCGACGAACGTGTTTTCGCCGGTGCCGTAGAGCTCGAAGCCGAACGTGCCGGGGTGGGTGGGCCCGACGCCTGGCCCGACGGCCCAGGTATTCTGATGCGCGTCGAGCTGACCAGAGCCGGTCACGACGAGCGCGTGGGTGCGGCCGCCTCCGGTGACCTCGATCTCGTTGCGTTCGAGCGTAACCCAGGCGTCGTTGAGCGTGACGGCGCGAGCGTCGCCGTCACCGACGCCGGTCGCCCGAATCACGTTGTCGTGCACGCTCAGGTTCGCACTCGAGAAGACCGAGTCGACGACGAGTCCCCTGGTGACGAGGGCCGTGGGGCTGAGCACATTGTCGTGAACGTGAACGGTGCCGCTCGTGGAGCTTCGAACGCGCAAGGCGTCGGCGAACCCCAGGTTCGTTGCGCCGGTAACCACGTTGTCGTGAAATTCGATGTCGTTGTCGCCCGCCCAGATGTCGAACGCGACGGCCCCGCCGCTGGTGACCGTCGGCAGCACGACCGTATTGCGTGCAATGAGGGCGTTGGAGATCTCGACTTGGAAGGCGAAGCTCCCATTCGAATCGGCTGGGAGCACGACGGGGTCACCGCCGAGAACGAGATTGTCGGTCAGCGTGAGCTGACCGCTCTGTTGAGCAATGACGAGGCGACCACCGGACATCGATGAAGGCCACCGCAGCGTGCTGGACGTCAGCGAGACCGGGCCGAATGAGAAGTGGAAGAAGAAGAGCCCGTGAAAGTCGTGTGCCGTGATCGGGCCGATGTTGGCGCCGCGAATGACGATTGGCCGTTGATTTCCACCGGCCGCGACGGCCGTGACGCGGCCCGTGGAAGTCACCGACGGTATCGACACACCTTCGACGAGGCCCGAGCCGCCGCTCATCTCGACGAGCACGACGTCTGCGACCTGCTGGGCCGGAAGCAGCGTCAGGCCATTCACGTGCAGGTCTTCGCAGTCGAGACAGAAGACACCGAAGAGCGGAGGCATCGGGTCCGTCACTCGGGCGCGCAGCGCGATGTTCTCGATGCTCAAGCGTACGGGGGAACCTGCCGTGACGAAGCCAGAGCCACGGCCGGTCGTCCCACCTGGAACCAGGACCTCCAGGTTCCTGAGCGTGATGTCTTCATAGTCGGCGCCGTAGAGCCCGACGAACGCCTGATCGACGGAGCCCACCGCTGTGCGCTGTGAGTCATCGCGCACCCAGCGCCCCGGCGCACAGCTCACGTAGCCGCCGGCGAGCGTGACACCAGCATCGAACGTCAACGACGCCGAGACCATCGTGCCGGCATCCCACAACATCGCGATGACGTCGGGGCGTATCGCGCGCGAGGCGAGCTCTTCGAGCGAGCCCGCCGGTGACATCGCCGAGAAGCCGGTGCCGCCAGCGTCGGGGAAGAAGAACAGCGTCGCGGGAGCGACGGTCACGCAGGCTCCAGCGTCGAACCGGCACATCTCGTCGGCGCGACAGTCGCAGGCGCTGGTGCAGGTGAACGTTCCAGCGTCGTTGCGAGTCGTCGGTCGCGCAGTGCACGAGCCGCTGGTGCAGAACCACTGAGCAGAACAATCGACGTCGAACGTGCAGAGACCTGCGTCGAATGTGCCGGCGTCGGACGTGCCGGCGTCGTCCGTGCCCGAATCAGGCGTGCCCGCGTCAATCACACCCGAGTCGGTCGAGCCTGCGTCAGCACCGGCATCGAGCCCGGCGTCGACACCGCCGCCGTCGGGCAGCCCCGCATCAGCTACGCCGGCATCATTCGCGCCAGCGTCGTTCGAGCCAGCGTCATCGAGGGTGGGTGGTCCACTGCACCCGACTGCCATCACCGCCAACGCGACCAGCCCCCGACGAAACATGGTGGCTTCATATCAAGCTGCGGTGAGCCCGATTCCGCCAGAAGTCACCCCACCCCATCGCGCAATGTCCGCACGAACACTGCTACCGTGCCACACCATGCTCGACGCGAACGATGAGGGCCCTCGGTGAGCCTTCAGAGCACGTACTTCATCGACCACGAGCACCCCGCCGTCGTCGCCTTCGCGCGCGACGCGGTGAAGGGCGCCGCGAACGAGCGCGAGCGCGCGGTGAAGCTCTTTCGCGCGGTGCGCGACGGCGTTCGGTACGACCCGTACACGCTCGACGCCGACCGCGCGAAGTACAAGGCGAGCGCCGTGCTCGAGGCCGGCCGCGCCTTCTGCGTGCCGAAGGCGATTCTGCTCGCCGCCGCGGCGCGCGCCGAAGGCATCGCGTCGCGGCTCGGCTTCTGCGACGTCACGAACCACCTCTCGACGCCGCGGCTCGTCGAGCTGCTCGGCTCGACCGTCTTCGCGTTTCACGGCTTCACCGAGCTCTTCATCGAAGGCCGCTGGGTGAAGGCCACGTGCGCGTTCAATGCATCGCTGTGCGAGAAGTTCGGTGTGCCGCCGCTCGACTTCGATGGCGTTCACGACGCCGTGCTGCAGCCGTACAACTCGAGCGGCTCGCGCTTCATGGAGTACCTTCTGGACCGCGGCTCGCACGACGACTTCCCGCTCGACGAGATGCTGCGCGTGTTCCGCGAGCAGTACCCGCGGCTCATGGCGCTGTGGGAGCGCACGGGCTCGGTGTCGGGCGACTTCGAGGGCGAGGCGAAACGCTCGGGCTAGAGGTGCAGGCCCGGGCGCAGTGCGGCGCTCGAGCGGCTACGGCGCGACCCAGAGCAGCTCGCCGTACCCGGGAAACACGGTGCGCGTCGTGAGGCCAGGGCACACGCGAATGCCCATGCTCATGCTGTGCACCAGCATCGAGCCATCGACCGCGAGTGAGACGGCGGGGTTCTCGGGGTACCAGCCGGCGAAGTCGGGCCGCACCGGCTGCCCGTTCACCGTGCAGCCGAGCGTGGAGTACGGGTCGGGCATGAGCGCGGCGCGCTCTTGAATCGACTCGAGGGTGCCGCTGCGCCACGAGGGACCCGAACCGCAGCTGCCGGCGCAGCCGTGCACGCTGAGCTCGGTGTTGGCCGACACGACGAGCGCGCCGTCGCCGGCCTCGACGACCGACAGGCCATTCTTGCCGTCGCCGGCCGCGCCCAGCACCACCCCGTGCCACGCCGTGTTGGTGATGCAGTTGCCCGTGCACTCCCACACGATGAGGCGGTCGTCGTTCTGCTTGTCGTTGGCCGGCACGGTCGCCGCGGTGATGCCCTGGTTGTACGCGACGTACACCTTGCCGCTCGCGGTGGCGGCGAGCGCGAGCGGCGTCGCGCCGTGGTACAGAAAGAAGCTCGACGCCTGCCAGCTCGACGGCTGGGTGCAGTTGCCAGAGCAGGTCGCGTAGCGCACGCCGTCGACGCCATCGTCGAGCAGCACGTGCAGCGCCGAGCCACCGAGCGCGAACGCAGACTTGGGGCGACCCGACGCGCCGCTTGCGGTGAGCACCTGGCCGCTGCTCCAGCTCGCGGCCGAGCCGCACGAGCCCGCGCAGGTGTTGAGGCACAACGACGTCTCGTTGAAGTCGCTGGTGATGAACGACAGCCTGCCTTGCGCGTCGATGACGAGGTTGTTCTCGCCACCCACGTAGTCGCAGCTCGACGGCACGCTGAGGGGCGACTGCGCCCAGCTCGACAGCTGCCCGCAGTTGGCCGCGCACGTCGCGTACGTGTAGGCGCCGCCCATCTCGTAGATGACGTGCACCCGCAGGTCGGCGCCGACCGCCAGGAGCGTCGCGGCCGAGTACCCGTTGTGGCCCGCGAGCTCGACCTTCTGCCAGCTCGACTCGAGGCTGCACGACGAGGTGCAGCGACCGTAGACGACGGTCGTCGGCGTCTGCGTGCGGTAGGCGATGTGCTGGGCGCCGTCACTCGAGGCCACCGCCTTCGGGCTGAACGTGAACGAGGGAATGGCGAAGGCGCCGCGCGTCGCCACGCCGCTGCCCCCTGCGGTCGCCCCGGCACCCCCCGCGAAGCTCCCGGCACCGCCCGCGAAGCTCCCGTCACCGCCGGCCGTGCTTCCAGAGCCTCCGGCGCTGCTCTGCGTGCCGCCGGCGGCTGCGATGAACCCGCCGCCAGAGCCGCCGCCGTTGCCCGGGCCACCGGCGCCACCCGCGCCGCTGCAAG
>JAEUJP010000209.1 GCA_016793725.1 Myxococcaceae bacterium | reverse complement strand
TTCACCGACACGCGCACGCTGTTCAAGCAGATCTCGCTGGCCTCGGGGTGGACGCCGCGACGCACACCTTCGATTCTCGACGTCGGCCACGCGAAGATTTTGATGTGGGACGGCAAGCGTGACTCGCTGCAGCGCCAGGTGCTCGCCGTCATCGAATCACCCATGGAGGCCAACAGCTCGCGCCTCTACTTCGCCCAGCAGCTCGCGAGGAAGTACGCGGCGCAGTACCAGGCGATCTTCGGCGACGACCCCACCGACGTGCTCGGGGCCGCCTACCCGCAGCTCGCCGCGAACCAGACCGGGTGTCTGATGCCGCTGTCGGGCACCACCACCCCGACCGAAGACTGCACCGGAGGCACGAAGCACGGCGTGCCCGGCGACGGCGCCGAATACGACGGCCTCACCGCCGCGCAGCAGCTGCGCGTCACCACCATCGCGATGAACGCGGGCAAGGCGATCGCCGCGTACGAGCGACGCTTGAGCTGCGGGCAGAGCCGCTTCGACGCGTACATGGGCGGCGACGCCACCGCGCTCACCGAGGCCGAGCGGCGCGGCGCCGCGCTGTTCGTCGGCAAGGCGCAGTGCAGCACGTGCCACTCGGGCCCGTTCATGTCGGACCAGAAGTTTCACAACGTCGGGCTCTACCCGGCGCTGGTGGCGGGCGCGTTCATCGACAAAGACGACCGTGGAGCCGAGGTCGGGCTCGCGGCAGCGCTCGCCGACCCGCTGAACGTGAAGGGCGTGCACTCCGACGGTGACGACGGGCGCCTGCCGGCTTCGGTCGGCGAGGGCAAGCTCGGCGCGTTTCGCACGCCGATGTTGCGCTGCGTGGCGAAGCGGCCGTCGTTCATGCACACGGCGCAGCTGCGCACGCTCGAAGACGTCGTGAAGTTCTTCAACCAGGGCGGTCACGCGCGCGCGGGCACGACGTTTCCCGGGTACCTCGGCACCAACGTGCTGACGCCGCTGAACCTCACCGATGAAGAGGTCGCCGACGTCGTCGCGTTCTTGAGGGCGCTCGACGGGCCGGGGCCGGCTGCCGCGCTGCTCGTGGCGCCGCCCTGAACCTGACGTAGGCTGGCGGCTTCTGAAGCCAGCGCCGCGACCGTGGTGGGCATCGGCCGGGCGCGCGCTGCTCACGCCGCGCGCGCTGAGCGGGCGCTCGTTCGAGGCGCTGTGGGACCTGAGCGAGCGCCTCGCGTACGTGCGCGGCAACGTCGAGCCGACGCTGCTCGAGCTCGATCTCGCCGCGCACGGCGATCTGCCGCAGCTGTGGGCAGACCTGACGAGCCGCGTCGTCACCGTTGCGGCTGCCGTCGCCGAAGCGCGCGGTCACATCGTGGCGCGCATGCGCGAAGGGAAGCTCGGGCCTCGCGCCTTTCGCGCGACGTGGGAGCAGCTCGGCTTCGCCGAGAACGCGACGCGCGCGAGCACGCCGGCCGACGACTGGCTCGAGGGGCTGCTCGAAGTTCCACGTCTCGCCACCGACCACGAGCGGCCCGACCACGGGCAGGTGAACCTCGCGTCGCGCGCGGTGCGAATCGCCGAGTTTCTCGCGACGCTCGAGCCGGGCCCGGGCGACGTCGTCTACGACCTCGGCGCCGGCTGCGGGAAGTTCGTCACCACCGTCGCCGCGAGCACGCAGGCGCGCGTGATCGGCGTCGAGCTGGGCGAGACGTGGGTGACGTCGTCGCGCGAGACGGCCGCGCGGCTCGGCGTCACCAACGCCGAGCACCTCTGCGCCGACGTGCGTGACGTCGACCTCACGAACGGCACACAGTTCTACCTGTACCACCCGTTCTATGGGTCGGTCGCACGCGACACGGCGCAGAAGCTGGCGGCCGTCGCGGCGCAGAAGGCGATCGCCGTCTACCTGCAGGGCCCGTCGAACGGGTTCGGCGAGCACTTCGAGCGGCACGTGCGGCCGGGCGCGTTCAAGGCGATCGAGCGCCGCGGGCCCATCACCGTGCTGAAGAGCTAACGCGTGCCCCAGCGCTCGTCGCGAACCGTCACGAGCGCCCACGGCAGAATCCACTGCAGCATCAGCACCGAGAACACGGCGTACAGAACCCCGTACATCCACCGGAAGCTCCGCTCGAAGCGCAGGTAGTACGCGGCCGTGAACACCGAGCCCAGAATCAGCGCGATGGTCGTGCGCCCGAACGCGTGCAGGTCGGTGTCGAAGAGGCGGGGCAGCTCCATGATGGCGACGGCCACCACCACGAAGCGCAGGTTCGCGACGAAGAACGAGACCACCGGCATCAGCCGGTTCTTCTCGCGGTACCGCGTGAACATGAAGCGCGCGAACGAGAAGCCCTCGACGATGTAGCTGCGATCCCACCGGAGGAACATGCGCGACAGCTGCGCGTACGTCGTCGGCACCAGCGTGTGCACCACCGCCGTGCGCTGGTACACCGTGTCGTAGCCCTGCTTCAGCACGATGTTCGTCAGCGCCTGATCTTCACCGTGGCTCACCGGGCGCCCGAGAAACCGCTGGTTCTCCCACTCGTCCAAGAACGGCAGAATGATCGACTTTCGAAACGACGACAGCGCGCCCGGGCAGCACGCCACCGCCCGGTACACCGACTGCGCCGCCCGGCCGAAGTCGAACGCCAGCGCGAACTGCACCTCGAGCATTCGGCTGATGACGTTGTCGCGGTTCAGCACCGACACGCGCCCCGCCACCCCGCCCACCTTCGGGTCGGCCAGAAACGGCTTCACCATCTCGTGAATCGTGTCGGGGTTGATCTCGCTGTCCGAGTCGATCGTCACGACGATCTCGCCCGCCGCCGCCCGAAAGCCCGCCACCAGCGCCGACCGCTTGCCCCGGTTGCCGATGAAGCGCACCAGCCGCACCAGGTCGGGGAACTCGCGACGCAGGTGCTGCATGTGGAAGAACGTGTCGTCGCGCGAGCCGTCGTCGACCACGATGACCTCGAGCTTGTCTTTCGGGTACGCGCACGCCGCCACCGACCGAATGCTGCGCGCCACCATGCGCCCTTCGTTGAACGCGGGAATCACGACCGTGACCTTCGGCCACACCGCGTCGGTCACGTTGAACGGCTTGTACCGGAGCCACAAGAGGCTCAGCAGCAGCGTGTAGATCGCCTGAATCATCGCGATCATGCCGATCGGGTGGCTCAGCATGCCGAGCAGCCACGACGCCGCGCTCGCATCGCCCGACCAGCTCAGCCAGCCGATGCTCACCAGCGCTCCGAACAGGGGCGCCGCGCCCGCCGCCGCACCGCTCAGCGACTTGAGCCCCTTCACGACCGCGGCTCCTCGGCGAGAATCGAGCGCAGCACGCCGTGCGGCAGCGAGTAGCTGTCGGGCGACGTCAGGTCACCCTGCGTCTCGATCAGCCGCGACTCGGCGAGCAACCTCACCATCACGCTCGCCGCCTCTTGCGCGCGGCGCTTCAGCTCGTTCGGGGTGAGGTGATTGTCCAAACCGGTGCTCGCGAAGCGCTCCAACACCTGCATCTCTACCAACTTCTGGAGCGTACCGACAGGCACCCGGTCTGCCCGCGCCAGCGCCCTCAGCATGATGCCCGGCGACCCGTCGGGCGCCGCGATCTCGCTCTCGACCCACACCCGCAAGGGCGAACCGCCACGCCCCTCGCGCCGAATCGCCTCGGTCGCCCCCTCGATGCCGATTCGCGTCGCGCCCAGCGAGCCCTGCCGCGCCCGGTCGGCGTCGTACAGCTCGAGCACCGACGTGCCCAGCCGGCGCAAGAGCAGCGGCACCCCCTGCGACGCCCGCACCATCGCCGACAGCGCGTCGTCTTCGAACCGAATGCCCTGCTGCGCGCCCAGGCCCTGCATCATCGAGCGCGCCGCTTCATCGTCGAGCGCCGGCACGCAGATCGAGGGGAAGGCGCCCATCAGCGACTGCCCGCCGAGCGTCGCGAGCGGCGCCCACAAGAGCGGGTGCAGCGCCGCGCAGAACACCACGCCCACCGTGCTGCCCGCATGCGGCGACGACGGCTCGGCCACCGCGCTGCGCAGCCGGCCCACCAGCGTCGCCAGCACGTCGAGCGCGCGGTGCAGCTTCTCGGGCGGCTGCGAGAGCAGCTGCTCGGTCTCGTCGAGCACCAGGAACATCGGCTGCGGCGGCAGCCCCGCCGACGTGCCGCACGCCACGCCGAGCGAGCGCAGCCACGCCGCCAGCGTCGGTGCGTCGATCGACCCGCCCGGCAGCGCCGGCACCACCGCCGCGGGGAAGCGCGCCGCCGTCGAGTCGGCCAGCCGCATCATCAGCGTGCGCAGAATCGCGTCGACCGCCACCGCCGGCGACTCGCCGAACGACACCTCGTGGTGAAAGCCCGCGAGGTCGACGTACGCCGACGGCCCCGTCGTGCGCCGCGCGACCTCGAGCGCGAGCGACGACTTGCCGAAGCGCCGCAAGCCCGTCACCACCACCCAGTTGCCGTTGCGCGACTCGGTGAGCAGGCCGGCGACCAGGCGCTCGCGGTTCCAGAACTGGCTCGAGCTGCGCACCGGGCCGCGCACCTCGAACGGGTTGCCGCGCAGCGTCGCCGCCTCGACCAGGTCGAGCAGATCTTCGTCGCGCCGCGCCCACGCGAGCCGCGAGAGCGCCAGCGGCAGCACCTGCACCGCCCGCGTGCCGCCGCGCGCCGCCCAGTCGAGAATCGCGCGCACCGCGCCCAGGTCGGGCACCGCGCTGTCGGGGTGGAGCAAGAACACCACACGCACGCTCTCGCGCTGCGCCACCGCCGCCGCGTGGTTCACGTCGGCCTCTCGCAGCGCCGGCGCGCCCGCGCTGAACACGGCGCACGCACGCGCGCCCCAGCGCTCCCACGAGGGCGTGCGCGGCAGCTCGAGGTGCAGCGTGTCGTGCCGCGAGGGGAACACGTAACGCCAACCGTCGGGCGTCGCGCCGAGCCCCAGCGCGCCCAGGCTCTCGCGCGCGAGGCTCAGCGGGCCCGCCACCGCGCGGCGCTGCCGCGACTGCCGCAGCGCCCACAGCAGCGCGAGGCAGACGGCGAAGCCGCCGAACGCCGCCGTGCGCGTGAGCACGCGATAGCGGAACCACGCGTCTTTCACCTGCCGAACCGCCTCGCAGTCGTAGGCGGTGTTCGGGTCGGCGTCGTCGCACGCCGCGCAGCGCGCCGCGTCGAGCCCCAGCGCTTCGCACGCCGACTCGCCCTCGATGACGTGCTGCACCCAGCCGCCGTATTCGATCGACGCCTGCAGCTTCACGCTCTCGGCCGGCAGCGCCGACTTCACGTCCCACCGCCACGGCGAGCGCGCCGGTACGTCGCCCTGCGCCGCTCCGATGACCGCCAGCGCCGCCAGCGACTCTTCGAACGCCCGGCCGACACCGCGCCGCTCGTCGCACGCCTGCCGCAGCTGCGCCACGGTCGTCGCGCTCGCCTCTTCGTCGACGCGCACCGCTTCACCCGGAGTCTCGGGGAAGCTGATGGCGGCGCCGCTCCACAACAAGCCCGCCACGCGCTGGCACAGCTCGAGCTCGGCCGGCACCGTCGGCGGCAGGGGCCCCGTCGCCCAGGTCTGCAGCGTCGTCAGCGCGTCGGGGCCCGGCGCCTGGCAGCTCGTCGCTGCGGGCAGCCGCTCGAGCACCCTCACCGCGCGACCGCAGCGATCGAGCGCGTCGCCGTCGACCTCGAGCCGCAGCACCGCGTCGGCGACCGGCAGCATGCGCTCGTCGAGCGCCGCCGGAGCCGGCAGCCGCTTCTGCACGTATGCCCGATAGCCCGCCTCGCCGTCGCGGTCGGCGAGGTAGCAGAGAAACAGCTTCGACCGCACCGCCTGGCCCAGCTCGGCCAGCATGCTCTCGCGGTCGGTCTTGCTCGCGACCGGCAGGCCCTTGAGCCACGCCAGCAGCACGTCGGCCTTCAGCGTCGCGCACGGCGTGGTGTGCAGCTCTTCGATGCGGCGCCGCATCAAGAGCGGGCCGGTCGCGTCGAGCAGGTCATCGAGCTGCCGCGCCCGCGCGCACTCGCGCGAGTCGGGCCGGTCGTCGCACCGCGCGAGGTAGAGGTACACGCGCGTCAGGCGCAGCGCCGCAGTCAGCGGCGGCCCCGCCGAGCCCACCGACCCTTCGTGCTCACCCTTCGCTTCGGCGATCAGCGCCTCGGGCAGCGGCCCGCGCGACTCGAAGAAGCCGTCGAACCCGCCGGTGCCGGGCGCGCCCTTCAACTTTCGAAACGCGTCGGGGGCCGT
>JAEUJP010000208.1 GCA_016793725.1 Myxococcaceae bacterium | reverse complement strand
GCGACGGCAGGCGGCGGAGCGACGGCAGGCGGCGGAGCGACGGCAGGCGGCGGCGCAACAGCCGGCGGAGGCATGCAGCTCGTCACCATCACCGGCGTCGCCAGCCCGGCCGCGGGCACCACGGGCGTCACCCCGGCGAGCACGCAAGTCCCGCTCGGCACGCAGGTCACCCTCAACCGCGGCACGCTCGCGACGCTCTACCGCTTCCTCAACTGGAGCGGCTCCTTCACCACCGGCTCCGGCACCACGGAAGCCGGCTCATGCACCGGCACCGCAGCCACCACGAACGTGCGCGTGCAGACGGCGAGCATGGGCGCCACGTACCGCTGCACGGCCACCTTCCAGCAGCGCGGCTCCATCACCGTCAGCGCCACCATGGGAGGCTCGGCCACGGTTGCAGCCACGGCGCCGCCGCCGACCGACCCGAACTACTGCGCGGTCGGCACGACCTGCACGCTCGACGCGAGCGTCACCGCGGCGCTCACCGCGACGGCCGCGAGCGGCTACCGCTTCGTCAACTGGACGGGCGCGTCGTGCCCCGTCGCCAGCGCCACCAACGCGAGCACCACCCTCACGGTCGTGGGTGGCACGGCCCACGCGTGCACCGCAAACTTCCTCCGCACGCCGACCGTCACCATTCGTGTCGTGCCGGCGCCCACCACGGCCGCGCGCTTCGGCTCGGTCTCGGCCCCGTGCACCATCTCGACGACGCAGAGCTCGTGCACCACCACCATCGACAGCGGCAGCAACCTCACGCTCACGGCGGCCGAGTACACGACGGCGAACGGCCGGCAGGCGCGCTTCGTGCGTTGGCAGTGCACGAACGGCACGAACAACACCGCGCTCACCGCGCAGGTCACGAACGTCACGGCCGACCTCACGTGTGTCGCGCGCTTCTACGGCCTGTGGTCGCGCTACTACCGCACCAGCGCGACGGGTCAGTCGGGCGTTCCGTCGGCCGCAGCACTCTCGATTCCCACCACCTCCGCAGACGGTCTCGAGAGCGCGTCGACCCACTTCCTCGTCGACGGCATCGAGCTCGGCACGAACGTCAGTGCGGCTGCCGCGCTCGTCGCCGCAGACACCGAGGTCGACGGCCCGGCGCTGACCCACCGCGGGCTCCCCAACCAGAGCATCGCCATCAACGAGCTCGTGCGCGGCAGCGGAGACGACTACGTCTCACTCGGCCGCTTCACGGGCCCAGGCACGGGCGACGCTGCCCGCTACCGCGCGGCGTTCTGGCCGGTCGATCTCACGCGCAGCGCCACCACCGGCATCGAGAACAGCCTGGGTCGCGACGGCCTGCAGGACTATGCGTTCACACCTCCGCCTCCGCAGGGCGCGTTGTCGTTCTTCTGGGACTCGTTCTTCGAGAGCGGGGCCTTCAACGGCACGAACGCCTACGCGCTCGGCGGCGCGCGGGGGCTGACGATTCGCTACGCGGCGGGCTCCGACTTCATCTACCAGACCGCAAACTACGGCTGGGTGATGCGCACGAACGCGGTGGGCACGCCGTCATCGTCGAACCGCTTCGCGATTCCGACCACGTTCTCGAACGGCACGTGCGCGACCGAGCAGGTGACGCGCGTTCTCGACACCATGTGGGACCCCGACCCCGCGAACCCGAACGGGGTCATCGCCATCGGCACGTACACGGTCGATCAGGGCGGCACGTTCGGCTTCATCGCGAAGCTGAACAGCTCGCTCGACGTGCTGGCGCCCGGCCTGCGCACGCTGCTGCCGCCGAACAACACGAACTTCAGCCCGGCCGCGGTCGTGCCGACGGTCGGCGCCCCGGGCTACACCATCTTCGGCAATCTCGGCGGAAACCGCGTCGCGATGGTTCGCATGACGTACGGCCTGGCGGGCTCGCCGGCAGGCGACCGCTCGTACGCGGTGCTCACCGCAGCCGGCGCGTCGATGACGATGCTCTTCGGCGACGTCGTGGCCGAGTCGAACCGCTACGTCGTGGCCGCCGGCGGGCTCAACGGCAACCAGTATGATCTCTACCTGCTGCTGCTCGCCGCAGACGGCACGGCGCAGGGTGGGGTGCAGATGGGCTCGTCGACCGCATGGGAGGTGCCCTCGCGTCTTCTTCGCGCCAACGAAGGCGGCTACCTGATCGCGGGCACCGGGTATCTCTCGATCACGCAGCCGATCGTCACCGGCTACTGGGTTACCCGCACCGACGAGAACCTCTTCGTGCCGTGGAACGGCACCGCCCCCGCGACGAGCCAGCAGTCGCTCGCTGCAGCCGCGATCAACACGACGACGCTCGGGCTGCAGGGCTCGTCGTTCGCTTGCCAGGCGGCGTGGTTCGACAAAGCGCTGCCGACCGTCAACCAGGTGCCTGCGACCGAGTCGACGTTCACGCCGGTCGTGACGATTCAGGCGCCCTGAGCGCCGAGAGCACCATCGTCGTCAGCACGTCGAGCACAGCGGCCGTGGTGAGACCTGGCGGCCGGTAGAACGCCGCCGCATGGGTGGTCGCCTCGATCGCGTGCTGCAGTACGAACATCGTCGCCGCGGCCGGCTTCAGCCGCCGCGCACGCAAGAACGCCGCAAACGCATCGACCACCTCGGCCTGAAGCCCGCGCAGCAGTTGCACCCGCTTCGTCGCGCCGACGTTCTCGAACAGCTCCCGGTGCAGCAGCGGGTCGTGCGGCGTGCCGGTCAGCGCTTCGAGCAGCGCGCGCACTGCCACCTTCAGCGATGACCTCGCCTGAAGCGCGAGCGTGGCCCTCACGCTCTCGCGCGTCGCGCTGGCCTCACGCTCGATCAGCGCACCGACGATCGCCTCTTTGCCGGCGAAGTACCGGTAGACGAGCGCCACGTTCACGCCGGCGCGGTCGGCGATCGCGTTCGTCGTCAACTTCGCGAAGCCCTTCTGCCGCAGCAGCTGGTCGGCCGCAGTGAGAATCGCGTCTGCGCTCGCCCGCGCGCGCGCCTGCTTCGGAGTCGCCCTTCGCCGCGTGCGGTCTTTCGCCGGCATGCGCGAAACGTAAGCGATGCCGGGAGAGTCGGGTGCGCCCGAGTGAAACTCCGCGCCGGAACCTGAGTGGTTCGACCACGGCGCAGGCCGCAAGGTGACCCCATGAACGAACCTCTTCAGGTCGCACTCGTCACCGGCGCTTCATCGGGTTTTGGTCTCGCAA
>JAEUJP010000165.1 GCA_016793725.1 Myxococcaceae bacterium | reverse complement strand
ACAACGCGTGCATCACCGCGGGCCACTGCCTCGCCGGGGTGTGCATCGGCTCGGCGACGTCGTGCGACGACTCCGATGTCTGCACCGTCGACGCGTGCGACGCGAGCGGCGGCTGCCTGCACACGCCGCGCACGTGCGTCGCGCCGAAAGACCCGTGCCAGGTCGCGCGCTGCGACCCCACCGCCGGCTGCGTGGTCGAGGCGGCGAGCGACGGCACCTCGTGCGGCGCGAGCGACTGCAGCGGAGCGAACGTGTGCATGGCCGGCACGTGCCAGCGCGTCGCGGTGCCCGATGGCTACCCGTGCGGCGACGCGATGGCGTGCCGCGGGCGCGGCACCTGCTCGGCGGGCACGTGCTCGGTGCCTCCTGCCGGCCCGCTGCCCGAGGTGTGGCACACGACCCTGTCGCCGTCGTTCAGCTTCAAGGGCGTCACCGACGCGGCCGGCAACCTGTACTGGGTCGAGTGCTCGAACCTCGAGGTGCTGAACCCGTGCAGCCTCGTCTCGCGCACCGCAGATGGCACGTCTCGCTTTCGTGCGACCGCGCTCGGCCTACGGGTCGCCGAGGGCTCGTTTCACCTCGTGAGCCACGGCCGCGTCGCCGTCGCGGGGCCCGACGGCGCCATCACGACGTTCTCGGCGATGACGGGCGAGCGTCTCTGGTCGCGCGCGGGGCAGAGTGACCTGCACCTCGTCGAGCTGGCCGCCGACTCGCTCGGCGACCTCGTGGCGGCGCAGATGCGCGACGGTGAGAGCGAGAGCTGGGCGCTGCACACGTTCGACGCCGCCAGCGGCGACGAGGCGAGCATCATCAGCCTGCCCACGCGCGTCGTCGGCCTCGTGCTCGACGCGAGCGACACACGGTACGTGGCGTACGTGAGGCCGCTCGCCGAGTCGCAGGTGCCGATCGCGCCCCTGCTGCAGCTGTCGGCGATTTCGCCCAACGGGCTGAAGCGGTGGTCGGTCGACGTCTCGGGCGGCCCGCCCGTCGCGGTGTACGGCGAAGACGTGCTCTTGAAGAGCGGCGAGGTGAGGTCTGCGAGCACCGGTGCGCCGCGGCCGGGCAAGCACGGCGAAATCACGCACCAGGCGCCCGCGCCGCTGATGTCTTCGACGGTGCGGTACCGCTGGCAAGGCACGTTCGGCTTCGCCGTCGCCGGGTACCTCGGCTGGCAGTGGCTCGAGGGCTTCACGCCGGGCGTCGAGGTCGAGCGCTTCTCGTGGTCGACGGTCGCGAACTCGCCCCAGGCCAGCGAGATGCAGCTGCTCGACGACGGCACGGCGCTGTTCGCGAGCTCGATGCACTCGCTCAACGACCTCGGCCTGCAGACCGACGACGTCTACCTGCGCAGCATCGACCCGAACGGGGTGCAGAAGTTCGCCTGCCTCGTCGGCCCCGGCAGCGCGCCAGAAGGCACGATTCTGTACACCGGCGCGACGGCGCTGACCGCGGGCCATTGGGCGGTGGTGAAGAAGCAGTACTGCAGCTCGTGTGTGGTCGACCCGCTGCCCGAGCTGCGCGTGTTTTCGGCGCGCGGGCTGACGGTCGCCCCATCGGGGTGGACGGGGCCTCGCGGCACGCCCGGCGGCACCGGCGCGCCGCGCTAGAACGACCATGCGCTCCCTGTGCCTCTCGCTCGTGCTGTTCGCCGCCGCGTGTGACGGGAGGCTGCAGCGCATCGAGACCGACGTGAGCTTCAGCGCCGCGGCGCTGACGTTCGAGCCGACGGTGGTGGGGCGGTCGCGCACGCTGCCGCTCGCGCTCGTGAACGCGTCGCGGGCACCCGCAGTCGTGCACGTCTTTGCGCCTGCGCCGTTCGCGCTCGAGCTCGACGTCGAGCTCGCGGGCGCCGAGGCCAGGGCGGTCGACGTGACGTTTTCACCGACCGCGCTCGGCCTCTCGTCGGCGCAGCTGCGCATGACCGGCGACCTCGAGCGCGAGGTGTCGCTCGAGGGTGAGGGCGTCGCGGCCGCGGTGTGCAGCGACCCCTCGCCGTGCCGGCGCTCGGCGTTCGACCCGGCCACGAACACCTGCGCCGTGTCGAACGCTCCCGACGGTGAAGCGTGCGACCCCGACAACGTATGCCTCGGCGCTGGCCACTGCCTCGCCGGCGCGTGCATCGGCTCGCTGGTCTCGTGCGACGACGGCGACGCGTGCACCGTCGATGTGTGCGAGCCGGCCGGCGGCTGCGTGCACGCGGCCCGCACCTGCGCCGCGCCGGCCGACCCCTGTCAGGTGGCGCGTTGCGACGCCGCGATCGGCTGCGTGACCGAGCCGGCGGCCGACGGCACGTCGTGTGGCCCGAGCGACTGCAGCACCGCGCGCGTGTGCATGAGCGGCGCGTGCCGCACGGTGACGGTGCCCGACGGCGCAGCGTGCGGCGAGGCGACGCCCTGCCGCGCGAAGGGCCGCTGCTCGGGCGGGTCGTGCCAGCAGGCACCGGCGACGTCGCTCGGCGAGGTGTGGCGGGTGCAGCTGCGTGAGAGCGTCGACTTTCGCGGCGTCACCGACCCCGCCGGCAACCTGTACTGGGTCGAGTGCTCGCCCGAGCTGGCGGCCGACCCGTGTGCGCTCGTCTCGTACTCGCCGGCGGGCTTCGTTCGCTTTCGGGCGCGCGTGCCGAGCATCGTGGCTGCGCAGGGCACTCGCCACCTGTGGAGCGGCGGCCGCGTCGTGGTCGCGGCGGCGAACGGCGCGCTCACCGCGTTCGCCGACACGAACGGGCTGCCCCTGTGGTCGCGGCCGGGCGACTCGCAGGTTCGGCTGCTCGAGCTCGCCGCCGACTCGGCGGGGCGCGTCGTGACGCTCGAGCGCCACGCGGCCGAGGTCGAGCAGTGGGCGCTCGCGTCGCACGACGGAGCGACCGGCGCGCGAACGCTGAGCCCGCTGCCCATGAAGGCCGCCGGTCTCGTCATCGACGCGGCCGACAACCGCTACGTGGCGCTGCATGGGCTCGGCAGCGACGCGGCGTCGCCGCCGATGCCGATTCCCCCCGCGCCGGCGCACCTGATGTCGCTCTCGCCGGGCGGGGCCTTGCGCTTCATGGCGGGGCTGGGCACCTCGTCGGGGGCACCGGTCGCGGTGTTCGACGGCGAGGTGTTGATGGCGACGGGCGAGGTGCTCTCGACGGCGACCGGAGCGCTGCGCCCCGGCGTGCGCCACCCGATTCCCGACGATGTGCCCGCGCCGCTGATGTCGCCGGTCGGCCGGTACCGCTGGCAAGACCTGCCCAACGCCGACTCGAGGGGTGTGTGGCAGTGGCTCGAGGGCTTCACGCGCGGTGTCGAGCAGCCGCGGTTCTCGTGGGCGCAGGTGGTGAGCACGACCCAGGTGGGCGCGATGCAGCTGCTCGACGACGGCACGGCGCTGTTCGCGAGCCAGCAGCACGAGGTTCACGACCCGGGCGTACCCGACGACGACATCTACCTGCGGTCGGTCGACCTGGGTGGGGCGACCCGCTTCGCGTGCCGGGTGGGGCCAGGCGTGGCCCAGAACGGGCCGGTTCACTACACGGGAGCGACGGCGCTCGCCGCTGGCCAGTGGGCGGTGGTGAGCCAGGAATACTGCCTCACGTGCGTGAAGAACCCGCCGCCGGTGCTGCGCGTGTTCTCGACGCCGACGCTGCAGGGGGCTCCGAGCGGCTGGACGAGCGCGCGCGGCCGGCCGGGTGGCTCGGGCGCGCCGCGCTAGCGAGGCGCAGTGCGGCGCGCTGATTTCACTCGCGGGGCCGTCGGGTGCCATCACCCTTCACCGGCGTTACCGGTCGGTAACGCAGTGGGAAGAACCTTCATCGATTCGGTACACTTGAGCGACGTATGCCCTCTGCAAAGTCGATTCTTCTGGTCGAAGACAACCCCGACGACGAGCTGCTCGCCGTGCGGGCGATGAAGAAGAACAACCTCGACACCGGGCTCATCGTGGCGCGCAACGGTGAAGAGGCGCTCGAGTTGTTGCTGGGTTCGGCGCAGCCGCTGCCGCAGCTGGTGTTGCTCGACCTGAACCTGCCGAAGGTGAACGGTCTCGAGGTGCTCGAGCGGCTGCGCGCGTCGGAGCGCACGAAGGCGCTGCCGGTGGTGGTGTTGACCTCGTCGAGAGAAGACCACGACATCATTCGCAGCTACGCGCTCGGCGCGAATGCGTATGTGCGCAAGCCGATCGAGCTCGCGCAGTTCGTCGAGGCGGTCAGAACGCTCAGCACGTTCTGGCTCGAGATGAACGAAGTGCCGCCCGCCGTGCGCGCGTAGGGCCGACACCTCCTTACGAGGTGGGAGTTACCTGGGCGTAACCCCGCCGCGGGCCATTGCTTCGCGCGCGCAGTTCCGTAATGTCTCGCCTCGCGCACGCTGCCCTGGTGGGAGGCCCGTTGCCGGTTCTGGTTCAAGCAGCCGAAGGCACGACCCGCTCACGGCGCGGGCGCGTGCTCGTCGTCGATGACCAGCGCGTCGTCGCCGACTCGGTCGCCCGCCTGCTCGAGTACCACCACGACGTCGAGACCGCTTCGGGCGCCGCCGAAGCACTGCGCCGCATTCACGAGGGCCGGCAGTACGACGCCATCGTGTCGGACCTGATGATGCCCGGGATGAGCGGCATCGACCTGTACGACGCGCTGGCGCGGCTCTCGCCCGAGCTCGCCGAGCGCATGGTCTTCATGACCGGCGGCGCATTCACGAAGGCCGCGCGCGACTTTCTCGACGGCGTCTCGAACCCGACGCTCGACAAGCCGTTCGACGCGAACCGCCTCTACGCCGCGGTGAACAGCCGCGTGGGGCTCTAGGTCTTCTTCAAGAGCGCGCACGGCAGAGCCTCGAGCAGCGCGGCGAGCCGCACCGCGCCCGCGTGCCGGCCGTCGCTGATGAGCAGCGACTCGAAGTCGCCCGCTGGCAGCACCACCGACGTGTCGCCCCAGTGGCTGACCGGGCGGGTGGCCACCACCGTGACGACCGAGCCACCGCGCGAGAACGCGACGGCATCGCCGGCGTGAGAGCCCTGAAGCCTCAGCGCCTCGTACGCCCCGAAGGCTTCGGGGTACCGGCGCCTCAACGCCAGCGCGCGCCGCAGCACGTGCAGCTTGTTCGCGCCCTTCTCGTCGACCTCGAGCGGCGGCAGCGCCGCGGCCTCCAGCGCCTCGTCGCGCGCGGCCCAGTCGACCTCTCTGCGGTTGTCGGGGTCGACGAGCAGGTGCGACCACAGCTCGGTGCCCTGGTAGACGTCGGGCACGCCCGGCGCCGTGCAGGCGAGCAACGTCCACGACAGTGAGATGCCGCGCGCGAGGGGGTCGAGCCCGCGTACGTAGCGGCCGACCGTCTTCATCAGGCCCTCGTTCTCGAGCACGCCCTTCGCGAACGCCTTCACCGCCTTCTCGTACGCCTCGTCGTTGCGCGTCCACCGCGTGTAGAGCTTCGCTTCGCGCACCGACTTGAGCAGCGTGCTCTCGAAGCGTTCGAGGTCGAGCGGCCAGCCTCCGATGAGCGTCTGCAGCGCGAGCAGCTTGGTTCTGCGATCGACTCCTTCACCGGTGCCGCCGAGGAAGTCGCGCGCGAGCGCCTCGTAGCCCTCGGGCGCCCAGGCCATCGCGACGAGCCGCGCGCGCACGTCGGCGCTGCGCTTCGTGTCGTGCGTCGTCAGCGTGAGCATGCGCCGCGGCCACAGTGCCTGCGCGCGCACCTGACGCTCGTGAAACTCCTGCGGGCCGAGCGTGAAGCGCTCGGGTGAGCCGCCCACGTCGTTCAGCGCGAGGAGCCGCACGTCGCGGTAGTGCGCCGTGTCTTCGACGCCCTTCGCCATCGCGGGCGCGGTGAGCTGCTGCACGCGGGTGACGAACTGCTGCTCGAGCGCGCCGTCGCGCTGGCCGGTCATCAGCTCGCGCAAGAGGTCGAACAGCGCCGAGTCGAGCGCGGGCTCACGTTCCTTCGCGGCCTTCAGCGCGCGGTCGATGAGCGCGACGTCGGCCGCGTCGACCTTCTGCCCCGGCTCGACGTACGAGCGGTACGCGGGGAAGGAGGCGACGAACGCCCTCAGCGCCGTGCGCAGCTCGTGGCGCGTGAAGTCGCGCGTGTCGGCATAGCGGTTGCGCAGCTCGCAGAGCGACCAGGTGAGGCGGTTCAGGTCGCTGCCGAGCAGCTCTTCGATGACCTGCGCGCGGGCTTCGGTGGCGACCTCTGCGAACGGGCGGCTCTCGAGCGCGAGCTCGGCCTGCAGGCCGCTGAGGCGGGGCTCGCTGTCGGGTGGCACGAAGAGGGCCGTGACGTCGGCGGCGAACTCGTAGCCGGTGGTGCCGTCGACGGGCCAGTCGCGCAGCTCTTCGTCGTGCGCGAGAATCTTCTCGACGTGAATGCTGGCGCGCGGGCCGGCGAGGCGGCGCAGGCGCTCGAGGTAGACGCGCGGGTTCGCGAGGCCGTCGACGTGGTCGACGCGCAGGCCGTCGATGTAGCCGGTGCCGACGAGCTCGCCGATGAGCGCGTGGGTGGCCTCGAAGATGCGCAGGTCTTCGGTGTGCAGCCCGACGAGCGAGTTGATGTCGAAGAACCGGCGGTAGTCGAGGTCGAGCTCGGCCCTTCGCCAGTACGCGAGGCGGTAGCACTGCTCGTCGAGCAGGGCGTCGAGCCGCGCCGGGTCGTCGTTGACGGCGGCGAGGCCCTTGTCGAGCGCGGTCGCGCACATCGGGCTCTTCTCGAGCAGCTCTTCCAACAGGTCGCCGATGACGCCGTGGTGCTCGAGCTGCTCGTACGCGTCGGCGAGAAACAGAATGCGCTGGTTGTTGCAGGTCGCGGCGGCCTCGCGCACGAGCACGCCGATGCTCTTCGGCGTGAGGGGGAAGCGCATGCCCTGGTACTCGATGTAGAAGAGCCCGCCGGCGCGGTGCACTTTCAGCTCGCGGCGCTCGAGCACGCGGTGGCGGCGGTCGGCCAGCACGGGCAACAGCACCTTGTCTTTGGCGCCGGGCTCGCCCGACTCCCAGTCGACGTCGAAGGCGTGGGCCCACCGGCCGGTCGGGCCGTACTCGAGCACGTCCCACCACCAGCGGTTGCGCGGGTCGGCGATGCTCATGTGGTTCGGCACGATGTCGACGATGAGCCCCATGCCGTGCTGGTGTGCGGCGTCGGCGAGGGCCTCGAAGCCGGCGCGCCCGCCCAGCTCGTCGCTCAAGCTGGTCGGGTCGATGAGGTCGTAGCCGTGCGTCGAGCCGCGCGCGGCCTGCAGCACCGGCGACAGGTACAGGTGGCTCACGCCGAGCTTCTGCAGGTACGGCAGGCGTTCTTTCGCGTGCGCGAAGTTGAAGCCCTTGTGCAGCTGCAAGCGGTACGTCGCGACGAGAGGTCTCTTGGAGTCAGCGGTCATGTCTCAGCACCACCATCGAACGGGCTTCGAGCTTGATGCGGGAGCGCGGGGCCACTTCGCTTCGCTGCACGCCCTTGGGGAAGGCGGTGTCGAGCTCGACGTGACCCGCCTTGTCGTGTGAGACCACGAACTCGAGCGGCTCGTGGTGCGCGTTGAACATCAGCGTGAAGTCGTCATCGAAGATGCGCTCGCCGTGGCCGCCGGTGCTCTTGATGGCCTTGCCGTTCAGGAAGACCTGAAACGACTTCGCGAAGCCGCTGTGCCAGTCTCTTTCGCTCATCTCGGCGCCGGCGGGGTTCAGCCACTTGATGTCCGACTCGGCGCCCCAGATGGGCTTGCCCTCGAGAAAGCGGCGGCGCCGAAACGTCGGGTGGTTGCGGCGCAGGTGAATGACGTGCTGGGTGAACACGAGCAGGCCCTGGTCGGCCTTCGCCCAGTCGAGCCACGAGAGCTCGTTGTCCTGGCAGTAGGCGTTGTTGTTGCCCTGCTGGGTGCGGCCGAGCTCGTCGCCGGCCACGAGCATGGGCACGCCCTGCGAGAGCATGAGGGTGGCGAGCAGGTTGCGCTGCTGGCGCGCGCGCAGCTCGTTCACCTTGGCGTCGTCGGTCGGCCCTTCCGCGCCGCAGTTCCACGAGCGGTTGTGGCTCTCGCCGTCGCGGTTCTCTTCGCCGTTCGCCTCGTTGTGCTTGTCGTTGTACGAGACGAGGTCGCGCAGCGTGAAGCCATCGTGCGCGGTGACGAGGTTGATGCTGGCGTAGGGGCGGCGGCCGTTCGACTGATAGAGGTCTGAGCTGCCGGTCAGCCGCGACGCGAACTGCGGCATCATCGTGTCGGTGCCGCGCCAGTAGTCGCGCACGGCGTCGCGGTATTGGCCGTTCCACTCCGTCCACAGGGGGGGGAAGTTGCCGACCTGGTAGCCTCCGGGCCCCACGTCCCACGGCTCGGCGATGAGCTTGCAGTCGCGGCACACGGGGTCTTGGTGAATGAGGTCGAAGAACGCGGCGAGGCGGTCGACCTGGTGCAGCTCACGCGCGAGCACGGGCGCGAGGTCGAAGCGAAAGCCGTCGACGCGCATCTCGGTGGCCCAGTAGCGCAGCGAGTCCATGATCAGCTGCAGCACGTGCGCGTTGCGCACGTTGAACGAGTTACCCGTGCCCGTGTAGTCGGTGTAGTACCGGGCGTCGGGCTGCAGCCGGTAGTAGCTCGCGTTGTCGAGGCCCTTGAAGCTCAGCGTGGGCCCCAGGTGGTTGCCCTCGGCGCTGTGGTTGTAGACGACGTCGAGAATCACCTCGATGCCGGCCGCGTGCATCTCGCGCACCATCATCTTGAACTCCTGCACCTGCTGGCCGGTGCAGCCGCTCGAGCTGTACGCGCAGTGCGGAGCGAAGAAGCCGATGGTGTTGTAGCCCCAGTAGTTCGACAGCCCCTTCTTCTGCAGATGGTCGTCGTTGATGAACTGGTGCACCGGCATCAGCTCGATGGCGGTGATGCCGAGCTTCTTGAGGTAGCGAATGGCGGCCGGGTGCGCGAGGCCCGCGTAGCTGCCGCGCAGGCGCTCGGGCACCTCTTCCATCAGGCGCGTCATGCCCCGCACGTGGGCTTCGTAGATGACGGTGTCGTGCCACGCGGTGTGCGGGCGGCGGTCGTTGGCCCAGTCGAAGTACGGGTTGATGACGATCGACTTCGGCACGAACGGAGCGCTGTCGGCGTCGTTGAGCGCGTTCTCGTCGCTGAACTTGTGGTCGAAGACCGCCTCGTCCCACTTCACGTGGCCGTCGATGGCGCGCGCATAGGGGTCGATCAGCAGCTTCGACGGGTGCGAGCGATGCCCCTCGGCCGGCTTCCACGGGCCGTGCACGCGGTAGCCGTAGCGCTGACCCGGCCCGACGCGCGGCAGGTAGCCGTGCCAGCAGAAGGCGGTCGACTCGGGCAGCGGCACCCGGGTCTCTCGGTCCTGCTCGTCGAACAGGCACAGCTCGACCTGCGTCGCGACCTCGCTGAAGACGGCGAAGTTGGTGCCGGCGCCGTCGTACGTCGCGCCGAGTGGGTACGGTCGGCCTGGCCAGACCTCTGGAGTGGGCATCGCGGAGGGCGATGCACGAGCGAGGCCAGTCGCTCACGGGTGCATGAGGCGAAAAAGGTTCCCGCGTGGCGAACTGCTCGCGGCGGCGCGTTACCGTTTCGTCTTCTTCGGTTTCGGCTCGACTTCTTTCAGCCGGAACTTCGCGAAGGCGCTGATCAGCTTCACGGGCAGCTTGCCCTCGTACGGTATGCGCAGGGTGCCGCGGCCGCTCGTCTCGAGCTTCGCGAGCTCTTTTGCGAACGCGGCTTCGGCGGCGCGGCTGACCGGGTAGACCGAGAAGTGGTCTCGCCACCCGGCGAAGTAGATGACGATGCGGTCGTGCTGGCGAAACGCGGGGATGCTGTAGCTGATGACCTCGTCGGCCTTCGGCAGCGCCTTCTTCAGCGCGGCGCGAACCTCTTTCAGCACCTTGCGTGCGGCGGGCGGCTGGGCGGCGAGGTACTCGGCGACGGTCTTGGCCTTCGGCATGGGCGCTACTTAGCGCACGACTCGACCTTCGACGCCGGCACGATGACGAGGTCGTCGCGAGGGCCACCCGCGGGCTTCGAGTGCACGACCCCGACGAGGGTGGGCTTCGGGCCGGGCAGCCACCACGCATCGGTCGAGTCGTAGCCCTCGACCCAGAGCTTCGCGACCGTCGGGGTGTCTTTCATGCCCTTGATGACGAAGCTCACCTCGGTCGGTGAGCCCTCGCCCAGCTGCACGGCGAGCTCGCAGCGGTTGTTCGAGGTCTGGCGCACGTTGCCGGGCCCCGCCGTGAACGCTGCATCGGCCTGGTACGCGCGCCACCGCTCACCGTCGGTGAGGTCGCGCTGCAGCCAGATGTCGAGAGCGTCGTCGACCGGCGCGCTCGCGAGGTTCGCCTTCAGCTTCGCGAAGAGCTCGGGGTCGCTCGCCTTCTCGATGAAGCTGCGCTTGAGCGCGCCATCAGCGGTGTAGACCTCGACGAGGTCGAGGGTGACGTCGGTCGTCTCGACGGAGCTCCACACGGTGGCGGGGCCGCACGGGCACTCGCCGGCCCTGGAAGGGGGGCCCCCTCGCTCGACGAACGGCCGGCCTCGAGCTCGGCACACGCGGGCACACGAGGCGTCGGTGCGGTTGGCCGCCGGCTTCGCACCGAGCTTGAACTGCAGCGTGCGGCGCACGGCGAACTGCTGGTGCTTCTTCGAGAAGCCGAGGTACGTCGCGTTGTCGAAGAGGGTCGCTGAGTCGGCGTGAGCGACGGCGCCGAACGTGACGAGGCTCAGGGCTGCGAGCGTGCGCATGCGCGCTTCATGGCATGAGCGCGTCCCAGAAGTCACAGTCGGCGCTGCGCACGCCGGGCAGGGCCTGGGTGGTGGCGCCGAGCTCCATGGCGTTTTCGCCGCCATCGGTGGGGAAGCGGGGCCACGTCGGGGCGGCTCCGCCGTTCGGGTCGCCGCCGCCGGCGAGGTTCGACCAGTACGACTGCACGTGGTCGCTCAAGGTGCTGGCGGTGGCGTCGGGTACGTAGGCTCCGAAAGCAGAGAACGAGCGGAAGACGAAGGCGAGCTCGAGGCCGTGCGTGGCGCCGAAGGCGGTGCCGGCGAGGCCCGGCGGGCGCCAGGTGAAGAAGTAGCGGAAGGTGGGCTCGGTCTGGTTCGCGGCGACCTTGCGCGCGATGCGGCGTGAAGAGCACGTCCACACGGCGTCGGTGGTGACCGCGATGAGCGCCTGCCGCGGGGTGGTGAAGCGTGAGGCGGGGTACTGGGCGAGCACCTGGTTGCCGAGGGCGAGGCCGAACTGGGCGCGCACGGCCTGCTGGTAGGCCATCTCGTCGGGCACGGCGGGCACCATGCGCGAGGTCTCGTCGGAGTTCGTGCCGATGATGAAGGGCACGTGGTTGTGGCGGCCCTGGCTGATCAGCTCTTCGACCTGACCGGGCACGACGACGCCGTCGACGTTGGGGCCGTAGCGCACGCCGCGCTCGAGGGGGCCGATGGCGGTGGGCACTCGCACGAGGGTGTCGACCGGGGCGGCGCGCATGCACGCGAGCGGGTCGGCGGCCGAGCCGCAGCCGGCGCCGGCGACGACGGCCTGCTGCTGCGTGATGGTCTCGGCGAGCGTGGTCTTGTACGCGCCGCCGCTCTCGACGAGCGCGGCAGTGAACAGGCCCTTCGAGGCGGGTGACACCAGGTGAATCATCGTGTTCTGCGCGCCGGCCGACTCGCCGAAGACGAGCACGCGGGTGGGGTCGCCTCCGAAGGCGGCGGCGTTGTCGCGCACCCAGCGCAGCGCGAGCTGCTGGTCGAGAATGCCCCAGTTGCCCGAGACGCCCGCGTCGCTCTCGGCGTTGAGCTGGGCGTGGGCGAAGAAGCCGAGTGCGCCGAGGCGGTAGTTGATGGTGACGACGACGGCGCCGTGCCGGTCGGCGAGGTCGTGGCCATCGGCGTACGGCTCGGAAGAAGAGCCGACCGTGTTCCCGCCGCCGTGAATGAAGAAGAGAATGGGGGCTGGCGAGGTGGGGCGCTTCGACCAGACGTTGAGGGTGAGGCACTCTTCGGCGCCGAGCACCGTGCCCCCGTCGTCGTCGAGCTGCGGGCAGCGGGGGCCGAAGCTGGTGGTGGCCTTCAGGTCGGGCCAGCAGGGCTGAGGCTCGGGAGGGCGAAAGCGCGGCGCGCGCGCGTAGGGGATGCCGAGCCAGCGGGTGACGTCGCCGGTGGTGGTGCCGAGCACGGCGCCGGTGGTGGTGAAGGCGATGCCGGCGTCGGGGGTGATGCCGTCGCCGCAGCGAGGCGTGTTGCCCGCGTCGTTCGTGCCACCTGCGTCGGGGAGCGTGCCGGAGTCGAGGGGTGGATTCGGCGTCGGCGTCGGTGAACAGGCGGCCGCGCACACGGCGGCGCACATCGCGATGAATCGCATGGCGGTGGAACACGGGGGGCGTCGTCGAGTTGCGGGCATTGTGGGGCCGAGCCAGAGCGTATGCCGCGACGACCGCAGGCTCACTCGCTGCACGACGGCACCCGGGCGACCGTTGGGTGCAGCGGTAGTGGTCGTGGCTCGTCGATTTGAAGTGCGTCGATGGTGGCCTTCAGCGGTTCACGAGCTGCCTTGCCTGCGAGTCGTGCGGTGGTCGGCGCTGCGGCGTGCTCGGTAGGTGTGTGGTTCGCGACGCAGGCGTGCGAGGTGTGCACGCCCTGTGGCTGCGACCTGAACAAAGACCCGTGTGAGCGGCGATCGACCTGCTGCCGGTGGATCGTGGGTACTGGCTGCCGCTGCCGGTGAGAGCCAGACGTGGGATGTCCGGGCCTCTCCTCCGAGGTGCCGTTTCCAAATCACACATCCCATGGGATGACTGTTTTTGAAATGGCACCTCGGCGAGGGGTGTCAGACATCCCACGTCTACCGTTTACTTGCGTGAGTGGCCGCAGGTGGCTGCACGGTGCGCGGCCGGAGGCCAGGTCTCCAGCGCTTCCCGTCTTCAGCGTGCGTACCCGTTCGGGTTTTGGCTCTGCCACCGCCACGAATCGGCACACATCGCATCGAGGCCGAGCTCGGCCCGCCACCCGAGCAGCTGCGCGGCGCGCGTTGGGTCGGCGAACACGGAAGCGACGTCACCCGCCCGGCGAGCCACGACCTGATGCGGCACGGGCCGGCCGACCGCACGAGACAGCCCCGCGACCAGCTCGAGCACGGAAACGCCGCGCCCGGTGCCGAGGTTCAGCGGCACACACCCGCCGAGCGCGTCGAGCTTCGCGAGCGCAGCCACGTGGCCCTTCGCCAAATCGACCACGTGAATGTAGTCGCGCACGCCGGTGCCATCGGCCGTCGGCCAGTCACCCCCGAACACGTTCAGCACGGGCCGCCGCCCCACGGCGACCTGCAGCGCGAACGGCATCAGGTTGTTCGGCACGCCCTGCGGGTCTTCACCGATTTCGCCGCTCGCGTGCGCGCCGACCGGGTTGAAGTACCGCAAGAGCGCGATGCGCCACGAGGGGTCGGCGCGAAACACCTCGCGGCACATGTCTTCGATGATCAACTTCGTGCGCCCGTACGGGTTCGCCGCCGACAGCGGCATGTCTTCGGTCACCGGCACGCGCGACGGGTCGCCGTACACCGTCGCCGACGACGAGAACACGAGCCGCTTCACGCCGTGCCGCCCCATCGCCTCGAGCAGCTTCACGGTGCCGGCGACGTTGTTGTCGTAGTAGCGCAGCGGCTGCTCGACCGACTCGCCCACCGACTTCAGCCCCGCGAAGTGCAGCACCGCCTCGATGCGCCGCGACCCGAACAGCCGCTCGAGCGCGGCGCCGTCACGCAGGTCGCCCTCGACGAGCTCGACCTTCTTGCCCGTCAGCCTCTCGACGCGGCGCAGCCCCTCGGGCGACGCGTTCGACAGGTTGTCGAGCACGAGCACCTCGTGCCCCGCCTCGAGCAGCTCGAGGCAGGTGTGGCTGCCGATGTAGCCCGCTCCGCCGGTGACGAGAATCATGCCGCCCGGCGGGAATAGACCACCAACGGCCGCTCGCGCCACGACTCGCTGAACCGCGTCAGCGCGCTCGACAGGCTCGGCAGCACGTCACCGCGGCTGCTCGCGAGCACGCTCGAGCGCGGCCGCCGCGCGACGTGCAGCCGCGCGCTCGGCACACCCACCACCCGCCCGGCCGCCAGCCCCGCCCGCGAGGCCAGCGCACGCGCGAGCTCTTCGACCGTCAGCTGGCCGCGGTTCGTCAGGTGCCACAGCCCGCTCGCCCGGTCGAACAGCAGGTCGAGCACGGCGTTCGTGAGGTCGGGTGCGTACGCGGGCGACACGAGGTGGTCGCTCGCAGCCTCGAACGTCTCGCCGCGCTCGAGCGCCGCCGACACCCGCGCGGCGAAGTCGCGCTCACCCGGCCCGCCGAACAACGGGCCAGCTCGCACCACCAGCGCCCCGGCGTGCAGCCGCAGCACGTGCTGCTCTCCGGCCACCTTGGTGCGCGCGTACACCGAGCGCGCGTCGACCGCGTCACCCTCGACGTGCGAGTGGCCACCGTCGCCGTCGAACACCAGGTCCGACGAGAACGTCACCAGCGGCACCTCGACCCGCGCGCACTGCATCGCGAGCAGCGCCGGAGCCATCGCGTTCTCACGGTGGCACCGCCCCGGCGCCACCTCGGCCGCGTCGACCCGCGTGAAGCCCGCCGCGTTCACGACCGCCCAGGGCTCATACCTCTCGAGCGCCTGCCCGATGCCGGCGAAGTCGGTCACGTCGAGCTCGTCGCGCGGGGTCGCGACCCAGGCGAGCGAGCGCTCCTGGCAGGCGGCGGCGAGCGCGCGCGCGAGCGAGCCAGGGGCGCCGGTGATGAGCACCGGCCGAGACCGCCGCCGCCGCGTCGAGTGCTGCCCACGCTTCCACCGGCACGGCGCCTCGAGGGCGGGGCTGCGTGCGGCCGGGCGGCGCTCGCCCAGCGCGTGCGCGAGCGCCGTCTTGCGCGGGTGCTCGCCGCGCACGTCGTAGGCGCCGTGGGGCCCGAACACCTGCGAGAGGGTGAGCGCGATGCCACCCACCTCTCGAACCGCGCTCACACACTCGTCGAGCCAGCGCAGCTGCTCGTCGCGCGCCGGGAAGCTCGGCGGAGGCGCGCCTCCGAGGGCCAACGGCAGCTCGTAGCGGCGCGACGCGTGCAGCAAAGCGCCGAGCGGGCCGGCCCGGCGCGCGTCGCGCTCCAACGCCCAGTCGAGCAGCAGCACGTCGGGCGGGTAGGCGAGCTCTTCGAAGGGCTCGAGCTGCGAGGCCGCGATCGAGCCTCTCACCCGCGCCGCCTGCAGCGCGGCGTTTCGTTCGAAGCGCCCGGTCAAGAGGTCGAGCCCCAGCCAGCCGAGCTCGTCGTCGACGTCGAGCTTCGACGTGCGGAGGTCTTCGGTCTGCACCAGCCTCGCGTTCGGGCTCACGGCGCGCACCGCCTGCATCGCGAGCGACGTGCCCTCGACGAACCGGCACAGCGCCCGCAGCTGCGCCGCCTCACCCGCGCGCTCGAGGGCGAGCGAGACCGGGGCGTGCACCGGCGTGAAGCACTTCACCCACGGGTAGCGCTCGACGACCGCGACGGCGAGCTCGGCGAGCGTCGCTGCGAACCGCCCGTCGACCGCGGGCACGGCGCCGCTCTGCACGAGCGTCACCACCGGCTCGAGCCTCAGCGCGCGGAGCCGGTCGAGCCGCACGTCGACGTCGCGCCAGTCGGGGCAGAACAGGCCGTCGGGCGCCACGCGCTGCCACAACACCGGCACGCGCACGCGAGTCACGCCGAGCGCCGAGACCAGGGCCGCGTCGCCGACTCCATCGAGCTCGGCCGCCGCCCAGAGCTGCACGTCATGCCGCCCTGGCCATGCGCCGCGACGGCACGTCGGCGATGGCGTTCATCATGCGCTGCCACGTCGTGTCCCACGACATCGCGGCGAGAAACGCGTCACACCGCTGCAGCCGCGCCGCGCGCTCTTCGACCATCGCCGCCTTCACCTGGGCCACGAAGCTCTCGGCGTCGGCCGCCGTGCGCACCAGGTGCAGGTCACCGTACGGGTGCAGCACGTCGGGCAGCGGCGTCGAGACCACGGGCCGGCCCGCCGCGAGCAGCTCGGCGGCCTTCTCGGGGTTCACGAGCGACTGCGTTCTTGAGTCGACCTTGTACGGCAGAATGCCGACGTCCCACCCGGCGATGAGCTGCGGCAGCTCGCTGTACTTGCGGCCGTGCAGCCAGTGAATGTTCTGCCGGCGCGGCAGCTCGAAGGCCTCCCACGAGGTCACCTGCCCGACGAGCATGATGTGCCAGCGCGGCTGGAGCTGCGACACGCGGTCGAGCAGCGCGAAGTCGAGCCGGGCGTCGACGCCGCCGAAGCAGCCGATGCGCGGGCCGGGAATGGTGGCCTGACACGCGAGGTCGGGCTGCCTCGGGCGCGCCCGGGCGAAGTGCATCACGTCGACGCTGCTGGGAAACGCGAAGACGGCGGAGTGCTGCGTGCGCAGCGCCTGATAGGTGCTGTGGCGGCTGGTGAAGACGACGTCGGCGACGGCGAGCAGCCCGGGCGACGGGGTGTCGTGCACGTCGTAGACGGTGACGCCGGGCGTGAGGTGCCTCGTCCACTCCAGGGCCGACGCGCCGGTGTACCAGAGGTCGTAGTTACGAATTTCGGACCCGACCATCATCGCGTCGATGAGCCGCTTCAGCTGCGCTGCGACGTCGGTGCTGCCGTGAGGCAGTTTTGGTACCACCCGAATGACGCCCTGATCCGTCTCGGTGACCTCGAGGGTGGCCGTGCCGTCGTGAAAATCCGGCTCCTCGACGAAAAAAACGCGCCGCTCGTACGCGCTTCGCTCCATCAAGTGGCTGGTTCGCTGAAGTACCGGGTCCCAACGTTGAGAAGAAAGGCAGATCAGGTCTGCTTCCCGCGACATGGTCATGCGCCCTTTCGATTCCAAACGCCGTGCCATGCAGCGGCCGCCCTGTGCGGCCGTTACGCACAGCTTCATGCTCAGCCGAATGCAGGAGCTCGGAGCTGTGCCCGACGGTGACGGTCGTGTCCGCTTCTCGGTCTGGGCCCCCAAGCGCAAGCGCGTCGACGTCGTGCTCGACGGTCGCGACTTCCCCTTGGAGCCCGGCCCCGACGGCATGTTCTCGGCCCTGCTCAAGGCCGAGCCCGGCCAGCGCTACACGCTCAAGGTCGACGGCGGCGACGCCTTTCCCGACCCGTGCTCGCGCTTTCAGCCCGAGGGCCCGCATGGCCCCTCCGAGGTCGTCGACCCCTCGCGCTACAGGTGGGGCGACGCCGACTGGAAGGGCGCCGGCCCCCACGGCCACGTCATCTACGAGCTCCACGTCGGCGCCTTCACGAAAGAGGGCACGTACGCCGCGCTCACCGAGCGGCTCCCCTACCTCAAGGAGCTCGGCGTCACCCTGCTCGAGCTCATGCCGCTGCACGACTGCCCGGGCACCTTCAACTGGGGCTACGACGGCGTCGCGCTCTTCGCGCCGAACCACAACTACGGCACGCCCGACGACCTGCGCCGCCTCGTCGACCGCGCACACGCGCTCGGCCTCGGCGTCATTCTCGACGTCGTCTACAACCACCTCGGCCCCGACGGGAACTACCTCGGCCAGTTCGCCGAGTACCACACGCACAAGTACCCCGACGAGTGGGGCGCGCCGCTCGACTTCGACGGCGAAAACGCGAAGCACGTGCGCCGCTTCGTCACCGCGAACGCGGCGGCGTGGGTCTCGGAGTACCACCTCGACGGCCTGCGCCTCGACGCGACGCAGAACCTCTTCGACGCCTCCGAAGAGCACATCGTCAAGAGCATCGCGAGGGCCGCGCGCGACGCCGCCGGCGGCCGCTCGGTCTTTCTCACCGGCGAGAGCGAGCGCCAAGACGCGAAGCTGCTCGACGACGGTCTCGACGCCATCTGGGTCGACGACTTTCACCACGTCGGCCGCGTCATCGCGTCGGGCGGCGCCGAAGGCTACATGCAAGACTACGAGGGCAGCGTGCGCGAGCTCGTCGCCTGCGTGCTGCGCAACTCCATCTACCAGGGGCAGTACTACGCCTGGCAGAAGCACCCCCGCGGCACGCCGCTGCGCCAGGTGCCGCACGAGCGCGCCATCTTCGCGCTCCAGAACCACGACCAGATCGCGAACAGCCTCGACGGCCGGCGGCTCCACGCGCTCGGCGGCGACAGTCTCACCCGCGCGCTCACGTCGTTCTTTCTGCTCGCGCCGCAGACCCCGATGCTCTTCATGGGGCAGGAGTACTTCGCGCCGCAGCCGTTCTACTTCTTCGTCGACCACGGCGACGAGCTCGCGCAGGCCATCGCGAAGGGCCGCCGCGACTTCCTCTCGCAGTTCGTCACCGCCCGCAACGCCATCTACGAAGAGGGCGCGCAGCCGCCGCTCGGCCGCCCCGCCTTCGACGCGAGCCGCCTCGACCTGTCGCAGGCGAAAGACAGCGCCGCCTTGCGCTTTCACCAGGAGCTCCTCGCCCTGCGCAGACGCATCGTGAAGCACGACGCCCACTTCGACGCCGCCGTGCTCGGCGCCGCCTCGTGCTGCCTGCGCTGGCCCGACCACCTCGTCGTGCTCGACTTCGCGAACGACCGGCAGCTCAACGTGCCCTCGGAGCCGCTGCTCGCGCCCCCGCCCGGCATGAAGTGGAAGCTCGCCTTCTCATCGGAGCTCAGCCGCTTCGGCGGCCGCGGCGCCTTCGCGAGCGACGGCCTCGGCCCCTGGCGCGTTCAGGGCCGTGCCTGCACCGTGCTGGAGACCACCCCCCGATGAAGACCCTGCCGCAGCTCGAGTGGAGGCCGCCCGCCACCGGCGCCGAAGATGCCGCGCTGCACGACGAGTGGCTCGTCACCAACGGCCTCGGAGGCTACGCGTCGGGCACCGTCGGGCTGTGCAACACGCGCAAGTACCACGGCCTGTTCGTGCCCTCGCTCGCCGACTTCGGCCGCACCGTGATGCTGGCGCGAATGGACGATGCCGTCGTCGTCGGCGACCGCTCGATCGACCTGAGCGGCTCCGAGCACCCGGGCGGCGAGCTGCAGCTGCCCGCGCTGCGCTACCTGAGGTCGTTCAAGCTGAACGGCCTCGTGCCCGAGTGGCGCCTCGAGGTCGCCGGCGTCGAGCTCTTGAAGCGCATCGTGTTCGTGCACAACGAGAGCACGGTCTACGTCGTGTACACGCACGTGTCGGGGCTGGCGGTGAAGCTGAAGCTGCGGCCCTACCCGTGCTTTCGGCCGCATGACCTCGCGCCGCACGATGATCTCGTTCGCCACGCGGTTCACCTCGAAGAGCACGGCGTCGCCATCGCCCTGCACGAGCGTGCGCCGCAGCTGAAGCTCAAGCTCGTGAGCGCCTGCGCACAGCCGTTCACGGCCCTCACCGAGCGCTCGCAGAAGCTGCTCTACCGCATCGAGGTCGAGCGCGGCCTGCCCGCCACCGAGGTGCTGACCAGCCCCGGCTACTTCGAGTGTGAGGTGAAGCCGGGCGAGACGGTCGCGTTCTGCGCGTCGCTCCACAACTGGGGCGCGCTCGAGCGAAGGCCCGAAGAGGTCGTGCAGTGGGAGCTCGAGCGCGAGACGAAGCTCATCGAGCGCGCGCAGAAGACGTGCGTCGACGCGGTGTCGACGCGGCTCGCCCTCTCGGCAGACCAGTTCATCATCGCGCCGAAACATCGCCCGACCGACGCCGCGTGGGCGAACGCGACCGGGCAAGACCTGCGCAGCCTCATCGCCGGCTACCACTGGTTCACCGACTGGGGCCGCGACACGATGATTTCGTTCGAGGGCCTCACGCTGTGCACCGGCCGCACGCGCGAGGCGGCGGCCATTCTGCGCACCTTCCAGCACCACGTGCGCGATGGGCTCGTGCCGAACTACTTCCCCGAGGGCGAGCAGCAGGGCGTCTACCACACGGCCGACGCGACCCTCTGGTACTTCCACGCCGTCGAGCAGTACTTGAAGCACACCGGCGACCTCGCGCTCTTGCGCGACCTGTGGCCGACGCTCGTCGACGTCATCACGAAGCACCTCGAGGGCACGCGCTTCGGCATCGGCGTCGACCCGAGAGACGGCCTGCTCAAGCAGGGGCAGGGCGGCTACCAGCTCACGTGGATGGACGCGAAGGTCGACGACTGGGTCGTCACCCCGCGGCGCGGCAAGGCCGTCGAGCTGAGCGCGCTGTGGTTCAACGCGCTCAAGCTGATGGAAACCTGGGCCCCCACCACTGGCGCTGACGCCGCCTTCTTCGCGCAGCACGCCGAGCGCACGCGCACGTCGTTCAACGCCCGCTTCTGGAACGAGGCGGCCGGCTGCCTCTTCGACGTCGTCGACGGCGAGGGCGGCGGCGATGACGCGAGCATTCGGCCCAACCAGGTGTTCTCGATTTCGCTCTCGCACCCCGTGCTCGACAAGGCGCGCTGGCCGGCCGTGCTGAGCGTCGTGCGCCGCGAGCTGCTCACGCCGTTCGGGCTGCGCACGCTCTCGCCGCGCGCGCCCGACTTCAAGGCGACGTACTTCGGCGACCTGCGCTCGCGCGACGCCGCGTACCACCAGGGCACCGTGTGGCCGTGGCTCATGGGTCACTACGTCGACGCGCTGCTCAAGAGCTCGAACGACACCGGCGAGGCGAGGCAGACGCTCGCGGGCCTCGTCGAGCACCTGCAGCACGCGGGGCTCGGCAGCATCAGCGAAATCTTCGATGCGACCGCGCCTTATGCGCCGCGCGGCTGTGCCTCGCAGGCGTGGAGCGTCGCCGAGACGCTACGCGTGTGGTTGAAGGTGGCTGCCCTCGAGGGCGTCGGTTAGTCGATCTGTCATGAACGCGCGCAAGAAGAACCAGAAGAAGAAGAAGGCCGACCTCGAGCACCAGCAAGACAAGCTCGACCAGGCGCTCGACGACAGCTTCCCCGCCAGCGACCCGGTGCAGCTCACCGAACCCAAGCCCAGCAAGCAGCCCGAGCGCCACCCGCGCTACGAGCCCCCGCCGGTTCAGGGGCCGTAATAGCGTCGGGGGCGTGACCTGGCCCGGAACCTCGAATGAAGCGCCGTGTGACGTCACAGCGCCGCGGCAAGAAGCGCCGGCGGCCCGCTGCTCGGCGAGGCCGACGCGTGGCTGACGGCGCCGACGAGAAGCTCGCGAAGTACCGCGCGATGCGCGATTTCGGGAAGACGCCCGAGCCCGCGGGCGGCAAGCCGAGCGCGACCGGCTACTCGTTCGTGGTGCAGAAGCACCACGCGTCGCGGCTGCACTACGACTTCCGCCTCGAGCTCGACGGGGTGCTCTTGAGCTGGGCGGTGCCGAAGGGCGTGAGCATGCGCGCGAACGAGAAGCGCTTCGGCGCGCGCACCGAAGACCACCCGCTCGACTACGGCGACTTCGAGGGCATCATTCCCAAGGGTGAGTACGGCGGCGGCACGGTGATGGTGTGGGACCGTGGCACCTGGACACCCGACGAGGCCGAAGGTGACCCGCGCGAGAGCCTCAAGCGCGGCAAGCTGGTGTTCGACCTTCACGGCGAGAAGCTGAAGGGCAAGTTCCACATGGTGCGCATGAAGCCCGAGGGCAAGAGCGACCCGTGGCTCATCTTCAAGGGGCGCGACGCCGACGCGCGCGATGAAGACGTGACGCTGCTCGACAAGAGCGTGGCGACGGGGCGCTCGCTCGATGAGATCGCGCAGTCGAAAGACCGCGTCTGGCACAGCAACCGCGAGGGCCCGTCAATCTCAGAGCTCGTGAAGCAGATACCGACGAAGGTGAAGCTCACGAACCTCGAGAAGGTCTTCTACCCCGAGAACGGGCTCACGAAGGCCGCGGTGATTGCGTACTACGCGACCATGGCCGACCGGCTGCTCGAGCACGTGAAGGGCCGGCCGATGGCGCTCTTGCGCTGCCCCGACGGGCGCACGAAGTGCTTCTTTCAGAAGCACGGCTCGACGCCGCTGCCGCCGCAGGTTCACCTGGGCGGCGACTGGGTGAGCATCGATGATGCTGAAGGGGTCATCGCGCTGGCGCAGTCTGGCGTGCTCGAGCTGCACACGTGGGGCTGTCACTCGAAGAACATCGAGAAGCCAGACCAGCTCGTCATCGACTTCGACCCCGACGAGGCGCTGCCGTTCGAGCGGGTGGTCGAGGCCGCGGTCGAGCTGCGCGAGCGGCTCGCCGGCATGAAGCTCGAGTCGTTCGTGAAGACGACGGGCGGCAAGGGGCTGCACGTCGTGGTGCCGTGCGCGCCGAAACAGGGCTGGGAGCCCTTCAAGGCGTTCGCGAAGGCGCTCGCCGAGGCCGTCGAGCGCGACGCACCCGACAAGTACACGACGAACGTGCGCAAGGCGGCGCGCGGCGGGAAGATTTTCGTCGACTACCTGCGCAACGGTCGCGGCTCGACGGCGGTCGCTGCGTGGTCGCCCCGCGCGCGCGAGGGCGCGACGGTCTCGTGCCCCCTGACGTGGAAAGAGCTCGCGAAGGTGAGCCCCAGAGCGCTGACGATGCTCACCGTGCCCGCGCGAAAGGGCGACCCGTGGGAGGGGTTCGATGCCGCGCGCAAGCAGGCGCTGCCGAAGAAGGTGAAGTAGCGGGGGCCGCCCCGACGCTACGGGGCCCATCGCTGTGCCTACGCGCCCTACGGCAGGTCAGCCCCGAGAAGCTCGACGAACACCACCTGCGCCGCCGCCTCGAACAGCCGCCCCGACGCCACGAGCCCGCCGGTGTGCTTCGGCTCGCGCGCGAACGTCAGCACGTCGCAGCGCTTCAGCGCGAGCTCCCAGAACCCCTCTGCCCCGCGCGGCAGCACGTGCTCACGAATCAGCTCGAGCGGCCATGGCACCGCCGTCGTCGGGTCGGCGTCGCTCGGCGTCGTGAAGCAGTCGAGGTCGAAGTCGAGCACCACCCGCTTCGCGGCCTCGAGCAGCTCGAACGCCCGCGCCCGGTCGGGCCCTTCGAGCAGCACGTCGAGCGTCGGCGCGTGCACGTACCGCGCGTCGAGCGCGCTGCCCTGAGGCCGCGCCCGCGCGATGAGTATCGCGCTCGACAGCACCCCACACTGCAGCGCCGCGGGGATGTGGTCGTAGTTGCGCCGGTCGAGACGCTCGCGCGTGAACGTCTCGAGCGACTCGCCCGGTTGCAGGGCGTTCACGTTCGGCACCGTGTCGAAGTGCCGGTCGAACGACACCAGCACCGCCGGCCCCGGCTCGGCCGCCCAGCACGGCAGCGCGAACCGGTGCTCGTCGAACACGAACGCGCGGCGGGGCCCGCGGCCGCTGAGCGACAGCTCGATCACTTGTGGTACGGCTCCCCGCGCACGAGCGTGAACGCGCGGTACACCTGCTCGAGCAGCACCAGCCTCGCCAGCCGGTGCGGCAGCGTCATGCGCGACAGGCTCAAGACCAGCGCCGCCTTCTCTCGCACCGCCGGAGCCAGCCCCTCGTCACCGCCGATCGCGAACGCCAGGTCTCGGCCGCCCTGCAGCTGCTTCGCGAGCCACTGCGACAGCTCGACCGACGAGAGCGCTCGGCCCCGCTCGTCGAGCGCCACCAGCACGTCGCGCTCGCCCAGCTTGCCGAGCGTCGCCTCACCCTCGGCCGACAGGTTCTTCGATTCGGGCAGCTCGACCAGCGTCGTCTTCGTGTAGTGCTGCAGCCGCCCCGCGTACTCTTCGACGCCCGGAGCGAACAGCCCCGACCGGTCTTTGCCGATTGAGATGACCTTGAGCTTCACCGCGTCACACCGTCACGCCGTGACGGGTTCGCGCGGCGCGTCGGCCCACATGCCTTCGAGGTCGTAGAAAGATCTCGTCGCCGCGTCGAAGAAGTGCGCCACCACGTCGCCGTAGTCGAGCAGCACCCAGCTCGCGCCCGCCTCGCCCTCGCGCGAGATCGGCCGCACGCCCGACGGCTTCAGCCGCTCGTGAACACCCTCGGCCATCGCGCGCAGCTGCACGTCGCTCTCGCCCGACGCCACCACCACGTAGTCGGCGTACGACGCCCGGCCGCGCACGTCGAGAATGACCACCTCGGTCGCCTTCTTGTCGATCACCGCCGAAGCCACCTGGCGCGCCAGCTCGAGCGCCTTGTCGTTCGGCTTGATGGGGCCCGTCGCCGCTTTCGGCGCACGAACCTTGCGCTTCTTCGTCGCCGCCGGCCGCTTCGCTCGCCGCGGAGCCGCCTTCTTCGACGCCGATTTCTTCGCGCCAGCCTTCTTCGCCGCGGTCTTCTTTGCAGGGCTCTTCTTCTTCACGGGTGCTCCCTTACCGCACCTGCCCGTTGCCCTCGACCACGAACTTCTGCGCCGTGAGCTCCTCGAGCCCCATCGGCCCGAACGCGTGCAGCCGCGACGTCGAGATGCCGACCTCGGCGCCGAGACCCAGCTCGCCGCCGTCGTTGAAGCGGGTCGACGCGTTCCACATCACCGCCGACGCGGTGACCTCGCGCTGAAACCGCGCCGCCGCCGGCTTCGACTTCGTCACGATCGCCTCGGTGTGCTCGCTGCCGTACCGCGCGATGTGCTCGAGCGCCTGGTCGAGCCCGTCGACGACGCGCACCGCCAGCTTGAGCTCGAGGAACTCGCGACCGAAGTCGTCGGGCGCAGCCGGCTTCGCTTGCGGCACCAGCGCCACGGTGCGCTCACAGCCGCGCAGCTCGACGCCCTTCGCGATGAGCTCACGCGCGGCCGCCGGCAGAAACTTCGGCGCCACCTTCGCGTCGACGAGCAGGCACTCGGCCGCGTTGCACACGCCCGGGCGCGACGTCTTCGCGTTCACGATGATGGCCTGCGCCTTCTTCAGGTCGGCCTGTGCGTGCACGTAGACGTGGCAGACGCCCTGGTAGTGCTTCACGACCGGCACGCGCGCGTTCTCGGCGACGAAACGAATGAGGCCCTCGCCCCCGCGGGGAATGCAGAGGTCGATGAGGCCGTCGAGCGAGAGCAGCGCGAGCAGCTGGGCGCGGTCGGCGCTCGGCACGAGCTGCACCACGTCGGCGGGCAGCACGCCGTCGAGGCCGCGGCGAATGGCTTCGGCGAGGGCCGAGTTGGTGCGCAGCGACTCTTTGCCGCCGCGCAAGATGACGGCGTTGCCCGACTTGAGCGCGAGGGCGGCGGCGTCGGTGGTGACGTTGGGGCGCGACTCGTAGATCATGAGCAGCACGCCGAGCGGCAGCCGCACCTTCTTCACGCGCAGGCCGTTCGGCCGCTTCCACGCGCGCGTCACCTTGCCGACCGGGTCGTCGAGCTTCGTGACGGCGCGCACGGCCGCGGCGCAGGCGGCGACGTCGATGCGCAGGCGGTCGAGAAACGCGTCGTTCTTGCCGTCGCGCACGGCGTCGGCGAGGTCGAGCGCGTTGGCGGCCACGATCTCGTCTTTCGCCAAGAGCAGCTCCTTCGCGATGGCGTTCAGCGCGGCGTTCTTCTGCTTCGTCGACGCGTGACCCAGCGACCGCGCGGCGGCCTTCGCGCGCTGTGCGAGCTGCCTCACTTCTTTTCCTTCTCTTCCGGAAAGGGCCTGATGCTCGCGCGGCCCGAGAGCGAGAAGCCCATCGGCTGGGCGGTGCAGTCGGGCGAGCTGGCCTCGATGGCGACGCCGCGCTTCGTCTTGCGTGCGACGCCAGAGATTTTCCGGCAGGTGGCCTTCGTCTTCGCGCTGCCGCTGAACGCGGGAAACGAGCACCGTGCGTCGTCGAACTTCAGCGCATCGCCATCGCGGCTCGCGTACAGGTCGCACGCGGTCTTGTCGTCGTTGTAGTCCATGAGGCGCAGGGTGACGCCGCCGGTCGAGTTCGAGTGGGCCGAGACCTTGAAGTAGGCGTCGCCGTCGAGCTTCACGCCGAGCTGGGTGAGCGCTACCGCGGTGATGTCGTCTTTCGCGTCGCCGTGGGCGAGCACGTGGGCGCGCTCACCGTCGAACTCCCAGAGGTCTGCCGGTTCGGCGCCGAGCAGCGCGAAGAGCACCAGTGCAGTCATGCGTTCAGATACTGTCTTACGTACGTGAGTGAACGCGAGGCAATGTTTCGGCAGATGGTGGTCGAGTTCCCCGACTCGGCGATGGGGCACTTCTCGCTCGGCAAGTTCCTGCTCGAAGAGAAGCGGTTCCCCGAGAGTGTGCTCTCGCTCGAGAAGGCGGTCGGCATCGACGCCAACTATGCGGCCGCGTGGGTCGCGCTCGGTGACGCGCACGCCGGTGCCGGCGATTCGGCCAAGGCGAGGGCCGCGTGGGAGTGCGCGCTCGAGACGCCGCACGGCAAGCGCGACATGAGCCTGCAGGCAGATCTCGAGCAGCGCATCGCCGAGCTCTGAGCGCGGCCGAGCGCCGAGACGGCGTGTGTCTCACCGTGCCGTGTCGAACCAGCGAAACGCTTCGGCCTCGGCCCAGAACACGCCGCCCTCGGCGAGAAAGCCGCAGTGGCCTCCGTGCCTGGTGAAGAGGCGGGTCAGCGCGGGGTTCTCGAACGCCGGCAGGTGCGACGCCGGCGCGAGCGGGTCGTCTTCGGCGCTGATCAGCAGCGTCGGCGTGCGAATGTGCCGAGCGCGCGGCCCGCTCGATGCCCAGGCGTAGTACTCGGCCGCAGAGCCGAGCCCGTACAGCGGCGCGGTCACCGCATCGTCGAAGCCGACGATGCCGCGGCTCGCTCGAATGCGGTCGGCGTCGAGCTTGCCCGGGTGCCGCGCCGCGACCGCGAGCGCCTTCGCGCGCAGCGTGCGCAGAAATCGCTGCTGGTAGAAGCGCATCATCGGCCCCGGCCCGTCGAGTGCACGGGCGCACGCATGCAGGTCGAACGGCACGCTGACGGCGCACGCCGCCGTGACCTCGGCCTCGGCGTGCCGCTCGGCGAGCAGCTTCAGGAGCACGTTGCCGCCGAGCGAGAACCCGACCGCGAGCCGTGGCCCCTTCATGCGGCCGAGCACGAACAGCGCATCGTCGTAGTCGCCCGAGCAGTACGACCGCGCGTTGCGGTTCGGCTCGCCGGAGCACCCGCGGAAGTTGAGCGCGACCGCACCCCAGCCGCGCGCGGCGGCGAGGCGCAGGCACTCGACGACGTAGCCCGCGCGCGAGCTGCCCTCGAGGCCGTGCAGCACGAGCACCTGCGGCCCGGCCCCGTCGAGCACGTCGACGTCGATGAAGTCACCGTCGGGCGTGTCCCACCGTTCGCGGCGCACCTTGGGGCTCTTCGGCCGGCGCAGCAGCGCGGCGGCGACGGTCTGCGCGTGCGCAGAGCCCAGGAACCGCGCCGGGCGAAAGTCAGAAGCCACGTGCGCCTCCTATCACCGCACGTTTCTCGAACGCCGAGAAGTGCGACGAAGCGAATCGTCTTCGAGGGTGGTGAGCGGGTCACCCGGTCACCGGGGGGCGAAAGCACGCGCGCCGGCGGTGAGAAATTCTCCTCGCCGGGGGATGCAACAGAGGGGTGGTGACCGGGTCACCCGGTCACCGGGGGTCGAAGGCACCCGCGCCGGCGGTGAGAAATTCTCCTCGCCGGGGCATGCAACAGAGGGGTGGTGAGCGGGTCACCCGGTCACCGGGGTCGAAAGCACTCGCGCCGGCGGTGAGAAATTCTCCTCGCCGGGGATGCAACAGAGGGGTGGTGAGCGGGTCACCCGGTCACCGGGGGTCGAAGCGTCGCCGGCGGTGAGAAATTCTCCTCGCCGAGGGGATGGAACAAAGGGGTGGTGAGCGGGTCACCCGGTCACCGGGGTCGAAAGCACTCGCGCCGGCGGTGAGAAGTTCTCCTCGCCGGGGGATGCCCTGAAGGGATGGCGACCGGGTCACCCGGTCATTGGCGATCGAAGGCACCCGGTTGCGGAGCCAGCGACGACCGGGTTCGTTCGTTCTGGCTGGGCGCTCAGCTCGCCGGTACCGGTGGCGGCACGGGCATGCAGCTCGCCGGCGCACCGAGACAGGTGCCGGCGTGGGGCCCGTCACTCAGCGTGACCACACACGCGGCCCCGACCGGCTTCCCTTCACACGCGACGATCGCCTCTTCACCCGACAACGACAGCACCAGCAGCGCAAGCAGCTTCATGCGCCCTACGTGCTCGCGATCGAAACGAATCGATCAAAACGCGAACGTAATGAACGCCGCTGCCGCCAGCGCCGCGGTCGTGCCGCCCAGCGCCGCCGACAGCGTGTACTTCTGGTTCGCCGAGCTCACGAGCCCGTTCGCCTCTTCACGCATGAGCGGTGACCGGCTGCCGCCGGGCTCCGTCGTCGCCTGGCTCTTCTGGTGGTCGCTCAGCGCCAGAATCAAGAACACCAGCGACGTCACGCCCACCGCCACCGCAGCTGCGAACAGCCCGATGCGCACACCGGTCATCGCCGATGACGAAGACGCCGTCGCATTGGCTGCGGGCTGGGCGGGCGGCGGCTCGGTCGGCGTCACCGTCGTCTGCTTCGGAGCATCGGCCTGCGCCACTGACGCCGGCGCCGGAGCGGGCAAGCCCCGCCGCGTGTCGGCCACGAACGCGAGCCCCTCGAACGGCAGCTTCGTGTCGGCTCCCTTCACCGTGAACGTGGTCTGGGCGATGGGGTTGCCGTCGGCGACTTCGACGCTCTCGAGGTCCATCACCGCGTCTTTGCCGAGCGCCGCGAACGCGAGCGAGACTGCCGCAGCGGCCTCGAGCTTCTTGGCTGCCGCGACGACACACGTGCGGTCTGCACACCCGACCTTGGCGACCACGGCGTCGACCTTCTCGGTCTTGAACAGCTCGACGAGCAGCTGGGTGAGCTCGGCGGTGCGCTTCGCGGGAACTCCGAGGTTCGAGGTCTCGACGACCACGACCTTCGGCGCCTGAGCGAGCGCCAGACCGACCACGAGCGTGAGCACGGCTGAAGCGTACGTTACTTCCGCGTGGGATCGTAAGGCGCCAGGTCGGCCCACGTCTGGTCGGCCGTCTGCTCGTCTCTTGCGAGCTGCTCGCGCAGCGTGTTCAGCGCCAGCCGGGCGTGCCGCTGATCTACCGGCGTCTTCGCCAGGAGCCCGTCGATGTGCTTCAGCACGTCGTCTTTCGTGTGTCTCACCTTCGCCACCGCGGGCGGCGCAGCGACCACCGGCTTCGGCTTGGGCGCAGCGGCTTCGACCCTCTTTGGCGCCGGCGGTGGCTCGGCGCGGGGCGGCGGCTCGGGGTCGGCCACGGGCTCGGGCGGCGCGATGCCTTCGATCGCCTTCGCGGGCCGCGGCGGCGGCGGTGCCACCACCACGGGCTCGACCCCATTCTCGGGCCTCCTCATCGCGAACAGCACGGCGAGCAGACCGACCACGAACGCGAGCCCCACCAGCGCCGGCAACAGCCACGGCTTCTTCGCGCGGGCGCCGGGTATCTCCATGCGGTCGGTCGCCGGCCGCAGCTCGAGGTTCGTGACCGGCGACATCACGTCGGTGGTCTCGAAGCGCTTCGCCCCGGGCGGCACCGACTTCGCACCGGGCCTGGGCTCGGGCGCCGACGGCGGCGGCGGCTGAATTCGCAGCGGCGCGCCCGACACCGACGCGGCCTGCGCAATCTGCGTCTCGGCCTGCGTCAGCTGCCGCTTGATGCGGCCGAGCTCGCGCTTCACCTCGGCGGCCGACGACGGCCGCTCTTCGGCGCGCTTCGCGAGCATGCGCATCACGAGCTTCTCGAGCGGGTCGGGAATCGAGGGCTCGAGCTCGCCGACCGGCTTCGGCACCACGTCGAGCTGCATCATCAGCGTCTCGACCGCCGACTCGCAGCTGAACGGCACGTCGCCGGTGAGCAGCTCGTACGCGACGATGCCCATCGCGTAGATGTCGGTGCGCGGCGAGACCTCGAGCGCGCGCGCCTGCTCGGGCGCCATGTACTCGGGCGTGCCGACCACCACGTTCATCGTCTGTGGCGTGCTGCCGCGCGCGGTGCCCATCTTCGCGAGCCCGAAGTCGAGCAGCTTCACGAGGTGCGTGTGGTCGGGCAGGTCGACGAGAAAGATGTTCGACGGCTTCAGGTCGCGGTGAATGACGCCGGCCCCGTGGGCGGCGTCGAGCGCGGCGAGCGCGCCCTCGAGAATCGGCACCGCCTCCCACGCCTTCAGCTTGCCGCGCGCGTGCAACATCTCTTCGAGCGACTGACCCTCGAGGAGGTCCATCACGAAGTACTTCGCTCCGTCGGGGGTCTCGCCGAACGAAAAGATGTTGATGAGGCCCGGGTGGTTCACTGCGTTGACCGCGCGCGCTTCGTCGACGAGGCGCTGCACCTGGCGCGGGTCTGAGGCCAGCTCGGGCCGCAGCACCTTGATGGCGACCTGCTTGCCGATGAGGGGCTGCTCGCCGCGGTACACGATGCCCATGCCGCCGGAGCCGACCTTGCCGATGACGTTGTACTCGCCGAGCTTGAGCCCAATCAGCGGGTCGGCCGGGTCGGCGGGCGGCACGAGCTGTGTCTTCGGCGTCTCGTGCACCCGCTTCATCGTCGAGTCGGTGCCGCCGGTGCCGCTGCCCTCGTGGCCCCAGGGGTTCTTGGCGGCCTCGTTGCGCGCGACGGGCAGCGGCTGAACCGGGGCGGCGGCTGCGGGGCGGGGCGGGTTCGAGCGCGGGCGCTCGGCCTCGGCGACGGCGATGATGCCAGCAGGAGCGGGCTTCGAGGGGGAGCCGAGCTGGCGCTTGGGGCCCGAGCGGAGCTCGTTCGGCGGGCTCAGCATGGGGGCGGCGGGGAAGGGTGAGGGGCTGGGCCGGGGTGGGAGTACGGAGTCGTAGGTGGTGGGCGCCGCGTCGCCGGCGCCGAGGGGGGCGACCTCCAGCGGGGTAGGCTGGCGCTGGTGGCGCAAGGTGGCGCTCCCGGCGTCATCGTCCCGCCCGAACAGGCGGGTGCCGTCTTTCGGGCAGGTGAGAGTCCCGGGACTCCACTCGAGCCCACACGTCGGGCAGCTGATCATCGGCGACCCGAGACTATAGCCCCGCTTGCCAGAAACAGAATCTGCGACAGAATGAACTCCGTCCTCGGAATGTTCGAGGCTGGAAGGAGGTGGTGCCGTGCAAAAACGTATTTCGGCGACCACCTCCGCGGCGCAGTAGTTGCGACCCGCGGAGGTAGCCGGAGAAGCCGCTTCGTCGCGCACAATGCGGCCGAGCGGCTTCTTTTTTTTCTGGTCGCTGCGCTCCCGTTTCCGCGCCGAAGGCGCGGGTCAGGGCAAGAACGTGAAGCGGTACGCCGAATTCGGGGCGATGCCGGGCGTGTCGTCGTTGACGTTGACGGCGAACGCCGAGCGCCCGTTCGGGGTCTCGAGCCACGTCGTCGCCGACCCGCCGAGCCGCATCGGCTCGACGCCCGTCATCGCGCCGAAGTGGTACTCGATGTCGCCGTTCGCGAAGAGCTTCACCTGAAAGTTGTAGCTCTCGCCGTCGTAGGCGGCGCCGAAGGTGTACGGCTTCCAGCCCTCCCACGAGACGATGGTGTACTCGTCGCCCGTCGCCGGGGTCGCGTCGGGGTCGCGCTGCTGCCAGTAGACGCCCGACGTCGGCGAGACGCCTTTTTCCCAGTCGTCCCAGAAGACGGCGATGGTGCCGAGCGGGTCTTCTTCGTCGGGCTCGCTCTTGTTGCCGTACGACGAGTCGTTGTCGGTCGTCGTAATCCACCCGTTCGAGCAGACGTAGAGCGTGGTGACCGGCACACCGAACGGCCGCACCGGGGTGGGCAGCACGACGGGGTACATCTCTTCGTCGTCTTCATCGAGCGCGTCGCTCGACGAGAGCCGCGTGCCCGTCGCAGCGATGCTCTCGAAGCCGCCGGTCGCGAGCACCGAAGGCACGTAGAAGCAGCGCGTGCCCACGGCCAGCGGGGTGCCGCTCTGCACGCCGTAGACGCTGGCGATGGGGCTCGGGCAGACCATCGCCGCGCCGAGGAAGGTGATGGGCCCCGCCGGCGGAGGCAGGCCTGCCTGCACCGAGACGCCCGCGGTGGCGGTGGCCGTCGCGTCCCACTCCAGGCGCGCGTAGGGGGCGCCGCCCAGGTCGATGGAAACCGCGCCCGCGGCGTCGGGCATCACGAGCGTCGCGGGGTAGACGTACGCGGCGGTGATGCCGGCCGTCGGGTCGCCGAGGTTCGCGCTCTGCGCGAGCACGATGCGGCCGTTCGCGGGCAGCACGACGCTCGACGCGATGACGTGCGTGTTGCCGCCTCCGAAGTTGATGAGCCAGTTCTGGAGGTCGATGGGCTGGGCCGTGTTGTTCGTCACCTCGAACCACTCGGCGTTGGTGAGGCCGGCGCCCGGGCGCGGGTTCGCTTCGGTGATGCTGAACTGGTTCGGCGTGAACCGCGGGTCGCCCTCGACGTCGATGAGCTGGTTGCCCTTGCGAACGCGCGCCTGGTACGGCGCGTTCTCGACGCGAACGTCGACGGGCAACGACGGCGGCGGCAAGAAGAACGTGAACGTGTCGGTCACGAGCGGCTGAGACGGGGCGTTCAGGGCGCCGGTGCTGCTGCCGTTCGTGAGGCCGATGCCCGCCGGGCCGGTGGCCGTCACGCCCTGGAGCTTGCCGTACGCGAAGACCACCTTACCGCTCGAGTACAGCTGCGCCTGAAAGGTGACGCGCGAGCCCGAGAACGACCAGTCTTCGAAGTCGGTGAACTGAACGATGAGGCGCCGGTCGGTGCCGACGGTGTCGAAGCGGCCGAGAATCGACTGCTCGTCGGTGTCGTTGCGGAACAGGTCGCGGAAGTACGGCGCGATGGTGAGGCCGGGGTGCGACGAGCCGATGGGGCCGTTCGAGGTCGGGCCGTCGTTCGCGACGTCAGAGGGGAAAAACCAACCGTTCGGCGAGGTCGAGATGCTGGTGATGGTGACGCGCTGGCCGAACAGCGGCATCACGAAGGGCTCGGGCAGCTCGGTGACGTCTGACGAGGTGTCGGTGACGGCGTTGACGATGAAGACGCCGCCGTCGGCGATGGGCTCGTTCGAGATGTCGATGAAGGCCTCGCCGGGCGAGTTCTTCACGACGGTGGGCAGCCCGAAGATTTCGGTGCCGCCGACGACGGTGTGACCGGTGACGCGGGCGATGGCGCCGACGGGCACGGGCTGCTCGAACGTGAGCCGCGCGACGTTGGTGACGCCGACCGCGAGCGTCTGCGGAGCGATGGCCGAGCCGACGCCGTTCGAGGCGTTCAGCGTGTACGTGACGCTCGCGCGGTTCGGGTAGACGGTGACCGACCCGGTGTCGAGCAGGCCGGCCTCGTTGAAGACGAGCGCTCCGCTGGGGTCGGTGATGCGCACCTCGCGGGCGTTCGTCACGTTCCACGACAGCACGATGGGGTCGCCGCCGTTGGGCGCC
>JAEUJP010000138.1 GCA_016793725.1 Myxococcaceae bacterium | reverse complement strand
GGGGTGTCCCAACCGCGCCCCTTGCGCGCTGCTATAATTTCACCCGCGGGGGCGGGGGCGGGGGGCGGGCGCGCGCATGGGGCCCCCCTAGGCCGCCCCCGGCACCCGCCCCCGGCCCCGGCCCCGGCCCCGGCTGTTGCGCGTCTGGCAGTGCGCGAATCAGGTCTCTCAGTGCTCTGCCGGCAAGCCCTGCAGCAGCGACACCATGTCTTCGGCGTGCTCTTCCTCGACCGCGAGAATTTCGCGCACGAGGGCGTGGGTCACGGGGTCTTTCTCGTGCAGAAAGCGCACGAGCTCGGTGTAGCTCTGAATGGCGATGCGCTCGGCGACGAGGTCTTCGTAGATCATCTCGCGCAGCGAGCTGCCCTCGACGTACTCGGCGTGCGACTTCTTCGCGATGTTCGCCGGGTTGAAGTCGGGCTCGCCGCCCAGCTGCACGATGCGCTCGGCGAGCTTGTCGGCGTGACCGCTCTCTTGCTTGGCGTGCTCGAGGAACTCGGCCTTCACCGAGTCTGACGCGAGCCCCGTCGCCATGAAGTAGTGCCGCTTGTAGCGCAGCGCGCACAGCAGCTCGGTCGCCAGCGCGACGTTCAAGAGCTCACAGACCTTCTCGGGGTCTGCGCCGTACGCCGGCGTCACCGCGCCCTGGCTGACTTCCTGCCGCGCCCGCGCCCGCAGCTCGTTCACGTCGCTCAGCTTCGCCTCAGGGGTGTCGTTGGTGTTTTCCATGCGCCCCGGTTGAGCAGGGCACATGCCACCACCGATTCCCGCGGATCAGCGCTGTACGGGGGCCGCAAGAACGCCCCACTCGCACGCCAACGCGCCAGAACGCCCCAGCTCGGCTGCGACGGCTCTAGAGCTTGCTCGCCTTGACGCTGATGGGCGCGGCCACCTTCGCCGTGCCGGCGGCCACGGCCGGAGCCTTCAGGCTGCGCGCCACGTTCGCCTTCTTGCCCTCGGTCGACCTGCTGTCGAGGTGCTTGAGCTGCAGATCTTTCAGCATCGCCCGCATCATGTCGTCGCGGGCGCGCCACGCGTTCTCGATCGCGCGGCGCTTGTCGGCCTCGTCTTGATCTTGCTGCAGCTCGCGCATGTAGTCGGTCGACATCGAGATGAGCACGTTCATGGTGAACGTCAGCTCGAAGAACTGGCCGACCAGCGCCTTCAGCGAACCGAACGCCGACTTCTCGCCGCCGGTCGGGTCGATCTTGTCTTCCGTCAGCGCGAGGCGCTCGATCTTGAGGCCCACCGCGTCGACCGCCGCCGTCGCCGTCTCGACCGCCTCGTCGCGCGACTTGCGCGCTGCGAGCAGCTTCTGCGCGAGCGCCTTGCGCTCTTCGGGGCTGCCGTTCTTGCCCGTCGCCTTGTGCGGGCGCAGCTCTTTGATCTCGGCCCGCGCCTCGTCGAGCTTCGCGGTCGCCTTGTCGGCCGACGCGATCGCCGTCTCGACCTCGGCGCGCGCTTCGGGCGTCAGGTTCGGCGTCGTCGCCAGGTACTCGCGCAGCGTCTCGATCTTCTTGGTGAGCCCCATGTACTGCCACTTCTGGTCGAGCTCGCCGACGCGGCCTTCGATGCGCGCGCTGCACTCGCTCATCTTCTTCTGGCAGTCGGCGATCTTCGCCTTGCGCTGTTCGGGCGACAGGTTCTTGAGCGTGAGGGCCGACAGCGGCGGCTTCGAGCCCTCCATCGCGGCCTGGCCCCACAGCTGCGACGCACTCGCGGTCAGCGACACCGCCTTGCCGTTGCCGCCCGTCTTCGGGTCGAGCAGGGGCGACCGCTCACCGAACAGGTTCTCGGGGCCCGCCGACGGCTTCACCTCGGCCGTCGCGCCGACCTGCACCGCCGGCTGAAGGCTGCTCGTGCCGTTCGTCTTCAGCTGAGCGACGCTGTTGTTCGAGAGCCCGCTGCTTCGGTCGATTTTCCCGGTCGTCATGTTCGAACGATCTCCTGATCGCCTTAAAGTCTAGATCGCCTCGTACCCCATGTACCGTTTCGCCGTCATCCCCGCCCGCTGGGCGTCGACCCGCTTCCCCGGCAAACCCCTCGCGAAGCTCGAGGGCAAACCCATGGTCGAGCACGTTTATCGGCGCTGCGAAGAGGCCCGTTGCTTCGATTCAATCGCCGTCGCCACCGACGACGACCGCATCGTCGAGGCAGTTCGCGCCTTTGGCGGCGTAGCCGTTCGAACGTCACCCGCGTGTGTCAGCGGCACCGACCGCGCCGCTGAAGTCGTGTCGACTCTTTCTCGTGTTGACGTGGTCGTCAATGTTCAAGGTGACGAGCCCGCCCTGCCCCCTCACGCCCTGCGCACGGTGGCGCTCGCGTTCGATGACGCGGCGGTCGAGCTTTGCACCCTGGTTCGCCCCCTCGCGGCCGCAGAGCGCCAGAACCCGAACGTGGTGAAGGTGGTGCTCGACGAAGGGGGCCACGCGCTCTACTTCTCGCGCGCCGACGTGCCGTTCGCGCGCGCCGACACGCAGGTGCCGCGCTGGGCCCACGTCGGCCTGTACGGCTACCGGCGCGACGTGCTGCTCAAGCTCGCTGCCCTGCCCCCGACCCTGCTCGAGCAGACCGAGAGCCTCGAGCAGCTGCGCGCGCTGGGCGCCGGCATTCGAATCGCGTGCAGGCGCACCGACCACCGCGTGCGCGGCGTCGACGTGCCCGAAGACGTGGCCGACGCCGAAGAGGCGCTCAGGCAGCTTTCGGCAGCTGCGCGGTGATCTCGCCCCACCTCGCGGCGGCGTCGGCGGCCAGCGCGAAGGGCTTGAGCAGCCACTCGAAGCCGCCGGCCGGGTCGGGCTGGCTGCCGGTGACGTTGGCCCAGAAGGTGAGCTGGTCGACGGTGACCTGCACGAGCCAGTTGGGCCGGCCCGCGGTGCTGGCCCGCACCGTGAGCGACGTCGCGCTGCCGTTGACGAGCTCGCCCCCGATGGGGTCGGGCCCCGTGGCCTTGAGCTGAACGGGCCGCGTGGCCCTGGGCGGAGCCACGGTCTTCGCGGGCGCGGGGGCACGGTCGGGAATCTGGTTGATGCCGAAGGCCTCGATGAACTCGGGCATCCCGGGAATCGTCTTCGCGAGCAACGCACACTCTCTGGGGGTGAGCACGCCGATGGTGCCGAGGCGCTCGGCTGAAGCCGTGGGCTCGGCCTCGAGCAGCGCGACGACCTGATCGGCGGCCTGAACGCGGCGCAAGATGACGTCGTTCGGGCCGGCATCGCGCACGTGGTGGTCGGCGATCACCTCTTCGAGCGCGGGAGGCAACATCCACTTCGCGGCGATGACCATGCCCAGCTCGACGTGGAACCGCTCGACCACGGGCCACATGTCGTCTTCGTTCGTGCCTCCGAGCTCTTCGATGACCGCGATGGCGAGCACCCGACCGATGTCGTGCAAGAGGCCCGCGACGAACGACTCTTCCGCCGGCTCGCCCGCGGCTTCGGCGAGGCGCTCGCACACGACCGCCGAGATCAGCGACTGGCGCCACGCGCGACGGCGCAGCCCCGCGAGCGGGCCCGAGCTCGCGAAGACGCGACCCGTGCCGGCGGCCATCGTGAGCCGGTGCAGCTGCTGGCTGCCGATGCGCACGACCGCCGTCGAAAGCGTCGAGGCCGCCGAGCCGCGCGCATAGTACGCAGAGTTCGCGAGCCGCAGCGTCGTCGCCGCGAGCACGTCGTCGGTGCGCAGCACGCCGACCACGTCTGAGATGGTGTACCCGGGCTGGCCGAGCACACGCTGCAGCTTGCCGGCGCTGGGTGGGTATGCGGGGACCCTGACGTCACCCCGTTGAACGCGCGCCACGATCTGCTGGTCGAAGTAGTCAGTCACTTGAACCCCGTGGAGTCATGTTCGACACACGGAAAAACCCTCTTAAGGGTAGGGTGACCCGACATGAGCGCCTACCGCCCGTCTCTGTTCTCTTCGCACCCGTGGCATGGGGTTCACCCTGGTGAAAACGCTCCGGAAGAGCTGACCGCGTATGTCGAGATGGTGCCCACCGACGTGGTGAAGTACGAGCTCGACAAAGACAGCGGCCTGCTAAAAGCAGACCGCCCGATCAAGTTCTCGAGTGTGCCTCCATCGCTGTACGGCTTCATTCCGCGCACGCTGTGCGACAAGAAGGTGGGTGAGCGCTGCGCGGCGAGGCTGAAGCGCAGCGGCATCGGCGGCGACCAAGACCCGATGGACATCTGCATTCTGACCGAGCGGCCATTCGCGCACGGCAACGTGCTCGTGCCGGTGATGCCGGTGGGCGGGCTGCGAATGGTCGACCGCAACGAAGCCGACGACAAGATCATCGCGGTGCTGAAGGGCGACGCGGTGTGGTCGGGGCTCGACGACGTCGCGAAGCTGCCCGCGTCACTCATCGAGCGGCTGCGCCACTACTTCCTCACGTACAAGCTGACGCCAGGCGAAACTTCGTCGCAGGTCGAGATCGCCGAGGTCTACGGGCGCGAAGAGGCGTACGAGACCATCAAGGCGTCGTTCGAGGACTATCGAAAGAAGTACCTCGTCTAATCAGGCCGCGGTAACGCGGGAAGGCGCGGGGCGCGCTCGGGTTGTCGAAGTGAGGAGACACACATGCCCACCAACCCGACGAACCCGCAAGAGCCCGAGAAGAAGACCCCGCCCGAGAAGCAGCCTCCCGAGAAGAAGCCCGAGCAGACGCCGGCCGACCCGCGCAAGGTCGAGCGCAAGGCGCCGAGCCCGAGCGACCCCGAGGTCGAGCCGCTCGAATACCGAGACGAAATGCCGCCCGTCATCAAGGCGAACGCCGAGGGTGAAGGAGACGACGCGCCGCCAGAGCGGTGAGGCGTGACGTCACGCGCATGATCCGTTGACCACTGCCCGCGTGTTCTGGCATCACGGGTCATGCGCTCCAAGAAGACCAAGTTCATCTTCGTGACGGGCGGGGTCGTCAGCTCGCTCGGCAAGGGCATGGCGTCGGCCTCGATGGGGGCTCTGCTCGAAAACCGCGGCCTCGACGTCACGCTGCTCAAGCTCGACCCGTACATCAACGTCGACCCGGGCACGATGAGCCCGTTTCAGCACGGTGAGGTCTACGTCACCGAAGACGGCGGCGAGACCGACCTCGACCTGGGCCACTACGAGCGCTTCACCAGCGCTCACATGACGCGCCTCAACAACTTCACGACGGGCCGCGTCTACAACGCGGTCATTCAGAAAGAGCGGCGCGGCGAGTACCTCGGCAAGACGGTGCAGGTGATTCCGCACATCACCGATGAGATCAAGAACATGATCAAGTCGGCGGCCGAGGGCCACGACGTGATTCTGGTCGAGGTCGGCGGCACGGTCGGCGACATCGAGTCGCTGCCGTTTCTCGAGGCGATTCGGCAGATGCGGTACGACGCCGGCGCAGGCAACACCTGCTACGTGCACCTCACGCTGCTGCCGTACATCGCGGCGGCGGGCGAGGTGAAGACGAAGCCGACGCAGCACAGCGTGATGAAGCTGCGTGAGATCGGCATTCAGCCCGACTTCCTCATCTGCCGCACCGATCGCCAGATCAGCCAAGAGATGAAAGACAAGATCGCGATGTTCTGCAACGTCGACCAGGGCAACGTGTTCGCGTCGCCCGACGTGCAGAGCATCTACGAGCTGCCGCTCGAGCTGTCGCGGCAGGGGCTCGACGAGCGCATCAGCGAGCTGCTCAACATCTGGACGCGCGGCCCACGCCTCGAGAAGTGGGAGCAGATCGTCGACAAGGTGAAGAAGCCCTCGAAGGGCGAAGCGCGCATCGCGATCGTCGGCAAGTACGTCGACCTGAAAGAGTCGTACAAGTCGCTGAACGAGGCGCTCGTGCACGGCGGCATCGCGGCCGACGCGCGCGTGGTGCTGAAGTACGTCGACTCGCAAGAGATCGAAGACAAGGGCGCCCAGGCGCTGCTCGGCGACTGCTGCGCGGTGCTGGTGCCCGGCGGCTTCGGCGTGCGTGGCACCGAGGGCAAAATTCAGGCGGTGCGCTTCGCGCGCGAGAAGAAGGTGCCGTTCTTCGGCATCTGCCTCAGCCTGCAGATGGCCGTCATCGAGTACGCGCGCACGGTGCTCGGCCTCACGGGCGCGAACTCGGTCGAGTTCGACGAGAAGACACCCCACCCCGTCGTCTCGCTCATGGAGTCGCAGGTCAACGTGAAGGACAAGGGCGGCACCATGCGGCTCGGCTCGTACCCCTGCACGCTGAAGGCGGGCTCGCTCGCGCAGCGGCTGTACGGGCGCGACGTGGTGAACGAGCGCCACCGCCACCGCTTCGAGGTGAACAACCAGTACCGCGGCAAGCTCGCCGAGGCAGGGCTCGTGTTCAGCGGCGTGAACAAAGACCTCGACCTCGTCGAGATGATCGAGCTCGAAGGCCACCCGCACTTCGTGGGCTGCCAGTTTCACCCCGAGTTCCAGAGCAAGCCGTTCGCTCCGCACCCGCTCTTTTCGGGGTTCGTGCGCGCGGGCCTCGCGTTTCGCGACGGCAAGACGCCGTAGCCCGGGATCGGCCGGGTCGAGGTGGGCAACCAACCACCTTGAAAAGACCTGGCCGTTTTTGGTGAATATGAACGTCCGCACGTGAGCGCCCCCACCCAGACCAGCTCGCTTCAGAGCCTGCCCGTCGCCTGGCCAGACAAGCCGGGCCACGTGTGGCGCATCATTCGAAAGCTGTTCGGCTTCGGGCTGTCGCGCGTCGAGCTGCCCGACGGCCTCGAGCTGCGGGTGCCGCTGCCGAAGTACCTGCTGCAAGAGTTTCACAACCTCCCGAACGGCAACTACTCGCACAAGTACACGGCGTCGTACGTGGTGGGCTTCGACCGCGCGATGTTGGGCGAGATGTGGCTGTTGCGCGCCGAGCTCGCGCGCGCGCTCGAGGGCTGCGCCACGGTGCTCGACGTCGGCTGCGGCGCCGGCGGGTCGACCCAGGCCATCAAAGACGCGGGGGCCCAGACCGTCATCGGGCTCGACGCGTCGCCGTACATGCTGCAGCACGCGCGCAACCGCTACCCCGGGCTCGAGTTCGTTCAGGGGCTCGCCGAAGACACGCGCCTCGAGGCCGGGCGCTTCGACGGCATCGGCGCGTGTTTTCTGTTTCACGAGCTGCCGCCGAAGTTCGCCGACGCGGCGCTGCGCGAGTTTCGCCGCGTCTTGAAGCCGGGCGGGCGGCTGGCTCTTCTCGAGCCGGCGCGCGAGCAGTACGACGAGAGCCCCTGGTCGCTGCGCCGCTTCGGCTGGCGCGGCCCGTATTACTGGGGGCTGGCGCGGCTGGTGAACGAGCCCTTCCTCGCGCTGTGGCACCAGCGTGACGTGGCGTCGTGGCTCGACGCGCACGGCTTCGAGCTGGTCGACGACCGGCTGCTGTTCCCCTCACGGCTCATGATCGCGAAGCTCAAGTGACGATTCAGCTCGCCGGCCACACCGTCGGTGAAGGTCGGCCGCTGTTCGTCATCGCCGGCCCCGACGTCATCGAGTCTGAAGAGATGGTGCTGCGCCACGCGCGGCGTGTTCGTGAGGTGTGCGAGCGCGTGGGTGTGCCGTTCGCGTTCAAGTGCAGCTACGACAAGGCGAACCGCACGTCGCTGAAGAGCTTTCGGGGGCCGGGGTTGACCGAAGGCCTGCGCATTCTGGCGCGCGTGAAGCGCGAGTGCGGCGTGCCGATTCTCACCGACGTGCACGGCCTCGAGCAGGTGGGGCCGGCCGCCGAGGTCGCCGACATTCTGCAGGTGCCGGCGTTCTTGTGCCGGCAGACCGACCTGGTGGTGGCCGTGGCGCGCACGGGCCGCGGCGTGAACCTGAAGAAGGGCCAGTTCGTCTCGCCGATGGACATCTCGTTTCAAGCGAAGAAGTCGTTCGAGAGCGGCAACCCGAACGTGCTGGTGACCGAGCGTGGGGCGTCGTTCGGGTACCGCAACCTGGTGGTCGACATGCGCGCGTTCGCCATCATGCGTGAGGCGGGGCTGACCGTGTGCTTCGACGCCACACACTCGGTGCAGCTGCCTTCGGCCGGCGACGGCGAGACGGCGGGTGAGCGCAAGTTCGTGGGGCTGCTCGCGCGGTCGGCGGCCGCGGCGGGCATCGACGCGCTGTTCACCGAGGTGCACGAGAACCCCGACGCCGCGCTGTGCGACGGGCCCTGCTCGCTCACCTTCGAGCTGTTCGAACAGACCCTGCGCGACGTGTTCGCGATTCGTCAGGCGCTGACAGCTGCGCGATGATCGCGTCGAGCACGAGCTCGACCAGGGCGTTCGGCTCGACGGGCTGCGTGCGCTGCAGTGAGCCCTCGAGCGCGAGGGTGGCGACGCCGTGCACGCCGGCCCAGCAGAGCGCGGCGTTCTCGGGGCTCGCGCGGTCGCCCAGCACCTCGACGAGCAGGCCCATCGGCGTGGTGCCCGTGTCGTTGATGGCGCCACGATCGGGGCCGAACATGAGGCGAAAGAGCGCGGGCTCGGCGAGGGCGAACTTCACGTAGGCGTGCCCCAGGGCGCGCAGGCGGTCGTCGCGGCCCTTCGGCGTCTCGAGCGCGCGCTGCATCGCTGCCGCGAGCCGCCTGAAGCCGCGGTTCGCGACGGCGCGCACGAGGTCGGCCCGGTCTTTGAAGTTCCGGTAGACCATCGCCGGGTCGACCTTCACCTTGCGCGCGGCCTCGCGCAGCGAGAACCCGTGGGCGCCGTGCTGCTCGATCAACGCTTCGGCCGCGTCGACGAGGCGGTCTTCGAGGGGGGCCTGGGCCATTACCGTCAACAGTGTTGACCGCCCGGACCCACCCATGCAACAGTCAACACTGTTGACCACGGTGTTGACTTGAAACAGGGCCAGAAGGAGCAGGGGCGGTGATTCACGGTCTGTTGGTGGCAGTGCTGTTGAGCGCGGAAGAGGGTGAGCAGCAGGTCGGCGGTGACGAGGCGACGGCGGCGCCGGCGGTCGTCGACGCGGCGCCGGCCACCGAGCAGGCAGTGTCACCCGACTGGCAGCGCCGGGTGGCGTTCGAGGTGAACGTGCTGTGGCCGTTCTTCCCGGGGGGCCTGGCCGACCTGAAGGTGATGGTGCCGCTCTTGCGCGCGAACAAGCGCGACTGGCGGGGCGAGCTGGTGACGGGCCTGCACTCGGACTTCGGGTGGGGCCCCATCACGCGACCGGCCGACAACTACGGCAAGGTGTTCATCGTCGCGGCGAAGCTCGGGTGGCGGCAGTTTCTGGTCTACGGGTTTCACGTCGAGCTCTCGCTCAACGCGGGCCTGCGGCACGAAGAGAAGAACGTGCACGACGGCACGACGGTCGACGGCTTCACGGGCCGGCTCTGGGTGCTGGGTGGCTGGCAGTACGACGTGAACGAGCGCGTGTACCTCAACGTGCGCGGCGGCGTCGGCGTGCACCTCTTTCGCACCGACCACCTGGGCTACACCGAGCGCAAGCTCGCGCCGGGCGGCGACATCAACCTGGGCATTCGGTTCTAGGGCTGCCACCGGAGCGCAAAGAAGTAGGGGCTTTCCCGAGCGCTACGTGACGGCGATTCGCCGACGATCCGCAGGGCTGGGGTGCCGTGTCTCCAGCTCCAATGCGCCGGCTTTCAGGGGTCATCGCAGCGCTGCTCTTGCTCCAGGCCTGCGCCGGGCCGCGCGCGATGGGCCTCTCGGTCACGGGCTCCGACAACTCGAGCCGGGGCTCGGGCAACTCGAGCAATGGCTCTGGCGACAGCTCGAACGACAGCAGCAACGGGTCGAACAACAGCTCCGACAACAGCTCGAACGGCAGCGGTCAGAGCACGGGCCAGAGCAACAACAGCTCGGGCTCGTCGCGCAACACGTCGTACCACTCGAACAACTCGTCGCAGGGCTCGCGCAACTCGTCGGGCGGCTCGTCGCGCGACTCGTTCAACGCGACGACCGACAACCCGAACGTGCAGAACGTGAGCCTCGCGCTCTCGGGCAGCGCGCTGCTGGTCACGACCGGCGTCGCGGTCGGGCTCATTCTCTATTTCGCGCTGCGCAAGCCGCCCGACAGCGAGCCGTCGAAGCTGAGAGACGAGGCGGGCCCCGCCGCCGAGTGGCTGAGGGCGAACAAGCGCCAGCTCGCCATCGACCTGGCGCTCGGCGCCGGCCCCGCCCTCGACGACCTCGCGGCTGCCGGCGAAGTTCGCCCCGAAAACCTGCCGCGCTTCTGCCAGGTGCTGGCGGCCCACCGGTCTGAAATTCTCGCGCCGCTGCAGGGCCTGGGCGAGGTGTCGCTCGAGACCGCCGTTCGGGTGATGACGCGTGTCGGTGAGCTGGCGGTCGCCGACCCGGCGCTGAGGCGAGACGCCGACGCGTTCTTGTCGCGCCACCCAGGGGGCTAGAGCCGTGCTCACCGTCGCGCTCGTGCTCACCGCGCTGCCCGCCGGCGTCACGGTGCTGGGGCCTGCGACGCCCGAAGATCTCGAGGCGCTCGAGGCGGGGTTCGCCGCCCTGCCCCCGAAGCTGGTGCCGCCGCCTGGCGGCGCGCTCGAGCTCGAGCTGCACGACGGCGAGCGCCCGTTCGGCATCGGTGCGTGGAGCGACGACGGCCGGCGCCTGCACCTGTACCGGGTCGCCGACCCCGAGCCCGGCGAGCGCCGCGCCGAGTGGAGGCTCGAGCACCTGGCCGCGGTCGAGCGCCGCCACATCTGGCGCATGCGGGCCGCGGTGCACGCCACGCTGACGCGGTGGAACTTGAAGCTGAAGCTCTCTGAGCGGGCCGCGTGGCGCCTGCTCAATGGGTGGCTCGGGCCGTTCGACCGGGTGATGACGTGGTCCGAGCGGCCGCTGAACCTGAGTCGGGGCGCGTACAGCCGCTCGGCGGGCAGCGAGAGCGCGGCGGCCGATCTCGTCACCTTCGCCGAAGAGCTCTTCGTGCCGGTG
>JAEUJP010000130.1 GCA_016793725.1 Myxococcaceae bacterium | reverse complement strand
GCCGCTCTGAGTCGAGCCCCTCTTGAGCGACGTACACGAACCCCTTCAGCGGGCGCCCGCTGAAGTCCATTGGTCGCGCATGCTGCTGCGTCAATGCCTCTGCATGGCGTGCCGCTCCGACCCGCACCATCAGCTCGTGCTTGACGATGCCGCAGCACATCTTCCCATCGAGGAGGAAACACAAGCCGTCGAACATCTGCCTCTCAGACAGGTCCGGCTCCTCGCCGAGAATGTCTCGCAGTCGCTGGGCAAGCCCCTCGTCGTAGGCCATGTCAGGCGCGCTCCAGCAGGCTGATCGAGAGCGCTTTCACTGCGGTGCAGTGGGCCATCGTCGGACCGCTGATGACGCTGGCGCACTCGAAGGCCAATGCGGCCGCTGTAGCGCTCGAGAGGAACGCGTAGGACGGCAAGCCAATCGGGGTGTGTGCATCGCAACTCCCCGCCCGGTTCTCATGATGAGCCGGGCGAGCCAGCCAGTGACTGCTCCGACGACGATCCACAGAATGATCCCGTATGCCGCGTGCATCGTGACTCGCTTTCGAGGCCCCAAACCGTGCTGGCGCCTGAATGCCCTGAACCCGCATCACGAGTGCCAGCTCCTGATCTCGGTGACCTGAACACGTGCCAGAGGGGCATTTGACCCCGCTCAGCTCGCCAGCGAGTTTTTTTTGCACGTTGCCACCCTCGACGGCACGCGCAGTGCACCCCGTCTTTGTGTGACCGCCTCCCATCACAACGGCTGCGGAGCTGAGGCCATCAGCGCCAATCGCGCGCCTTCATGCTCGAGCTCGCGCGCTCCAGCCGAGCTCGCGGCGCTGCTCACGCACGCTGGGCGGGCCGACGTCCGCGCGAGTGCGGAACAGCCGCGACGCGGGAACACGCTCTTCGCCGAGCGACTGCCCCGGGGCAAGCTGATCATCGTCGGCGCGGAGTGTTCGCTCGAGACCGGCCAGGTCGAGCTCTTCGACGGGGTGTCCGCGTGACGCCGACGTCCCCCGCCATTGGGGCGCCTCGGTCGAAGCACACCGGCGAGGCCCTGCCGGGTTCGGCGTTCTGGCGTGAGGCATTCACCGTCCGTGGTACGGCCACTGGGCGTGTCATGGCTCGGACGCTGGTCTTCGCACTCGTGGCGGTCCTCACCTCCTACTTGCTCAGGTGGGCGCCGGGGCTCAGGGTCAGTGCCACGGTGATGGAGGTATCGGGCCTCGTGCTCGGTCTCCTGCTGGTCTTTCGTACCGCTGCTGGCTACGACCGGTGGTGGGAGGCGCGTGGCCTCTGGGGTTCCATCCTCAACCAATCGCGGAACCTCGCGGTGATGGCGCTCGCCTACGGCCCAGCGGACCCGGGGTGGCGCAGCGAGGTCGTGCGCTGGATTGCCGCGTTCGGCCACGCGGCACGGGCAACGCTGCAAGACACACGCGCCCTGCCCGAGATCGTCAGGCTGCTCGGCGGCGACGAGGCGGCTCGCATCGCGGCTGCGCAGCACATGCCGAGCTACGTGGTTGGCCGCATCGCGGCCGTCCTACGGCGCGCTCGTGACTCTGCTGCTCTCGACCCCTTCGTGTTCTTGCAGATGGAGCGCCAGCGCGCCGCGCTCCTCGATCACATCGGCGCCTGCGAGCGCATTCTGGGGACACCCATCCCGTTCATCTATTCGGTTGCGATCCGCCGCTTCGTCGTCATCTACCTGTGCGCTTCGCAGTTCGCGCTCGCAGGGCCCGCGGTGCTCACGTCGGCCGCCTACGCGATCATGCTGGCCTACCCGATCTTGACGCTCGAGCAGATCGGCGCCGAGCTGCAGAACCCTTTCGTGACGCGGAGCTTGAGCCACATCGATCTCGCGAGGCTCTGCCAGACGCTCGAGAACAACGTTCTCGCACTCGAGCCGCAGCGGCACGAGCCATGAGCTTGCTGCGTCGAAGAATGCGTACTGCTGGTACGAAGGCATCGTTCGATACCTCACACACGCCGCAGGGATCGCTCCCGTGCGGCCTGGAACGTCAGCCAGCCGACGGGTGCCGAGGTGCACCGAAGGTTGCATCGCGCGCCTCGGTCGACCTCGTCGTGGATGCGCCCGAACGGTGCGGTGGTGCTGCTCGGTACCCGGCGCCCTCGCATGGAGGCGGTCGTGCTTCTGCCGCCCGGTGGAGCGCGGGGGGCTCTGTGTCACGCCTCCCTGCCCGGCGCCAGCATCAGACGCTGCGGGTTGTTGAGTGGCGCTGGACTGGTGGGCAGGCTACGGCTCGAGGCCGATGACCGAAGCCGCCGTCATTCTGGTCCTCATCCTCGCAAACGGGTTCTTCTCGGGCGCAGAGATCGCGCTCGTGTCGGTGCGCAAGACCCGTCTCGTAGAGCTCGCCGCCTCGGGCAGCGGCGCGGCACGGGCAGTGGTGAAGCTGCGAGAGCAGCCAGAGCGGTTCCTCGCCATCGTGCAGGTGGGCATCACCGTGGTGGGCGCGGCGGCCGCGGCGTACGGCGGCGCTTCGCTCGCCGTGCAGCTTGAGCCGGTGATCGCGCGCGTTTCTTTTCTCACCCCCCACGCGGACGACGTCGCGCTCGCGGTGGTCGTCATCGCCGTCTCGTACCTCTCGGTCGTGGTTGGCGAGCTCGTGCCGAAGTCGTTGGCCCTGCGCAGCGCAGAGCGGTACGCGCTCGCAGTCGGTAGGGTACTGCTCGCCCTGGCGTGGCTTGGACGGCCGATTGTGTGGTTCCTCACGGCCAGCTCCAACCTGGTGCTCAAGCCATTCGGCGACAAGACGACATTCACCGAGGCGCGGCACTCTTCCGACGAGCTGCAGCAGCTCGTCGAGGAGGCGATGCAAGCCGGCACCGTCGACGCCAAGGCCGGGGAGATCGCGTCTCGCGCGCTCGACCTGCCGCACCTCACCGCGGCCGAAGTGATGGTGCCGCGCCGTGAGGTCATCTCGCTTCGCAAAGACGCATCGCCTGAGGAGCTGCGGCGGCTGCTGCTCGAGCACACCCACAGCCGCATGCCAGTCATCGAAGGCGGTGCCGAGCGCGTGGCCGGCTACGTCAGCGTGAAAGACCTGCTGCACCTCGCTTGGGACCAGCAGCTCATCACCTTGCACGACGTGCTGCGCCCGGCTCACTTCGTGCCCGCGGCGACACCCGCCATCGAGCTGCTCAAGCGGATGCAGACGCGGCACAACCCGTTCGCGATCGTCGTCGACGAGCACAGCGCGATGCTCGGCATCGTCACCCTCGAAGACCTGCTCGAAGAGGTCGTCGGCGACATCTTGAGCGAGCACGCGCCCAACACGCAGCTCATCGTCACGGAGCCGGACGGCTCGGCGCTGGTCGCCGGCACGGCCCCGATTCGCGATGTGAACCGGACGCTCGGTCTCACCCTGCCCGAAGGCGAAGGGTTCACGACCGTTGCGGGACTCTGCCTTTCACTCGCCGGGCGAATTCCCCAGAGCGGTGAGAAGTTCGAAGCGACGGGCGTGGAGCTCGAGATCGTCGATGCGTCTCCGAGGCGAGTCCGGTCGATTCGCCTTCGGCACTGAAGCTCAAGCGACACTTCCTCCTGCGCCGCCATCGCGCTGCTGCCCGATTGTGCACCAATGCCATTCTGGCGACGCGAGCGCGAGTGCGAGGCAGAACCCGCTCTGGCACGAGCGACCGTCGCAGCGCGTCGAACGCCGACGGCGCCTTCACCGGCGGGTCACTGCGCTGCCAGACCAACAGCTCACCCGAGCTCTTGGGCGAGCCCGATGAGCAGCCCCTCGGGCCCGCGGATGTAGCAGAGCCGGTACACGTTCTCGTAGTTCACGACCTCGTCGACGACCTGGGCCCCGTGCTTCGCCAGCCGCTTCAGCGTGTCATCGAGGTCTTCGACGGCGAACATGACTCGGAGGTACCCGAGCGCGTTCACCGGCGCCTTGCGGTGGTCAGCGACCGTCGCGGGCTTCACGAAACGCGAGAGCTCGAGGCGGCTGTGGCCGTCGGGCGTGCGCATCATCGCGACCTCGACCTGCTGACCTCGCACGCCCGTCACGCGCCCCGCCCACTCGCCTTCGATCATCGAGCGGCCTTCGAGCTCGAGCCCGAGCTCGGTGAAGAACGAAATCGCGGTGTCGAGCGACTCCACCACGATGCCGACGTTGTCCATTCGTTTGACCGTCATGAGATCACACACGCGGCGCCAGCAGCCACCGACCGCGCTCAACCCGGCGCGACCTGACGCAGCGCTCGCACGGCGTCGTCGACCCGGCGCAGAATTTCGCGCGAGTGTTCGAGGAAGCGGGCGCCGGCGGGGGTGAGCTCCATGCCGGTGCGGGTGCGAACGAACAGCGCCGTGCCGAGCTCGTCTTCGAGCGCCCGCACCTGTCGGCTGAGGGGTGGCTGCGAGACGTGCAAGCGGCGCGCGGCGCGCGTGACGTTTCGCTCTTCGGCGACGGTGGTGAAGTAACGCAGCTGGTCGAGGCTCACGCGAAGCAGCCTAACCCGGAGCTTCTGGTCGCTGCGCTCCCGTTTCCGCGCCAGAGGCGCGGAGCGCCAGATCGAAGAGGTATTGGACCCCGGCGTGCCCGCGCAGGCACTGATGGAAGAATGCAGACACCTCCTCGCCTCTCTCGCCGTGAGATCGACCGCATGCGCGCCGCCGGGCAAGCCGCGCGCGAGACGCTCGCCACCGTCGGTGCACGGCTCGTACCCGGCATCTCGACCGCCGACATCGACGTGTGGGTTCGCGAAGACACCGCGAAGCGCGGCGGCCGACCGAGCCAGCTCGGGTACCACGGGTTCACCGGCGCGGTGTGCACGAGCCGCAACGCGGTGGTGTGCCACGGCGTGCCGAGCCCGAACGACCGGCTGGCCGACGGCGACCTCATCAACGTCGACGTCACGACCGAGCTGCGCGGCTTTCACGGCGACACGTCGGCGACGTTTCTCATCGGCGCGGTGAGCGAGCCTGCGAGGCGCCTGGTCGAGGTCGCGAGGCGGTGCTGCGAGGCCGGCATCGGCGCCGTGGGTGACGGCGCCTACCTCGGCGACATCGGCGCCGCGGTCGAGGCCGTCGCGCTCGCTGCGGGCTGCAGCGTCGTGACCGAGTGGGCGGGCCACGGCATCGGGCGCAAGATGCACCTGCCGCCGTCGGTCGCGCACACCGGCCGTCGCGGCACGGGGCCCAGGCTGCGTTCTGGCATGGCGTTCACGATCGAGCCGATGATCAACGCCGGCTCGCCCGACGTGCGCACCCTCGACGACGGGTGGACGGTGGTCACCGTCGACGGCGCGCTGTCAGCCCAGTTCGAGCACACCGTGCTCGTGACCGACTCGGGCTGCGAGCTGCTCACGGCGCCGTGGCCGTAGGCACGACCTGGCGTTGCCCCGCCACACGAGAGACGGCATACAGGTCGCCTCCATGAACCTTCGTCTTCCGCTCGGCGCCCTCCTCTGCTTCTCGGCCTGCTTCGACCAATGTCTCGAGGGGGGCAGCGGCGGCACCGGCGGCGGCGAGGAGCAGCCCTCGTTCGACGCCGAGTACGACCTCGTCGAGGCGACCGGCGAGTGGAGCATCACCGGCACGTCGACGACGAGCTCGTGCGTCTCGAGCACCACGGCCGGCAAGACGTCGTTCACGCTGACGACCCCACAAGAACGCGCCGCCGAGTTCACCGCGCGCTCGGGCTACTTCACCGCGAACGCGCAGGTGCCGCTCGTGCTGGTGCCGGGCACGGGCACGGCCACCTGCAACGCCATGCAGCGCAGCTGCCCCTCGAACCCCGGCACACCGCAAGACGTACCCGGCTTCTTCCTCATCACTGCGGGCGAGCCGGGCCCGACCAGCCTCGGCGAGCTGGGCGAAGACCCGCCCGACGGCCTCGCGTTCTTCCCGACCTTGAGCGAGCCGATACTGCCGCGGCTCTGCGACGGCACGAGCTACGACGCGCCCCGCGTGTTCCGCCGCGGCCGGCCCATCACCGTCGCCCAGCTGAAGAGCGGGCGGTTCGTCGTCGAGGCGAGCGGCACGGCGCCGCTGGGCCCGAAGGCCGGCGCTCCCGGCGACGCGGTGACGCCCGTCACCGGCACCCTCACCTACACCTTTCGCTTCGTGTACCAGACGAAAGACTACGACCCGTCGAAGGCGGTCGAGGCGCCACAGCTGCCGAGCTTCGACGAGTGCCTCACGACGCCAGCGACGTCGATCGACGCGCTCGACGACGCCGCGCTTGCGTACGCCGACGGCGGCACCGAGCTGCCGCTCGATGCGCTCGGGTGCCGGCGCATCACCGTCGCCCGTGCCGGCGGCGGCGAGACGCTGACGCACGAGCTCACGGCGGGCACGAAGCTGGTCTACGACGCGACCACCGGCACCACCCGCGCCGAGCGCGACCTCTTCACGCTGTACCGCCGCGTCGACGACGCGACGGGCTTGCGCGAGACGTTCGACAGCAACGCCGACGGCTTCGACGAAGAATCGGTCGACTCGGTGTACTCGGGCGGCACCTGGCAATCGACGACGGCGAAGTACTTCGACCAGGGCATGACGACGCCGCACCGCACCGTGACGGTCACGCGCGTCGACGCGACGACGATGCAGGTGCGGGTCGAGGCCGCAGGCAGGGTCGAAGACGAGTTCGTCACCAGCATCGAAGAGCGCGCGTGCTTCGACTCGACGTCGATGACCGACCCGGCGTGCCGCCCCGCGGCGACCGGCCCCTGCACGGGGGGCAAGATGAAGTGCACGCCGATGCAGAAGCGCGACATGCGCACGGCGCTGAAAGACGCGCTCGCGAAGGGCAACGAGTGCATGACGAAGGCCGGCTACGACGGGTTTCAGCCGAGCGGCAAAGGGCTCACGCTGCTCGCGACCGACAAGCTGAACCTCATCTGCAGCAACAACCCGTGTGACGACTTCGGGTCGTTCAAGAGCGAGAAGAACGCCGACGGCACGCACGACTTCATGATCAACCTCGCGCGCGGCACGGGGGTCGGGCTGCAGAGCACGCTCTTCCACGAGATGCTGCACTCGGACCCGAGCTTCAAGCACAACGACCCGATGGTCGAGATGTCGGCGAAGGCGTGCAAGCTGCACCTCGCCGATCGCACCTATGCGTGCGAGGCGATGTGCTTCGCGCCGAAGGTCGGCGGGGCGTGCGCGTGCGAGCGCTGCCTCAACCCGTCGAAGAGCGAGCCGAAAAAAGAGATCTGCGACAAGTGCAAAGACTTCGGCGCGTGCCCCGGCCGACCGGGAGTTCGAAGCGACGGCAAGATGGGCGAGATGTCACAGGGCATCGCGGCGTGGTGCGACCGGCAGAAGATTCTCTGCGACACGAAGGCCGAGTGCGATTCGGCGTGCACGGTGGGCGGCGGCTGCCAGCAGATCAAGACGGTGTGCGACGACACGTGCAACTGAGGTGACGGTGCGACGGCACGCGCTGCCAGCGGTCGCCGCGCTGGCGCTCGTCGTCGCCGGCCCGCAGGCGTCGCGCTTCGAGGCGATTCACGCGCCGCGGGTGGTGCTGCTGCTCGCGCTCGCGGCGGGGCTGATGTGGCGCGGCCGCATGGCCCGTGCGGCGTTCGGCGCCGTCGAGTGGCTCGCCGTGGCGTGCCTCGCGGCGATGGCGGTGAGCGCGGCGCTGAGCACGAGCCCCACGTATGCGCTGGTGCCGCTCGCGTCGGCCGCGGCCGCGTGCGCGGTGCTGCTGGGCACGGCGTGGCGAGACGCCGAACGCGAGCTGTGGCTGGGCTGGGTCGCCGCAGCGGTGGTCGTCTGTGCGCTGCTCGGGTTCGTCGAAGCGCTGGGCCTGGGCCCGCAGTCTCTGCCGGGGCGCGCGCCGAGCGGCACCATGGGCCAGCGCAACGCGCTCGCGCACTTTCTGCTCGTGGGGAGCCCGCTGGTGTGGCGCGTCGCGCTCGACGCCTCGAACGTGCAGGCGCGGGCTGCCGTGTGGGCTGCAAGCGCGCTGATCGCGGCGGTCATCGTACAGACGCGCTCACGTGCCGCGTGGCTCACGGCGCTGCCGGTGCTCGTGCTCTTCGCGGTCTCGAGTCGGCGGCGCGCGGCGATGGCGCCGGCGGTCGCGGCGGTGGTCGGGGTGGCCGTCGCGGCGGCGGCGCCAGTGATGCTCGCCTGGAGGTCACCCCACCCGTACGCCGACACGCTCTCGCGGCTGGTCGACTCCAGCTCGGGCAGCGGCGCGGGCCGGCTGGCCGAGTGGAGGGCGTCGCTCGCGCTGTTCGCCGAGAGCCCGCTGCTCGGGCTCGGGCCGGGAAGCTGGTTCGTGCACTACGGCGTGAGCCACGGCGGCTCGCGGTTCGCGCACTCCGACGTCGTCGGCGTGCTCTTCGAGCGAGGGGCGCTGGGGGCGGCCCTGCTGGCGGCGCTCGGCGCCTGCGCGCTGTGGCGCTGGCGAGGCCGCGATCTCGGCCGGGTCGCGCCGGTGCTGCTCGCCGCGCTCGGGGTCGGGGCGCTCGACTCGGTGGTGCAGCTGCCGGCGCCGCTGCTGCTCGTGAGCGTCGTCACGTTCGTGGGGTGCAGGCCGCACGCACCGGCGGCGCCCTCACGCGTGGCCGCCGTGGCGTTCGCGGTGGTCGCGCTCGCGGCGGCGAGCATGACGGCGTCTCTGTGGCTCTCGACGGCGGCGCGTACCCCATTCGATCGACTCGAGCTGGCGGCGAAGCTCGACCCGTTCGACGGCGAGCTGCGCTTCACCCTCGCCGAGGCGTGGGCCAGCGCGGGCGATTGTGAGCGGGCGCGGCCGCACGTCGAGGCGCTGAGGCGGCTCCTGTCGGAGCACCCGAAGCTCGCGGCGCTCGAGCGGGCCTGCGGGGCCTCCGAATGATGGTGGTGAGCGCGGTTCAGCGTTGGCAGTGCGCGCATGCGCGTCGCCATCGTCGGGCTCGGAGCCACTGCGGCACCAAGCCAGACTCCCACGCTGAGCGCGCTGCACCTCGACTGAAGCGCCCAGCGGTTGTAGACGCACCGTCCCCTTGAGCACCCTGGCTCCAGAGCTGCAGCGCCTCGTCGACGAAGAAGAGGCGCTGCTGAAACGAACGCTCGCGGCGCTCGAGAGCGCGCGCCGCCGCGCGAGGCAGGGGCCGGCGGTGCCGCTGCTCGCGGAAGAGCTGGGGCTGCTCAAAGAAGAGGCGGCGACGGCGAACCCGGCCGATCTGCCGCACCTCTTCAACCAGATGGATCTGGTGAGCGCGGTCGTCGATCGCGCCGGCACGCGCACGTTCGCGAACCCGCAGTCGCCCTACTTCGCGCACCTGCAGGTGAACGGCCCGGCGGGCGTGCGCGACTACCTGCTCGGGCGCGACACGTTCACCGACGCGGCGGCCGACGTGCGCATCATCGACTGGCGCACCGCGCCGCTCGCGCGCGTCTTCTACAACTACCAGGAGGGCGACGACTACGAAGAGACGTTCGGCGATCGCCTCACGCACGGCGACGTGCTGATTCGGCGCCTGGTCGTCATCGAGCGCGGCGTGCTGACGGGCATTCGGCGCGGGCGACAGTCGCTGCAGCGGCAGGCCGACGGCCAGTGGGTCGACGCGAGCGCACAGACGGCGCTCGGAGGCGGCGCGGGCAAGGCCGTGCGCTCGGGCTCGCTCGGGGTCGGCAAGGGTGCGTCGGCGTCGAGCGGCTTCGACATCACGGCGCAGCTCGACAAAGACCAATACGCGGCGATGAGCGTAGGGGCGCGTGAGCCGCTGCTGGTGCTGGGCAGCGCGGGCAGCGGCAAGACGACGGTGGCGCTGCACCGGCTGGCGCTGCTGGCGGCTCGAGAGCTGGCGAACGTGCCGCGAACGCGGCTGCAGGTGGTGGTGCCGGAAGAAGGTCTGGCGCGCCTGTCGCGGCGGCTGCTCGCGCCGCTGGGGCTCGAGAAGGTGCCGGTGAAGACGCAGAGCCGGTGGGCGCTCGACACGGCGCGGGCGGTGTTCCGCGAGAAAGACCTCGAGGCGTTCGAAGATGCGCCACCGCTCGTGACGCGTCTGAAGCGGCACCCTGCCCTGGCGACGGCACTGAAGACACACCCGGCGGTGGCGAAGAAGTCGTCGTCGTTCTCGTCGCTGCGCCGGCAGCTGGCCGAGGCGTTCACCGACCGCGAGCTCTTGCAGCGCGTGGTGACGGCGGCGAACGGCGACCTGCCGACGACGGCGATCGAAGAGACGGTGCAGCACACGATGCTGCAGATGTCATCGGCGTTCAGCGAGGGCGAGCTGGCGGGGTTCGACAGCGACGCGACCACGACCATCGACGGCAAGGGCCTGAACGAGGGCACGCCCGAGGCGCTGGCGGGCACGATCGACGTCGAAGACTTCCCCATCTTGATGGCGCTCTTGGCCGAGCGGCAGCGGCCCGACGTCGAGTCGACGGCGCACCTGGTGCTCGACGAAGCCGAAGACTTCTCGGTGTTCGAGCTGTTCGTGCTGGGTCGGCTGTTGTCGAAAGAGAAGAGCTGCACGGTGGCGGGCGACGAGATGCAGCAGACGACGACGAGCTTCCCGGGCTGGCCTGAGGTCTTGCAGACGTTGGGCGTGCCGAAGGCCGAGCAGGTGCGGCTGAAGGTCTCGTACCGGTGCCCGCGGCCCATCGCCGAGCTCGCGCGCGAGGTGTTGGGGTCACAGGCAGCGGGGCTCGAAGCGGGAGCCGATGCGCGCGACGCGGTGCCGGTGGGGTTTCACCACTTCCCGAACTTCGATCAGGCGTCGCTGTTCTTGCGCGACGAGCTGCAAGATCTCATCGAGCGCGAGCCGCGGGCGTCGGTGGCGGTGATCGCGTCGAGCTCCGACGCGGCCGACACGATCTACAAGGGCCTCGCCGGGCTGCAGAAGGTGCGCCGCGTCGTCGAGGGGCAGTACACGTTCGAGCCGGGCATCGACGTGACCGACGCCGACGAGGTGAAGGGCCTGGAGTGGGACTACGTGGTGTTGCCCGACGTGACGGCGCGCGCGTACCCGGTCGACGACGAGGCGCGGCGCCGGCTGCACGTGGCGGTGACGCGCGCTGCCCATCAGCTGTGGGTGCTCTCGTACGACCTGCGCTCGCGGCTGCTGCCGAAGTGACGCGTCACGCGGTGGTAGGTGGTGCGGTTGACGATGGCCTCTTGAGTCAGGGGGAGGACCTCGCGCAGCGGCCGGTCGAGCAGACTCTCGAAGTGGCTCACGGCGGCATCGTGTCATGAGACGGCGTGCGACGGCGGGGCGCTGGGGTTCAGTAGGACCCGACGAAGTACTGCTGCAGCATCGCCTCGAGCGACCGGGCCTTGCCGCGCACGGCCTTGAACCACACGTCGTCGGGCTCGCGCGCCTCGGCCTGCTGCGCGCGCTGCAGGGTGCTGCGCACGTCGCCGGGTTCGGGTGGGCCGAGCAGGGCCTCGAGCTCGGCGAGCCCGCGCTTCGCTTCGTCGACGACGGCGAGGGCGGCATCGAGGGGGCGCTCCCGCCGCTGCACGGCCTTGCCCAGCTCGCAGACGTATTCCCGGCACCGGGCGGGTCGAGCGTCGTAGGCGCCGCAGCGGGTGCTGCGGAGGACGGCGCAGGGGAGCAGCAGCGCCAGCCGGCCGTCGCGGCGCTGCTCGGTGCGCACGCCGAGCGGCACGACGCGCTTTGCCTCTTCTTCCGTGACGGGGAGGAAGGTGAAGAGCGCACCGCTGCAACACAGGCCGCATTGCTGGCAGAGCTCCGACAGCACGATGGCGACCGTAGCTCCGAGCCGTGGCAAAGTGCGACGCCATGCGCGCTCTGATGATCGTGGGCTCACTCGCGGTGCTCGTCGCTTGCAGCGGAGGGACGTCGCCATTGCCCAACCCGACGGCGGGCGGTTCGACCGCAGGTGGCGCGACGGCCGGAGGCGGCAACGCGACGGCGGGCGGCGGCAACGCGACGGCGGGAGGCGGCAACGCGACGGCGGGAGGCGGCAACGCGACGGCGGGAGGCGGCAACGCGACGGCCGGAGGCGGCAACGCGACG
>JAEUJP010000384.1 GCA_016793725.1 Myxococcaceae bacterium | reverse complement strand
GGTGATCGGCGCCGACCGGGTGCATGTACGTCGAGAAGCCGGGAATCTTGAGCTCACCCGTCACCCGGGGCGCGCGAGGGTCAGACAGGTCGAGCGAGAACAGCGGGTCGGTCTTCTTGAACGTCACGAGGTACCCTCGCGGGCCGACGAAGCGCACCGAACGAATGTCTTCGGTCGGCGCGATGCCGCTCACGAGGCCCGTCTGCACCAGCCCGCCGCGCGTGGTGTCGAGCACGGTCACGGCGCTGTGCACGTTCGGGTCGGGCACGCGGCCGACCGAGGTCGCGATGCGCAGGTGGCCCTCGTACTCGTCCATCGAGAACGGGTTCAGCACGTGGCCGGCGACGCGCGCGCTGCCCGCGTAGCTGACCGCCGCGCCGTCGATCGAGAACCGGTGCACGGCCGTCTGCTCGGGGCTGCGGGTCGCCACGCGCGCCGCGACGTAGAGCGAGCGGCCGTTCGCGTAGACCGCGCCGGGCCGGCCGATGATCGACGACGAGCTGAAGGCCCCGTCGCCGCTCAGGTCGATCGAAAACACGCTGGTGACCTGGCTGCCGTCGAGGTCGGTGCCGGCGTAGAAGGCTCCGCACTGACCCCAGAGGTCTTCGCCGCTCGACTCGTCGCGCACGACCGGCAGCAGGCTCGAGAGCGGCGTCTCTTCGATCAGCTTCACGTTCGCCTGGCGCAGCGCTTCGAACGCGCCGTTGATGAGCGGCGTCGTCGTCTCGTCTGCGCAGCTCGGCGTGTCGTTCGGCCGCGTCGTGTACTTCGGCGGCGTGACGCTCGCGAAGCTCATCGAGATGAACACCTGCCGGCCGATGCGCCGCGCCGCGAGCAGGCTGCCTTCGAGCCGCAGCGTGCGCGTCACCTTCGGCGCGGTCAGCTCGGCGAGGTCGACGAACGTGACCGCGATGGGGCCCGCCTCACCGGTCAGCTGGCAGTCGTAGCCGTAGGTGCACGAAGGCGACGCCTTGCCGCCCGTCGCGCGTGAAAAGACGACCGCGCGGCCCGCCTCGACGAACAGCTTCAGCGGAGTGCCCTGAATCGGCAGCTTCGCGAGCACCGTCGCCTGCTCGGGCGGAAACGCGTCGATGACGTGCAGCGCGCCATTCGACACGATGTAGAAGTAGCGCGCGTCGTTCTTCAGCAGGTCGGCCTCGTCGACCCCGACGACCTGGTTGTTGGTCGTCGAGTAGCTCGAAGCGCCCTTGTTCGGCTCGCCCCCTTCGGCCGCCGGCGCCGGAGCGCCCGCGCTCGTCGCGTAGTACCGCACGCCGCTCGAGTCTTCTTCGGTGTAGCCGTAGTTCGGGTAGGGCTTCCCCGCGACGCACGTGCGCTTCAGAATCAGCTCGCGCTGGGTGTCGAGCGCGGCCGACATCTGCGTCACCAGCCGCTCACGCACCACCCGCTCGACGTCGCCGCAGTCGCCCAGCGCCGTCAGCGAGACGTTGCGTGACGCCTCGTTCTCACCACACGCCGACAGCGCCAGCGCGATACCGACCACCCCGAGTCGTTTCATCAGACGACCTCCGGGTGGCGCCCCAAGCATTCCCCGTTCCAACCCTTCAGGCCGCTGCTCCCGCAGGGTTGCAAGGCGCGCCGGTGACGAAAAACCGGCGATCAGAGCCCGCCGGTGGTGGAAAAGAGCGTCGCGCCCCCGACGCCGCCGAACGAGACCCGGCTGGCCGTGTTGCCCGGCGCGATGGCGTTCAGCGCATGCGTCGCGGTCGTCGACAGCCGCGCCCACGTCTCGCCGTCGTCGAGCGACTTCAACGCCAGACCCCCGAGCCCCACCGCGTACCAGGTCGACGTGCCCGCAACGTTCGCGACCGCGTTGAGCTGCGTGGTCGTGCCCGAGGTTCGCACCGTGAAGTCCTGCCCGTGGTTCGTCGACTTGTAGATGGCCCCGCCGCTGCCGACCGCGATGACGATGCCGCCGAGGTCGCTCTTGTGCGCCACGCCGAAGAAGCTCGCCGTCGAGATGTCGGGGCGGTTGGCCCACGTCGACGCGACGAGCGTGCGCAACAGGCCCGTGTCGCCGACTGCGACCGCGCGCACCGAGCCCGCCGGCGGTTGGTACGTCGTCACCGCGTTGAAGTCGCGCGTCACGCCGGTGAGGTCGACCACCCAGCTCGAGCCGTTCCACGTCAGGGCCGCTCCGGTGTTGCCGACGGCGATGCACGCCGTCGTCGAGCGGCACGAGACCGCGTTGAGCAGCGCCGACACGTTGCCGCTGTCGGCGTCGAGCGCCCACGTCGAGCCGCCGTTCGTGGTCTTCACGATGGTGCCCGCCGCCCCGACCGCGAAGCCGAACACGCCGGCCATCGTGCCGTTCGTGTCGACCATCGAGAGCCCGGTCAGCGACTGCGCGGTCACGCCCGCACCCTGCTGCGACCACAGCGTGCCTGACGTCGTCGTCACCGCCAGCCAGCCCGACTGGCCCGTCTGCCACATCGTCGCGTTGAACGGCGGCGGCTGGCTGAGGCCCGAGATGGTGTTCGAGTTGCCCGTCGAGCGCACTGCCCACGTCGGCGGCGCCGTCGTGTGGTCGATCTGCCCCAGGTCACCCGCCGTCGCGACCTCGACCACCGAGCGCGCCGCGATCGCCCGCGGGTAGCGCGTCGAGCCGGCGAACGTCTGGTTCGTGCGCGTGGTGCCGTTCAACATCGTCACGTGCGAGAGCCCGCCGGCGACGTTCGCGGCCACCCACAGCTCGCTGCTGACCGCGTCGAGCGCGTGAATGACCCCGAGGTCGGTGAACGACGGCGTCGTCACCTCGCTGAAGCTGACGCCGCCGTTCGTCGAGCGCAGGAGCGGGCCCTGGCCGGCCGGCGCGGCGCCGCCGACGAAGAACGTGCTCGTGCTCGGCAGCGCCACGACTGCGTTGAACGTGGTCGCAGCGTAGCCGGCGGGCGCGGCGACCGCCGCCCAGGTCGCACCGTTGTCGGTCGAGCGAACGATGGTGCCTGCGGCTCCGACGGCGACGAGCACGCTGCCCGAGGCGCATGCGCCCGCCGCACTCGCGCAGCGCGCGACGGCGTTCAGGTCGCTCGTCGTGCCCGACGGCACCGGCACGAAGACCGGCGTCGGGTTCAGGAGGCCCGAGCTCGCGCGCACGATGGTGCCGGCGGCTCCGACGGCGACGTGAAAGCTCGGCGGGAACATGCCCGTGCCCTGGCCCGCGTACGCGACGTCGAACAGCGCGCGCGCGGGTGACTGCGTGTTCTCGATGACGTCGAACGCGACACCGTCGTCGGTGCTGCGCGCGATGTGACCCCCCTCGCCGACGACCCAGACGTTGCCGCTCGGGTCGACGTGCACGTCGTTCACGTCACCGTCGGTCATCGGGTCGCGGCGCAAGAAGCTCGAGAAGCCGTCGTCAGACGAGTACAGCGCGCCGTCGAGCCCGCCGACGAGCCAGCGGTTCACGCCAGAGCGAAACGCGATGCCGCGCAGGTGGTTGGCGGTCGGCAGCCGCTGCTGGTGCGCGAACGGCCAGCGCGGCGTGCCCGAGACCTGCGTGCCGTTCGCTCCGCGGTTGCCCGCCTGGTCGACCGCGCGCACGACGACGAACCACGGCACGCCGTTCGGCAGCGTGAGGCTCGTCGAGAGCGCCGCGACGACGGCGCCGAACGTGTACGGGCCGCCGCTCGTCTGCGAGACCCCCACCTCGTAGCCCTGCACGCCCGACGACGCGTCGCTCGCCGCCGACCACGAGAGGTTCAGCGCGCGGTGCGCCGCCGTCACGGTCACCGGGCCCGGCGCCGAGGGCGCCGCCGTGTCGAGGAAGATGTCGGCCGTGGCAGCCGACGGCGTGATGTTGCCGGCGTTGTCTTGCGCCCACGCGTAGACGCGCCGCGCTCCTTGTGCGCCGAGGGCGTGGCTCACCGACGCCATGAACGTCGTGAAGCACGGGTCGGCCGTGCCGGGCGTCGCCGGAGCCGCGCCCGCGACCGGCGCGTCTTTGAGGCAGTGCCGGTACAGCCCGCTGCCGCCCTCGGTCGCCGACAGCGCCACCGTCACCGGGTTCGCCGTCGCGTAGGCCGCGCCCGCGTTCACGCTGATGCTCAGCGAGGGCGGCGTCGCGTCGAGCGTGATGCCGTCAGAGACGACGGGGCTCAGGTTGCCCGCCGGGTCGATGACGCGCACGTAGACCGTCTTCAGGCCGTCGCCGCCGGGCAGCGTGTACGGCTTGCCGGCCGAGTACGCAGTCGGAGCAGCGAACGTGTTGCCGTCGTTCGACAGCTGCATCTCGGGCACGCCGTTCGCGTCGTTGGCGGTCGAGGTGACGGTGACAGCGGTGCTCGTCGTGTACTGGGCGAGCAGGTTCACGAGCACACCGCTCAGCGTGGGCGGGGTCTGGTCGAGCGTGATGCCGTCGGTGACGATGGCGCTCGGGTTGCCGGCGGCGTCGACGACGCGCAGAAAGGCGGTCTTCATGCCGTCGCCCGCGGCGAGCGTCAGTGGCGCGGCGGCGAGCCAGGGCACGCAGGGGGTGGGCGGGCTCGAGGCTCCGACGCAGACCTGCGCGAGGCCGCTGCCGGTGTCGGTCGCGGTGTGGTCGAACGTCGTCGCCGTGAAGCGCGTGAACGCCGCGCCGCCCGCGATGCCGACGACGGTGACCGACGGCGCCGTCGTGTCGAGCGTGATGGAGTCGGTCGCCGGCGCCGCGCTCACGTTCAGCGCCGCGTCGCGGAACCACACCGACACGGTCTTCGGGCCGTCGGCGCCGAGGTCGATGCCGGTGGTCGCGAGCGGAGTGAAGCACACGTCCATCGCGCTCGCCGGCGCGGTGCCCGTCAGGCTCGCGCAGTAGTGCGTCACCCCGCTCTCGGCGTCGGTCGGGCCGAGCACGAGCGTCGCCATCGGGCTCGTGGCGTACTGCGGGTTGCCGGCGTTGATGACGACGGTGCCGCTCGGCGCCGTCGTGTCGAGGCCGATGCCGTCAGAGAGCGGCGAGCTGGCGTTGCCCGCGGCGTCGACGACGTAGCAGCTCACGGTGTGCATGCCGCTGCCGCCGGTCATGGTGTACGAGAACGGCGTGACGTAGGGCACGGCCGGGTCGAACGCGCCCGAGTCGGTGCGGCAGCGAATGCCCGCGAGGCCCGAGGCGAGGTCGCCCGCGACGGTCGCGACGCTCACGGTGGCGCTCGAGGCCCACGCGACGCCCGCATTCACGACGAGCGAGGTGAGCGACGGCGTCTGCGTGTCGAGGCCGATGCTCGCCTGCTTCGGCGGCGAGGTGTGACCGGCGGCGTCTTTCACGGTCACGACGACGTCTTTGGGGCCGTCGCCCGAGAGCAGCGTGACGTTGACGGTGCCCGTGCCGAACGGCTGGCAGCCCGCCTGGGCGGCGCCGGCGACGCACAGCTCGGTGAGGCCCGAGCCCTCGGCGCCGTCGGTGGCGGTGACGGTGAGGCTGGCGGTGAGCTGGTTCGTCCACCCCGCGCCTGTGTTCAGCACCTGCGTGGTCAACGTCGGAGCGGTCTTGTCGACGATGATGGTGTCGGTCGCGGTCGCGGCGTTGCCGGCGACGTCCATCACGCGCAGCGTGACGGTGACGAGGCCCTCGGTGTTCGCGAGCACCCAGCTCGCCGGCGAGGCCGAAGTTGCGCTGAACGCCGTGCCGTCGTTCGACGCGAGCACGCCCTTCACGCCCGAGAGCGCGTCGCTGGCCGACCAGGTGAGCACGACGTCGGCGTCGGTCGAGGCGAGTGCGCCGTTGTCGATCGCGAAGCTCGAGACCTGTGGCGGCGTCGTGTCGACGATGACGTCGTCGAAGAACACGACGGTGGTGTCGTTCGAGTCGCGAACGCGCACGTAGGCCGCGCGCAGACCTTCACCGGGGGCGAGCGACCACATGCGGCTCGTCACGGGCGCCGCGCACTGCGTGAAGTTGACGCCGTCGTTCGAGAAGCACATCTCGACGAGCGTGGCGGGCGCGGTCGCCGTGGCGGTGAGGTCGAGCGTGACGTTCGAGCTGTTCACCGCGGTGTTGTCGCTCGCGATGGTGACCGAGCCGTTGATGGGGCCGGCGGGCACGACGAAGGCGGTGGCTCCGCCCGCAAACGCGGCCCAGGGGCTCGCGTTGCCCGCGGCGTCGAGCGCGCGCAGCTGCCACTTGTAGCTGCCGGGCGGCAGCGAGGTGAGGTTCTGGGTGAGCTGCCCCTCGGCGCCGAGCGTGCCGCTGTGGGTGGCGGTGCCGGTGAACGCGGCGCTGATGAGCACGACCTCGGCCTCGAGGCGTACCTGTGCGTCTTCGGGGTCGTCGACGGTGGCGCGAACACGCGGCGGGGTGGTGACCATGGCGCCGGCGGCGACGCCAGCGCCGGCGGCGTCGACCTGCGCGAGCAGGGTGGCGGTGGGCGCGAGGTTGGGGGGCGCGGTGACGGTGAGGGTGAAGCCCTCGGAGTCGGTCGCCAGCGACGGGTCGGTCGCGGTGACGGTCACCAGGGTGCTCGCGACGACGCCGGCGCCCGGCGCGAACGTGAGCGTCGAGCCGGCGAGGGTGGCGTACGCCGGCAGGCCCTGGGCGCTGAAGGTCACGGCGTCGCCGTCGGGGTCGGTGGCCATCAGCATGAGCGACGCCATCGTGCCGGCGACGACGCTCTGGTTCGCGATCGGCGTGAGCACCGGGGGGCGGTTCACGTTCGTGACCGTGACGTTCAGGGTGCCGGCGGCGACGAGCTGGCCGTCGGTGACCTGCACCTGTACGGCGTGCATGCCGGCGTGCGTGAAGCCGGGCGCGAGCGTGAGGGTCGCGCCGGCGAGCGCGACGAACGCGGGCGCCGAGACGAGCGAGAAGGTGAGGGTGTCGCCGTTCGCGTCGGTGGCCTGCAGCGTGACCATGGCGGTCGCGCCCTCGGCGACGGTGACGGGGCTGAGCGCGCCGAGCTGGGGCGCGACGTTCATTGCAGAGCCGCCGCCCGAGGCGCCACCACCGGCGGTGCCGCCGCCGGCCGTCGCCGCGCCACCCGCGCTGCCGCCTGCGGTCGAACCGCCTCCAGCGGTGTTGCCTCCAGCGGCGCTGCCTCCACCGGCGCTGCCGCCGGCGGTCGAAGCGCCTCCAGCAGTGTTGCCTCCGGCCGCGGCTTCGCCGCCCGCGGTGCCGGCATCTTCGACCGAGGGCGGCTTGCTGCCGCAGGCTGCCAGCGCGCACAACAGCAGCGTGGCGGTGGTGTTCCGCAGGTGGGACATGGAGCACTCCAGTTGAGGTGGGGCTGCTTCGAGGGAATGCGGCCCGCCGCCCAATTGGATCACGTGATCCAATCGGGTCGTTCGGTGCATGGCAGGGCGAGCTTGGGATGATGTTCGAGGCGCACTACGACTTCGTGTTGCGGGTGCTCCGCCGCAGCGGGCTCTCAGCGGCAGCGGCCGACGACCGCGCCCAGGCCGTGTTCTCGGTGGCGACGAAGCGCAGCGGCGACATCGCGCCCGGCCGGGCCCGCGCGTTCTTGTGCGCGACGGCGCTGCGGGTGGTGCGCGGTGAGGGCGGGGAAGCGGTCGTCGATGCGGGTGGCCTCGCGGGCCGTCGACGCCTGCTCGACGCGATTCTCGCCGAGATGGAGGAGGACCTTCGTACCGTGCTCGTGCTCACCGAGATCGAAGGGCTGTCGAAGCGAGACGTCGCTCTCGCGCTCGAGATTCCCGAAGGCACCGCCGCCTCACGGCTGCGGCGCGCGCGTGCCGACTTTCGCGAGCGCCTGCGTCGAGGCTCTCGGTGACGGCGCCGCAGGCTCAGGCAGCTCGTGTGCAGCCAGAGACCTTGTCTTGATTACCGCTCGCTCCATCGTCTGCAGGCGGGTGCGGGCACGCGACAGCGACAGCGGGTGGGCGACAATCAGGTTCTTCACCGCAGCGCCGAGCCCGCGCCTGGTCGACCTGGCTCGAGGCCGGCGGGGGTTTGAGCCATGTTTAACAATAGGCGCCCTCATGTTTAACAAGGCTCAAACCCCCGCGGCCCCTCAGCTCACGCGTGCCGTTTACACCCGGGCGGTTCATGCCAGCGATGAGCCGGGGCAGGCCCGCCGCATCGCCGTAGGGCCGTCGGTCGTTCCTGCGCGCTCGCCGCTGCGAGCTCCGAGCCACGCGGTCGTCGCCACGGTCTCTCTGGCTCGGCCCGCTGACCGATGCGCCCTCAGTACTTGAACGGCACTTCGACCTGCTCGAGCACGTGCGCGTGCTTCGGGAAGCTCCAGCTCGGAATCTCTTTCGCCAGGCACGCCGCGAGTGGAATGTCTTCAGCGCCGTTCACGCCGCTCACCTTGCCCTGCGTGTCGACCTTCCACCGCATCACCAGTCGACCTTCGGCTTCAGCATCGGCCGCGTGCTGCGCCTTCACACACTCGTCGACCGCCGCCTTGTTCGCCCGCACCACCTCGAACACCTCACCGAGGGTCAGCTCGTCGGGGCTCGCGAACGTCTTCGCGAACGTGTCGTCGACCGTCTCGGGCTTCGCCGGCTCTTTCGGAGCCACCGGCGCCGCGACCGGAGCCGCCTCGACCTTCTTCTCGCGAACCGGTGCGGGCTTCGGCGCAGTCACTGCTGCGACGCCCGCAGCTGGCACCACCGCCTGAGGAATCGCCGCCGCCGCGACCGCCGCAGGCGGCTGCACCACGTTGATCACGATCGGCTGAACACCCGCGGCCGAGCCTTCTGGCCACACGAGCCGCTCGGCCACCACCGCCACCGTCACGATCGCGCCTGCCACGAGCCCACTCGTCACCGCGCGCGACAGCCCGCGCCGCGGCTTCTGCTCGGGCTCGACGTCCCGGTGAATTCGGTACGACGCCACGTGCTGCTCCAGGTCGACGACCGGCGCCACCACCGGCAGCGGCGCCGGCGTCGGCACCCGCGCGGCTTCGAGCTTCGTGCGGTTCGCGTGCTGCATCGCCGAGCCCGCCGGCGAGCCCCACTCGCTCGACGCGCCCTGCTTGAACGACTCGGCCGCGTCTTCGACCCGCTTCGTGTCGAGCTTCGGGGTCAGCGCCTCGGCGAGCTCCGACACCTGGAAGAGCGCCACCCAGCCCGACATGCCCTCGCGCCACGTCGGCGTGTCGGGCGTCAGCTCGCCGTCTTCCCAGAACAGGCGGAGCTTCTTCAGGCTCAGCGGGCCGACCCGCTTGCCCTGAAGCTCGAACCACCAGACGTCGACCTCGTCGGCCACCGAAGCCGCCGGGCGCTGCGCCAGCCGCCGCGCCTCGGCGATGGCGCGGGCGTGGTAGCGCTCCGGCGCCGCCTCTTCGCCCTCGGCCATCGTCGCCTGGTTGCCCGAGCGCAGAACGTCATCGACGAGTCGGTTGATGTCGGTGTCGCTCGCATCGAACAGGGGCGCTTCGAGGTCGTTCGTGAGTGCCGTCATGACCCACCCAACCTGCGCGAGCGGATCACAGAATTCAAGTCTGCCCTTGGTAACCCACCGAAACGTAACGAGTTCAGTGGTTTGAAGGGCTTGGCGGGCGACAGATTTCGGCCCCCTTCGTCCTCGATGCACACATGCCCCCTCGCATCGAAGGCACCCCTGGCAGGCTCGGCGTCAACCCCGGCACGGTCGAGAAGCGGCCCCCCTCGAAGGGGCTCAAGCGGTCGCGGCGCCGCAAGGCGGGCCCCAGGCCGCTGAACGTCAAAGACGGGTTCGAGCGGGTGGGCGACGCGCGGGTGAAGGCCGCGCTCGACCAGGTCCCGGGCATGAGGGCGCTGCGGCTCGAGACGTTGAGCCCGCGGGCGATCGAGCTGGGGGCGCTGTCGGCGACCGAGACGGTGCGGCGCCTGAGGGCGGGCGAGCTGACGGCGGTCGAGGTGGTGCAGGCCGCCATCGACCGCGCGCGGGCGGGCGAGCACCTGGGCCTCGTCGACCACCCGCTGTACGAGCGGGCGCTCGCGCAGGCGAAAGAGCTCGATCGTGTGGGCGACTTCTCGGCGCCGTTCGCCGGGGTGCCCATCGTCATCAAGGCCAACGTGCGGCTCGAGGGCGTGCCGACGACGTACGGCAGCCGCGCGATGCCCGACACGCCGGCCGCCGAGAGCGCCGAGCACGTGAGAGACCTGCTCGCGCTCGGCGTGGTGCCCATTCTGGTGTCGACGTCGAGCGAGTTCGGCTTCAACGGCGCGACCGAGCCGGTGGGCGCGCTCCCGGCCCGCAACCCGCGCGACCCGTCGCGAACGGCCGGCGGCTCGTCGGGAGGCACGGCGGTCGCGGTGAGCGCCGGCATCGTGCCGTTCGGTCACGGCACCGACGGCGGCGGGTCGATTCGCATTCCCGCGTCGCTGACGGGGCTCCTCGGCATGAAGCCGTCACGGCGCAGGTTGCCGCTCCTCGACCACGCCGAGAAGCTGCCGGTGCTCATCAACACGCCCGGCCTGCTGGCGCGCGACGCGAAAGACCTGTCGACCGCGATGCGGCTGCTCGACCGGGGCGCGGCCTCGGGCCTCGCGCCGCTCGGCGACGTCGACGCGCCGCTCAACCGCAAGCTGAAGGTCGCCTACTACGTCGACCCGGTCGGGCGCACGGCCGACCCCGAGGTTCGCGAGGCGACGCTGCGCATGGTCGAGAAGCTGAAGGCGCACGGCCACGAGGTCGAGGCCATCGCGCCGCCCTACACGCAGGGCTTCGAGACCGACTTCCTCGCCGTGTACCGGCTCGTCGCGTGGGCCGTGAAGCGCAGCCTCTCGAAAGACCCGAAGGCCGATGCGAGCAAGCTCGAGCCGTTCAGCCACGGGCTCGCCGACCGCAACCTGTTCCAGGTCGGGCTCGCGAGGCTGTGGAGCGCGCCCCGGCTCAACGGCGTGCACACCCGGCGCGTCGATGCGGTCTTCGAGAAGTACGACCTCTTGCTCAACCCCACCGTGCGCCGTGTCGCGCCGAAGGTGGGTGAGCTGTCGCCGGCCAGGCCCTACGACGAGATGATCGACAACCTGATGGACGTCGTGGCCTACACGCCGCTTCAGAACGTGAGCGGCAGCCCGGCCATCTCGGTGCCCGCCGGTGACTCCCGGGCCGGCCTGCCCATCGGCGTTCAGTTTTCGGCGGCGCGCGGCAACGACGGGCTGCTGCTCCAGCTGGCCCGGCAGCTGATGCCCGACTGACCGCGCACGCCGTCAGAGCTTGTCGAGGTCGCGCTGAACCGCGGCCGCCTCGGCCGAGCGGCCCAGGTAGTCGAGGCAGCGCTTCTTCGACGACAGCACGCCGCGGCGCAGGTTGAAGCTCTCGCCCTTCGGCACCGCCTCACCGAGCCAGCGGTCGGCTTCGGCGATGGCGTCGTTGCAGCGCAGCGCGTCGGTCAGCGCCTTCACGTGAAGCGCGCGCTCGCCGCGCGACGCCTGCTTGAACGCGTTTCCGACCTTGTTGATGGTTCTCGAGAGCTGCCCGAGAACCGAGTTGTCTTCTTCGGCCTCGCTCGGCGGCGCCATCTCGGGCTGCGCCGTCGGCGCCTGCTGCTTCGGCTCGGGCGCCGGCACCGGCGGGGGCGGCGGCGGCGCGACCGGCGCGTCTCTCAGGTTCTCGGGCGTCGACCACTCGTCGGGCTGGCTCACCGTGTCGGGCTCGGCCGGCTTCGGCTGCTCTTCCGGCGCCGGAACGGGAGCCGGCGCGGGCGGCGTCGCCTTCTGGGGCTCGCTGGGAATGTCGGGGGTCTCTTCGACCGTGGCCTTCTTCGTCGGGGCCACCGGCGCCTGGGCCACCGCGACCGGCCTCGGGCGCGGCTTCGGCAGCTCTTCGGCCGTCGCCCACTGCTGACGCTCGAGCTTGCCGCCGCGGTACTGCACCGCCTGGCCGGCCTTCAGCGGCACGGTCTCGCCCGCCGCCTTCACCTCGACCTCACCCTCTTCGACGGCGACGAGCGTGCTGTCGCCCTCGCGCGAGACGATGAACTCGGTGCCGACGTCGAACACCTCGAGGTCGCCGGCGCGCACGCGCAGCTCGCGCGTCGAGTCGTGCCGCGCCACCACCTTCAGCGTGCCCTTGTCGACGTCGAGCGCGACCGCCTTGTCTTCGAGCTTCGCCAGCTGAACCTGCGACGCGCTCGCGAGCGCGATCTGGCTGCCGTCGGGCAGCGCCATGAGCAGCTCGCCGCCCTTCGCCGTCGCCACCGTGCTGCCCTCGCTCAGCGACTGCGCCTTCTTCAGCACCGCGTCGCCGCTCTTCGCGCCCTTCGTGCGCTTCACCGACGCCAGCACCTTCTTCACCGGCAGCGGCCGCGGCGCCTCGGGCATCGGCGGAGGCGTCGGCCCCGGCGCATCGCGCACGGGCTCGTCTCTCTTCGCGATCGGCGACGGCGTCTCGCCCGGTGTCGCCCCGATGGGGCCCGTCACCCGGTACGCCACGAACGCCAGCAGCGCGGCCGCGACGGGCGCCAGCACCCAGGTCGGGCTCCAGTTGAACGGCCACCACGACGCCCACCACAGCGACGAGCGCGCCTGCTCTTCGGCTGCCTTGCGCAGCACGTCGCCGATGCGCTTCGCCGACGCATCAGACAGCGGCGGCGGAGGCGGCGGCTCGACCAGCACCCCCTGCGCCAGCTTGATGTTCTCGAGCTGCTCGCGGCAGTCGGGGCACAGCTGCAGGTGCGCGTAGTCTTCCCCCACGAGCTCGCCCTTGGCGGCATCCCAGAGGGCGTCTGATGAGAGGTGCGCGGCGCTCATGTGCTGCCCCGCAGCTTCGTAACAGCTTCGGTGAAGTCGACGCGCGCGCGGTTCAAGCGGCTGCGCACCGTGTTCACCGGGCAGTCGACCAGCTCTGAAATCTCTTCGGGCTTGAGGCCGAGCAGCTCGTGGTACACGAACACGTCGGCCTTCTCGGCAGACAGCTGCGCCAGCGCCCGCTGCGCCAGCGAGTGGGCCTGGCGAACCTGCGCCGCGCGCTCGGGGCTCTGCTCGACCGGCGCCGACGACTCGGGCAGCTCGTCGGTCGGGTCTTCGGGGCGGCGCTTCTTCGACCGCAGGTGCATCAGCCCCACGTTCACGCAGACGCGGTGCAAGAACGTCGTGGTGCGCGCGTCGCCGCGGTAGCCCTTCAGGGCCTTCAAGAGCTGCAGATACGACTCTTGGAGCAGGTCTTCGAGGTCGGGGCTCTGGCCGACGACCCGGTAGAGCACCCGCCACGCCATGTCGCGCGTGCGCTCGTACAGCTGCGTGAACGCTCGCGCCTCGCCGTCGCGCGCCGCCTCTGCCAGCGCGCGCAGCGGGTCATGGGCCAGGGCTGCTGTCGTGGCTTCGGCAGTCATCCCGGGTATCGCGATCGCAAACGCCGTCATTTCCTCGAGTTGGTTGCCGACCCGAGGCATGACGATCCACCTTTGCGAGCCGTCAGCGCGCTCCTTTGTTCCAGCCCCCGAAGTCCTCGGGTTCAATGAAGAAATCTGGCAGCGGCTCGGCCCCCGGGACCGAGTCGTACTTCTTCAGGTCTGTCACACCCTCGGCCTTCAAGACGTCGTCGTCGATGAGAAAGTGGCCAGTGTGCGAGCGAAAATCTTTCGTCACGATGGCGTACGCGGCGTCGGCCATGATTTCAGCGGTTCGGCTCTGCTTCATCACCTCGTCGCCGCCCAGCAGGTTCTGCACGGCCGACGTCGCAATGACGGTGCGGGGCCACAGAGAGTTCACCGCAATCTGGTTCTCGAACTCGGCCGCCATGCCCAGCGTGCACATCGACATGCCGAACTTCGCCATCGTGTAGGCCACGTGGCTGCCGAACCACTTCGGCTTCATGTTCAGCGGCGGCGCCAGGTTCAAGATGTGCGGGTTCTTCGCCTTCAAGAGGTGCGGCACACACGCCTGGCTGGTCACGAACGTGCCGCGCGCGTTGACCCCGTTCATCAAGTCGTACTTCTTCATGGGGGTCGACAGCGTGTCGGTCAAGCTGATGGCGCTCGCGTTGTTCACGCAGACGTCGATGCCCCCGAACGTGTCGGCCGTCTTCTTCACCGCCTCGTACACCTGCTCTTCGAAGCGAATGTCGCAGAGAATCGGCAGCGCCTTGCCGCCGGCGGCTTCAATCTCTTTCGCCGCCGTGTAGATGGTGCCCGGCAGCTTCGGGTGCGGGTCGGCCGTCTTCGCCGCGATCGCAACCTTCGCGCCGTCTTTCGCCGCACGAATCGCGATGGCCAGCCCGATGCCGCGGCTGCCGCCCGTGATGAAGAACACCTTGTCTTTCAGGAGGCTCATTTTTTTTCAGCTGCCTTTCGTGCTGGGGAGCTTCTTCGCGGCCCACTCTTCGTAGCCGCCACCGTTGTCGACGAGCTGCGTGAAGCCGTGCTGCTCGAGCAGCGCCGACGCCCGCGCCGAGCGGCCGCCGACCTGGCAGCCGATGATGACCTTGCTGTCGGCCTCGAACTTCGCCTTGAACAGCTCGAGAAAGTTGGGGGCATTGAAAGGCACGTTGACCGCGCCGGTCGGGTGCCCGCCCTGGAACTCGGGCTCAGAGCGGACGTCGACGTACGTGTAGCCGTCGGCCTGCAGCTGCTTCGCTTCGGTAGCGTTCACGCGTTTCATTCGCGCGCACGTATACCGGGAAACGGGTGAGGTAGTCTCCCGCGCCGCGATGCCGGAAGACACCGACGAGAGCGAGCTCGGCGCCGGCCCCACCGCCGTCACCGCGGTCGTGCCTGATCAGCGCAACAAGCTCTCGACCCAGGAGGTGAGCGTGCCCGACCCCGCCTGGGCCGAAGGCTCGCTGCCCCCGCCACCCGTCGCCACCCTCGACGCCACCTTCCCCAGCATGGCGCTGCCCCCGTCGCCGCCGTCGCAGAAGGCGCGCATGTTCTTTCGCAGCTTCGTGCACGAGTTTCGCAAGCTGCCCTCGCGCACCCGCGCCGCCATCATCGCCGTCAGCGCCGCGCTCTTCGGTCTCATCGTCGGGCTCCTCATCGCCCCGAGCGGCGGCAGCTCAGCCGCTGGAGCCTTCGCGAAGCCCGACGAAGACCTCATCGCCCACGCCCAGCGCATGACCCTCGCCGAGCGCGACGCCGTCGTGCGCTCGCTCAGCGTCGCCGACACCACCGCCGCCCTCATGATGCTCCGCGCGATGGGCACCAAAGACCACGTCGCCCAAGACCCGCTCGCCCAGCTCCTGCGCGCCCGCCTCGCCCTGGTCGCGAAAGACGGCACCGACGCCCTCGACAACTTCGAGTCGGCGCTGACCGCGAACCCCAAGCTCGCCGAACAAGAGCCCTGGCTCGCCTCGGCCGTCGTTCAGACCTTCGCCGCCAACAAGCCCACGCGCACGAACGGCCTGCTCGCGCGGCTCCCCAAGGCCGACGCGCAGGCGGCGTTGGAGCGAGCGTGTATGGACTGGCAGGGCCGCGTTCGCCGCCCGGCGCAAGACGCGCTGAAAGCCCTCGGAGGCGCCTGCCCCGACGTCGTCGGCTCGCTGATGCTCGACGCCTACCAGGCCGAGAAGTGTGACGCCGCGCGCGCCGTCGTGCAGAAGCTCGTGCCGCTCGCCCCCACCGACGAGCGCGTGGGCGCCGCGCTCGACGCCATCTCTCGGCGCCCGCCGGTCGCGGGCTGCGTCGCCGAGCTGTTGCCCCGCCGATGAGCCACGCGACCCCTCACCCGCCGCTCGAGCCGACCAGCGCGTCGCAGAGCGGGCTTCTGCGCCCCGGCTCGCTCGTGCTGCAAGACCGCTTCAAGGTGCTCGAGGTGCTCGGCAAGGGCGGCATGGGTGAGGTGTACCTCGCCGAGCAGGTGTCGCTCGGGCGCAAGGTCGCGCTGAAGACGCTGCGCGATGACCTCGCCACGCAGCCCGGCATGACCGACCGCTTCAAGCGCGAGGCCCTGCTGCTCTCGTCGGTCGACCACCCGTCGGTCGTGCGCGTCATCGACTTCGGCGAAGCGGCCGGCACCTACGTGCTGGTGATGGAGTTCGTCGAAGGCGACCACCTCGCCGCTGCCCTGCGCGAAGGCCCGTTCGAGCCGGCGCGCGCGCTGCGCGTGCTGCGCGACATCGCCGAGGGCCTCGCCGAAATTCACGCGAAGGGCATCGTGCACCGCGACCTGAAGCTCGAGAACGTGCTGCTCGCCAAAGACCGCGCGCGGCTGCTCGACTTCGGCATCGCGCGCCTCGCCGAGGCCGAAGGGCCCGGCCAGGCGATGACCCAGGCCGGCATGGTGCTCGGCACGCCCGAGTACCTCTCGCCCGAGCAGGCGACCGGCGAGCGCATCGACGCGCGCACCGACGTCTACGCGTTCGGCATTCTCGCGTACCGGCTGCTCGCGGGGCACCACCCGTTTCCCGGCCCGACCGCGCGCGACTTTCTGCTGCAGCACGTGTCGAGCGAGCCTGCGCCGCTGAAGCTCGACGCCGCGCCGGTGCTCGCGAGCGTGGTGATGAAGTGCCTCGCGAAGAAGCCCTACGAGCGGCCGGAAGACGGCAAGGGTCTGCTCGAGGCGCTGCAGGCGGTCGACGGCGCGGCGGCGCCCATCGCCCACACGGTCGCGACGCCTCGGCGCGCGCCGGCGCAGCGCGCGATGCTGGTGGGCAAGAACGTCTCGCTGCTGGCCGTGACGCTGAGAGACTTCGCGTCGCGCTCGACGCCCGAGCTGCTGTCGGCGCGCGAGCAGAAGGTGCTCGGCGTCATTCGAGCGGCGGGCGGGCGCGTCATCAGCGTGCTGCAAGACCAGGTGCTCGCGACGTTCGAGCTGCCGTCGCAGGCGGTCGGGTGCGGCATGGCGATTCAAGACGCGCTCTGGCGCTGGAGCCAGAGCGCCACGACGAAGCTCGAGGCCGCCAGCACCGTTCACCAGGGCGAGGTCGTCATCTCGGGCGAGTCGCTGCTCGGCGAGCCCGCGCAGGTGCTGACCGAGCTCGCGCGCCTCACCGCGACCGGCGACGTGCGGCTCACGCGCGCCGCGTGGCTGTCGATGGCGAAGAACGGCGTGCAGGTCGAAGAGCAGGGCGAGGTGACGCTGGCGTCGCGCGCCGAAGCCGTGAAGGTGTACCGGTGCAGGCCGACGGGGCCGGGCGCTCCGTTCGGGGGCAGAGATCTGAACCTCGAGAACCAGGCGTCGCTGTTGGGCCGGCTGCTGAAATGAGCGCCGATGTGTGGCGCCCGCGGCTGAAGGCCGGCGTGCAGCTGCAGACGCTGACGCAGCTCACGCTGTCACCCCAAGAGGGGTTCGCGGTCTCGCGCATCGACGGCAGCACGAGTGAGCACGAGCTGGCGCTGCTGACGGGCCTGAGCGAAGCGGCGGTGGGCGAGCTGCTCGCGCGGCTCGAGGTCGAGGGCGTCATCGAGCCGAAGCCGAGCGGGGAAGCGCGCGTCGCCGACGACGAGACCCGCGGCGCGAACCTGCTCGCGCTCTACCGCGAGCAGTTTTACGGCCTGCCCGAAGGCGAGCGGGTTCAAGCGGCGCAGACGATCAGCGGCAACGCGCTGTCGGCGCTCTGCTACGACCCGCTGCCGGCGGTCATTCGGGCGGTGCTCGAGAACCCGCACACCGGGCCCGAGCAGGCGCGGCTGATCGCGGCGCACCACGCGACGTCGACGGGGCTCGACCTGCTGCTGAACCGCGCAGACCTCGCGCGAGACGCCGAGGTGCAGCGGCGCATCTGGCGCAACCCGCAGCTGACCGAAGGGCAGGTGCGCAAGCTGACGGCGGCGAAGCGGCTGCTCGAGCTGTGGAAGTTGAATGCGGGGCGTGAGGCGACGGCGCAGGCGCGGTCGGCCATCATGAAGGTGCTGCGGGCGAAGTTCCCGCAGGTCGGCGCCGAAGAGCGGGTCGAGCTGATCATGACGACCGAGGGCCGCTGCCTGACCGGGCTTGCGGGCATACCCATCGACGGGCGCACGACGTCGCTGCTGTGTGCACGCACGTACAGCTCCGTGCTGCTCGTCTCGAACATCGCGACGTGGTCGGTGGCGCCGCCGCCGCTCATCGCGCACCTGCTCAAGCAGCCGATGGTGCAGCGGCAGCCGACGCTGCGAAAGAAGCTCGAGCTGCACCCGAACGCGCCCTCGGGGCCGAGGTAGCGGCACCCAGGGGGGGTAGAAAAAACCCCGGTCGTCTGCTCGGCAGATCATGAGGTTGCCGCGCGGATCGGGGAATGCAGCGGGGTCGGCAGATGGCCGCCGCGCGGTACACCCCCAGGTTCCTCCAGCAGCTGGTCGACCGGCTCTTCATGCGGGCGTTCGCCGTCAGCGGCGCGTACGGTGCGATGGTCGTCGCGACGGAGTGGGGGCACCGCTTCGGGTCGGCGTTCTTCGTCTACGTCATCTGGGTGACGGCGTGCCTCGTGCTGGGCCGAATCGTCGCGCCGATTCAGAACCGCTTCATTCCCCACGCCGTCTTCGTGGGCATCAACTTCGGTGTGGTGCTGGGCTTCGGTCTCGTGACGGGGTGGTCGGTGCCCGCGCTGATGGCCGTGCCGGTGACCATCGCGACGTTCGACATCTTCGGCAACGGCGACACGCGCCCGTACATTCTGACGATGCTCGTCGCGTACGCCGCGGCGATGGCGCTGGGCGGCGTCGACTGGCGCGCGAGCGCGGTGGTGCTCGCGATCGGCTTCGCGATTCACTGGCTGTTCGAGGGCCGCGGCGATTACCTGCGCGCCACGCTGGCGGCGCTCGAAGAGTCGAAGGCTTCGCTCGAAGACGCGATGAAGGCGCAGCTGCAGGCCGAGGCCGAGCTGCGGCAGGCGCACAAGCTCGAGTCGGTGGGCCGCCTCGCGGCCGGCATCGCGCACGAGATCAACACGCCGGTGCAGTTCGTCAGCGACAACCTGTCGTTCATCACCAAGTCGACGACCGACCTCTCGACGCTGGTGCAGCTGCTCAAGTCACGCGTCACGAGCACCGACGAGGTCGAGAAGGCCATCATCGACGCCGACCTCGAGTTCGTGCTCGAGAACCTGCCGATGGCGCTCGAGAGCTCGCGCGACGGGCTGCAGCGCATCGGCGCCATCGTTCGTTCGATGCGCGAGTTCGCGCACCCCGAGCTGCGCGAGCTCGGGCCGGTCGACCTGGTGCGCGGCATTCAGAACACGCTGACCATCGCGAAGAGCGAGTGGAAGCTGGTGGCCGACCTCGAGACCGACCTCGCCCCGCTGCCGAAGCTGCTCGCGCACGGCGGCGAGCTCAACCAGGTGGTGCTGAACATCGTCGTCAACGCGGCGCAGGCGATTCGCGACCGCGTCGGCAAGACCGGCAAGCGCGGCCGCATCACGGTGCGCACGCGGGCCGACCGCGAGGGCGTCACGGTCTCGATCGCCGACACGGGCGGCGGCATACCCGCGGCGATTCGCGACCGCATCTTCGAGCCGTTCTTCACGACCAAAGACGTCGGGCAGGGCACCGGGCAGGGCCTCGCGATCGCGCGCTCGGTCGTCTCGAAGCACGGCGGCACGCTGACCTTCGACTCGCGGCCGGGCGAAGGCACCACCTTCTTCATTCGACTTCCCGTTCCAGCCGAGGCACTCACATGACACGCGTACTCTTCGTCGATGACGAGCGCATGCTGCTCAATGCGCTCAAGTGCATGCTGCGCGGCATTCGCCGCGAGTGGCACATGGTGTTCGTCGACAGCGGCGAGGCCGCGCTGAGCGAGCTCGGCAAGAACGCGTACGATGTCATCGTCACCGACATGCGCATGCCGCAGATGGACGGGGCCGAGCTCTTGCGGCGCGTCGCCGAGCAGTGGCCCGACACCGGCCGGGTGCTCTTGAGCGGCTACACCGACGAAGACGCGCGCGAGCGGGTGGCGAACGTGGCGCACGCGTGCCTCGACAAGCCGTGCCCGGCGACCGAGCTGTGCGCGGCGATCGAGCAGCAGGCCGCGTGAGTCACCTCGAGCCGTCGTAGGCCATCAGCGCGGCGTCGCCGTCGAGGGGCGCCGAGTGCGAGAAGACGACCTTCGTGACGACCGCGCCCTCGGCCTTCAGCCGCTTCGCGAGCGCGACGACCGACGCGCGGTTCTCGGCCTGGTCGTCGGTGAACACCCACGGCGCGCCGATGACGGTGCCCTCTTTCGAGGCCGACGCGCTGTCGCCGAGGTAGAGCACGCCGCCCGAGAGGTACGCGGCGCTGCCGGCGGTGTGGCCGGGCACGGCGTAGACCTTCACCGCGAGCGGGCCGATGTCGACGGTCTCGCCGTCGGCGAGCGGGCGCGTGACCTTCGCGAGCTTCTCGGGCGGTATGTCGAAGCGCGACGGCAGCGGGCCCTTCGAGCGGCCGCTGCCCTGCGCGAGCGCGACGTCGCCGGGCAGCACCAGCACCTGTGCGTCTTTGAAGAGGTGGCTCGCGGCGATGTGGTCGGGGTGGCCGTGCGTGAAGAAGATGGCCTTCACGGCAGACGTCTCGAGGTTCTTGCGCTTCAGCTCGGCGAGCAGGGCGGCGCCGGTGGCGTCGTTGCCGGCGTCGATGAGGGCGACGGCGCCATCGCCGGCGGGCAGCACGCCGATGTTCACGTAGCCGTCTTTGACGAGGCGGGCGCCGTTGGGGAGGTCGAGGTCGGCCTCGAGCGGGGCGACGGCGCCGAACACCATGGCGAACATGACGACGACGGGCGTGATGAGCAGCGCCAGCAGCACCGCGAGCGCGATGAGCACACGTTTCATGGGCCGCGACAGCGTAACGTCTCGCCCGGAGGCAATCGATGCTCGTCTGCGCCGTGATGATGATGATGGAGACCGCCGCACCTGCACCCGAGAGCGTCGCGGCGGGCATCATCGACGCGCTGAAGGTGGGCAGGTCGCAAGCGGCGCACGCGCGGCTCGGCGTCATCGCGTCGGCGGCGATCGACGCGGCCGCGCTGCAGCAGGCGTGGGACCAGGCGGCCAAAGACCTGGGGAAGTGGAAGAGCACGAAGCGGGTGCAGGCGCTCGAGCAGGCGGGCCTGAAGGTATTCGTGCACGACGTGCAGTTCGAGAAGGGTGTCGTGGAGGTGACGACGGCGGTCGACCCGAAGCAGCAGAAGGCCGAGGGCTTCTTCGTGAAGCCGCTGCCGCCGCCGGCCGAGTACACGAAGAGCGACGCGTTCAAGGCGGTCGAGGTGACGGTCGGCAAGGCGCCGTGGGCGCTGCCCGGCACGCTGACGGTGCCGGCGAAGAAGGGCCCGTTTCCCGCAGTGGTGCTGGTGCACGGCTCGGGGCCGAACGACCGAGACGAGACGGTCGGCGTGAACCGGCCCTTCAAAGACCTCGCCGAAGGGCTCGCGACGAAGGGCGTCGTGGTGCTGCGCTACGACAAGCGCACGCGCGTGCACGGCAAGGCGATGACGGGCGTGGTGACGGTCGACGACGAGGTGGTGCTCGATGCGCTCGCGGCGGTCGAGCTGCTGATGGCGCGCGCCGACGTCGACAAGAAGAACGTGTGGGTGCTCGGGCACAGCCTCGGGGCGCAGCTGGCCCCCGAGATTGGCGCGCGGGCGAAGGGCGTGAAGGGTGTCGTGCTGCTGGGCGCGCCGGCGCGAAAGCCGTGGGAGTCGATACCCGCGCAGCTTCGGCACGTCGGGGCCGATGCGAAGACCATCGCCGAGGTCGACGCGCAGTGCGCGGCGCTGAAGAACGGCACGGCGAAGGGCATGATGTTGGGCGCGCCGGTCGAGTACTGGCTCGAGGTGGGGAACCGCGACGGCATCGCGGCCGCGAAGGCGCTCGGCAAGCCGGTGCTGGCCCTGTTCGGTGAGCGCGACTACCAGGTGACGGTGGAGGACGCCGAGCTGTGGAAGGCCGGGCTCGAGGGCGTGCCGCAAGCGAGCGTCGAGATCGTGCCGAAGGCGAACCACCTGTTCATCGCGGGTGAGGGCGTGTCGATGCCGGCAGAATATTCGCGGCCCGGGCACGTGATGGTCGAAGTGGTGGAGCGGATCGCGACGAAGCTCCGATCCGACCTCCGTTCGCCCTGAGCCCGTCGAAGGGGTGCGCGCTCCGCTCACCGCGACCGGAGGTTCTACCGGCGGCCCTTGCGCTGGAGCCACGGCGGCAGCGGCGGCTCATCGGCCTTCTTCTTCTTCTTCACGGCCGGCTTCTGTGGAGCAGCCTCGGGCGGCGTGGGCTCGTCTTCGGCGCTCGCCATCTTCGCCTCTTCCGGCAGCGCGGCCGGAGCAGCCGGCGGCGGCTCGGGCGGCGCGATGGCGACGGGCACCATGATGGGAATCGGCGGCGCGAGCACGGCGGCCCCGGCGATCGACGCCGGCGCACCGGCGAGCAGCTGCACCAGGAACACGCACGCGGCGATCGCGACCGTCGCCGACAGCCCGATCTTCACCGCGCGCCACGGCACCGACAGCACCTCGGGCGCGAGAGAGTTCACGTGCATCGGCGCGTTCGCGTCGTCGTCGTACATCTCGCCGGCGACGATGGCAGGCTCGGGCTCGTGGGCGGCGCGCGGCGCGACGGCCACGAACGCGGCCTGTGCGGCGGCGAGCTCGGCGGCGGCCTTCTCGGCGGCGCGCGCGGCACGCAGCTCGTCGAGGCGCTTCACAGAGCCGGCGAGCAGCTCCTGCTCTTTCTCGCGGCGCTTCTTGAACAGGCCGAACACGAAGTCGGCGCGCTGGCCGGGCTTCCACAGGTAGCCGCTGGCGGCGGTCTTGAGGGCGGCGGCGAACTCGGCGCCGGTCTTGAAGCGCTTCGAACGAATCGGCCCGAGCGCGCGAGCGAGGAAGTCGTCGATCGGCTTCTCGAGCGCGTGGTTGTAAGACGACGGAGGCGCGATCGCCGGCCCGTTCGGTCGCGACCCCGTCAGGCACTCGTACAAGAGGCCCGCGAGCGAGAAGATGTCTTTCTGCGGGTCGGGGGGCAGCCGCTGCATGCAGTCGGCGACGCCTGCGTTGAGCAGCTTCGAGGTGCCCGAGAAGCCCAAGAGAATGTTGTCGTCGCTCAGGTCGCCGTGCGCGCGGCGGCGGCCGTGCAGCTCGCCGAGCGCGAGCGCGACCTCGTGAAAGGTGGCGAACACGAGCCCGATGGGCAGGCTCTTGCCGGCCTTGCGGCAGGCGGCGCGAAGTTCGGTGAGCGTGGCGCCGGCGTGCAGCTCGGTGACCCAGAACGAGCCCTCTTCGGTCGTGTCGAGCGCGTAGACCTTGGCGAGGTTGGGGTGTGAAATTCTGGCCTCGGCTTCGGCGTGGAGCTCGAGGTCGTGAACCCCGCCGGCGTCGACGGCGACCCGCTTCAGCACCACGAACTGATCACCCCTCAGCGCGAGGTAGAGCGTCGACGAGAAGCGGCACACAATCTCGTTTTGCCCAATCACCCAGCCGGCACACGGGTCGGCGACATTGAAATCTTCGAGAGCCATCGCACGGGGGACTGAGCAATCTCGAGGCCAGCAGATCGAAACGAGCAGTTGCCTGCGCTTGACGCGCAAACATGGAGCACCGCCGCCTCACCTGGTTGGTTTAGGCGCGCCCCATGAGGCGCTGTCGCACACGGACACGCCGGGCGCGCAGCAGCATCAGGGTCGACGCCCACACCAGCAGAGCGGGTGCGGCGCTGCAGCCGTTGCCGCCGGGTGACTCGTTGCCTCCGCCTTCGCTGCCGGCGCCGCCGCCCGAGCCGGCGTCTGACGCGGGCACCTGGTCGGTGCCGTAACACTCACCCTCGAAGCAGGTTTGACCCGCCGGGCAGACGGGGCCGTTGTCGGCGACGCCGTCGCAGTCGTCGTCGAAGGCGTTGCACTCTTCGGTGCGGGGCTCGCCGACGGTGCAGAGCAGGGGGTCGCAGGTGGGGCCGAAGCGGGCGCACCAGCCGATGCCGCAGCGCACGCGCACGCCCTCGTCGCGCTGCATGTCGCAGTCGTCGTCTTTGCCGTTGCAGACCTCGATGCCTCCGGGCTTGGCGAGGGCGTCGGTGTCGTCGCAGTCGTCGGGGTTGGCGGCGCGCCGCATGGTGGAGCAGCCCATGACGGTGGGGCCGGCGGGGTTGCCGTAGCCGTCGCCGTCGAGGTCGGGCCAGGTGGTGGTCGAGTTGAGGCCCTCGTCGATCTGCATGTTGCAGTTGTCGTCGCGGCCGTTACACGCCTCGGTGGCGGTGGGGTAGACGCGCTCGTCGTTGTCGTCGCAGTCGGTGTTGGTGGTGCTGAGGCCGGCAGCGGGGCCGCAGCGCAGGCGCACGCCGCCAAAGTTGTTGCCGTGCCCGTCGCGATCGTTGTCGAGGTAGAAGGTCTGGCCCGCGCAGCCCCAGACGAGCGAGAGGCGCACGAAGTTGGCGCGGTCACCGCTGGAGCGGCCGTCGCCGTTGCCGCCGATGATGCCGGCCTCGAAGTCGGCGCCGCCGGGGGTCATCGGTGCCGTCCACTGAATGGAGTAGGTGACGGAGCCCGCGCTCGCGCCGCGGGGTGAGGAGTGCGAGATGCCCGAGCCCTGGAGGCGGGTGCCGGTGCCGGCGACGAAGGTGCCGACGCCCTGGGAGGTGAGGTGAAAGCCGCCGTTGGAGATGCCTCCGCCGATGGTGAGCGTCAACGTCACGGTCTGGCCGGGCGAGATGCTGGCGGAGGGGCCGGTGAGCGACGCGGTGGCCTCGGGGAGGCCGCCGCCGTGGCAGCCGGCGCAGCTGGTGGTGGCGATGCCGCCGACCTTGGTGAGCGCGAGCGAGAGGATGAGGGTCAGCAGACGGGCGCCACCATACGCCCGCGCGGCGCTACTTGCGACCGAGCAGCAGCCAGGTGGGAATCGGGCCCTTGCCCTTCAATTCCGTGAGCCCGCGGGCCTCGAAGACATGCGTGGCAGAGAGCGCGGCGCGAACTTCGGCGGTGACGTGCACGCGGCCGGGCACGCCGGTGGCTTCCATGCGGCTCGCCACATTGACGGTGTCGCCCCAGAGGTCGTAGCTGAACCTCTTCAAGCCGATGACGCCGGCGACGACGGGGCCGGTGTGCAGGCCGATGCGCAGCTTGAACTCGGTGCCGCGAGAGGCGTTGATGAAGTCGATGGCGCGGAGCATGTCGAGGGCGAGATCAGCGGCGGCGACGACGTGATCAGGGCGGGCGACGGGGAGGCCGGAGGCGGCGAGGTAGCCGTCACCGATGGTCTTGATCTTCTCGACGCCGGCGTCGCCGGCGAGCTTGTCGAAGGCCGAGAACATGTCGTTGAGAATCTCGACGACCTGCTTGGCCTCGAGGCGGGAGCTCAAGGGGGTGAAGGCGACGAGGTCGCTGAAGAGAACGGTGGCGGCCTCGTAGCGATCGGCGATGAGCTTCTCGCCGCGCTTGAGGCGGTCGGCGATGGAGCCGGGGAGGATGCTGAGCAGCAGGTCTTGAGAGCGGCGGCGTTCGCGCTCGAGCTCGGCCTGCAGCTCGAGGGACTCGAAGGCGAAGTGAACGGTGTTGAGGAGCTGGTCGTTGTTCCAGGGCTTCTCGAGGTAACGAAAGACCTGGTCCTCGTTGATGGCCTTCATGGCGGACTCGAGGTCGGCGTAGCCGGTGAGCAGGATGCGGCAGACGCGAGGCCAGCGGTCGTGCACGAGCGAGAGGAACTCGATGCCCGACATGCCGGGCATGTCTTTGTCGCTGATGACGAGCTGAATGGGGTGGGCGCGGAGGAGCGAGAGGCCTTCTTCACCGCCGGCGGCGAGGTGAACGGTGTAGCCGCCACGCTCGAGAAGCCGCTGGAGCCCAACCCGGACCGGGGCCTCGTCATCGACGACGAGCACGGAACGTTTGTCAGTCACGTCGAAGGCGACACTAACTCACGCAGGGGCGGATCGCCCGAAACCAGATGACCCAGCGATACCCGTTCACCCTGAGCGGAGGCCGGACGAAGTCCGGCCGAAGTCGAAGGGCGCTATGACTCTCCGCCGCAACCAGATGAGCGCGAGCAGAGGCAAAACGAAGTCGGAGCTGGAACAACCGCAGCCCTGCTTGGGAGGCATCTCGGAAGCGGAGCCGCCAGCCGCGGCCATGACCCCGCCGCCCGCGGTGTTCATGTAGCCGCCACCCGCGGTGGCCTCGCCGCCGCCGGCATTGTTGTCTCCGCCACCCGCGGTATCGCCGCCGCCGGCGTTGTTGTCTCCGCCACCCGCAGTGGCGCCGCCGCCGGCGGTGTTGTTTCCGCCACCCGCAGTAGCGCCGCCACCGGCAGTCGCTCCGCCGCCAGCAGCACCACCACCAGCGGTGCCGCCCATGCAGTCGACATCGGGCGTGGCGCACCCGAACGAGCAGACGCCATCAGCGCCACACGTATTGATGGCGAGGCCAGAGCAGTCGGGGTCGACGGGCGAGCACGACAGCACGCAGACGCCGTCGCCCGCGCAGTGCTGATCGGCGCAATCGGGGTCACCCAAAGTGCCACGCGGAGCCGGAGTCGTCGACACACAGCCGGCGGCACAGACGCCATCACCGCGGCAGGGGTTCGTGGGCTCGAAGGCGTCGATGTTCTGCTGAATCCACGCGAGGCGGGGCGCATCGGTGCGAGCAGAGACGCCGTCGAAGGCGCAGGCCTCATCGCCGAACGAGGTGACGCCGGCGTGGCGCTCGACGCCGTTTCGGACGACGAAGCCGGGCCCGCCAGAATCGCCGGTGCAGGTGTTGCGGCCGCTGACGCGAAAGTAGAACTGGCTCGCGTCGATGTCTTCGGTGGCGTCGGGAGGAGCGTTCGGCGGCAGGGGAATGTTGGCGACGGGGCCAATCAACTGAATGGGGAAGGTGACGACGCGGCGGGTGCCTGAGCCGAAGCCGCTCGCGTTGGTGTCGCCGTAGCCGACCCAGGTGAAGTTGGGGCCGATGTGCGGAGCGCCGAGGGTCTCGCGAAGCAGGGGCACCGGCTGCACGGGAGCATCGGCGGCGAGCTGAATGAGGCCGAGGTCGTTCGAGAGCGAGAAGTCGTTGTAGCTGGGGTGACGAATGCTCTGAGCGACGGGCACGGTAACGCGCTGAAGCGGGGAGCCGACGTCGAACTGCACGCGGTCGATGCGGGTGGGGCCCTGGCCCCAGCAGTGACCGGCGGTGATGACGGTGCGGCGTGAGACGAGGGTGCCGGTGCAGGTGCCGTCACTGACGTCGAGGACCATGCCGACGAACCAGTGACCGGGGTCGACGATGCCGTTGATGATGGCGTCGCGCCGAGCCGAGTGCGGCCGAGGCGCCGGAGTCGGATCGCCACAAGCGATGAAGAGCAGGACCGGGAGGGCGAGACGGCGCACGAGGCGCAGCCTTTAGCCGAAGGGTGGAACTGAAAAGAAGGGCCCGACCCCGCGTCC
>JAEUJP010000049.1 GCA_016793725.1 Myxococcaceae bacterium | reverse complement strand
CGCGCCCAGCCTGCGCTCCGACAACCAGCCCTACGGCGGAGTCAAGGGTTCTGGGCTCGGCCGCGAAGGCGTGCGCTACGCGATGGAAGACTTCACTGAAGAACGTGCGCTGCTCACGGTACGCTGAGGCCGCCGCCAATGAACGAATCTCTTCTGCCCGGTGAAAAAGTGCTGGCCACGCGGCCGGCGAACCTGATGTTCGGCTTCGAGGTCGACGCCGCGAAGCTCGCGGCCAACCACCCGCTCCTGATTCTGCCGAAGCTGATACCGCTGCTCGCGAAGGCGCGCTCGCTCGGCGGCAAGCTGCACCTGACGACGTACCGGCTCCTGTTCGAGACGCACCGGCTCAACAGCACCCGCGGCACGTGCAGCGTCTTCTTGCCGACCATCATCTACGACGAGCCCGTCACGGGCCCGTTCGCCGGCCAGTGGGTGGTGAAGACCCGCGCTGCGGGCCACCGCTTCGCGGTGAGAGACCCGAAAGAGCTCAGTCAGCTGCTGCGCCAGACCCAAGAGAAGCCGCTCGACGCCGCCGAGCTGCGCACGCACGTGAAGGGCAACCTGCAGAAGGTGAGCGAGGGCATCGGGCCGCTCGTCGAGTCGAAAGATCTCGAGAGCGTCATCAAAGAGAAGCGCGCCAACGCGCTGCAGCTGCTGGGCGTGATGAACGCCCACGACCTGCTCAACCCGTAGCGGTCACTGCGTGAGAATTTCGGCGCCGCTCTCGTGCACGAGAATCGTGTGCTCGAACTGCGCCGACCGCCGCAGATCTTGGGTGACCACCGTCCACCCGTCGGGCCAGAGGTGGTCTTGCCACGCGCCCGCGTTGATCATCGGCTCGACCGTGAACGTCATGCCCGCCTCGATGCGCGTGTTCGCCTTCGCGTCGAAGTAGTGCGGTATCTGCAGCTCGTTGTGGAACACGTCGCCGATGCCGTGGCCGCAGTAGCTGCGCACCACCGCGTAGCCGTGCGCGTCGGCGTGCGTCTCGATCGCCCGCCCGATGTCTGAGATGGGCCGGCCCGGCTTCACCGCCTCGATGCCCTTCATCATGCACTCGCGCGTCACGCGCACCAGCCGCTGCGACTCTTCGTCGACCTCGCCGACGAAGAACGTGGCGTTCGTGTCGCCGTGCATGCCGTCGAGGTAGACGGTGATGTCGACGTTCACGATGTCGCCGTTCATGAGCGCCCGGCTGTCGGGTATGCCGTGGCAGATGATCTCGTTCACCGACGTGCAGCACGACTTCGGAAACGGTGGCCGGTCTTCGGTCTTGCCGTAGTTCAGCGGCGAGGGGTACCCGCCCAGCTTGATCGCCGTCTCGTGCGCCAGCGCGTCGAGCGCGTCGGTCGTCACGCCCGGCTTCACCGCTTCACCGACCGTGCGCAGCACCTGCGCCGCTGCCTTGCACGCGCGCCGCATGCGCACGAGCTCTTCGGCCGTTCGCACCAGCCGCCCGGTGCCGCGGCTCGCCTCGCCCGACTCGGCGTACTCGGGGCGCGGAATTTCGGGGGGCACCGATCGCCGCGGGCTCACCGTGCCCGGGCGAACCTTGGTCGCCTCGAGGCGCTTCTGCTCATCGCGCAGAAACAGGTAATCGGCCTCTTTGTGACACCGCTTGTACTTCTCGCCGCTGCCGCACCAGCACGCTTCGTTGGGGCGGGGGAGCGAAGGCGGCGGCCGCCGCGCCACGTTGTTCGTCGTCGACATCTCAACCGTCATAACGCTCCAGGTTTGACCACGGCTCGCTCGGTGAGGTCCAGCACGCGCAGCATGGCTTTGCGGTCGACACGCCCTTCGGTCGCCTCGCCGAGCCCGAGCAGCTGCTCTTCGATGAGGCGGCTGACGAACAGCAGCATCGGCTTGTCGGCCGGCGCGACCCCCGCCTCGAGAAACCGCTGGTTGCGCATGTAGTCGTCGTACGCGTCGTGCTCTCGGCCCAGGTCCCAACGGGCCAGACGAAACGCCTCGCGCATCAGCTGCCACGAGGGCTTTGCCGGCTCGCCCGCGAGCAGCGCCGCGGCGTCGCCGGTCGCCTCGGTCACCGGCGGAGGCCACTTCGCCAGCTCGCTCGCGAACAGCTTCGAGCACTCGGTGAGCAGGTGCTCGCCCAGCGGCACCGGCTTCGACTCGAGCACAGCATCCCACTTCGAGGGCATCGGCTTCGAGCTTAGGGCGAACGGCACCGGTTGGAGTCGGCCTTCGTGAGATGAGACTCGGGGGCGAATCGTCGGTCTACCGAATGGGCACGAGCTTGCGCGGCTCTTCAGCCGGCACCGGGTCGCCGTAGCCGAGCGCGAGCTCGCGACGAATGACCTGATACACGACGCGCCGGGTGACGAACTCGCGGTGCGAGATGCCGGTGACCTCGATGTTGTGCAGGTTGTCGGCTCCATCGCCCTCGAGAATGCACGAGGGAAAGGGGTTCACCCGGTCGGACTTCGAGAAGATCGACGAGAACCGCACGCTGCGCGGAAACGCGCCCATCTTGAGCCGCTTGATGAACGGCGACATCGGCGTCATCTGCCAGACGCTGCGCGAGATGAGCCCATGCGTGAGAATGCCGAGGTACGCGGTCGGTGAGCCGTTGTGGGGCGTGCCCAGCGTGATGAGGTTCTTCACGCGCCGGTCACCGCCGAGCCGCTTCACGTAGTACCGGCCGATGAGCCCGCCCATCGAGTGACCGATGATCGACATCGGCCCCATGTTGGGAAAGCGCGAATACAGCCGCTCGACCTTGTCGCGCACCTTCTCGGCGAGGAAGTCGATGCTGAGCGAGTTGAAGGCGTCGAACAGGCCACCGAGGTTGATGCTCCACACGCAGTAGTGATCTCTTCTCAGCCGGTGCTCGAGCACCTCGAACGTGCGCCGCGTCGACATGAAGCCATACAAGAGCAGCACCGGGCGCGGGCACGCGGTGAAGTCGGTGCGGCGAACGATGTTGTTCCCGTGGCGATCGAAGTCGAGATAGCCCCGCAGATACGAGACCGTGCGCTTCAACTTTCGAAACTGCAGCGTCAACGGGTTCATGTGAGGGCGCCTTCACCCCGAACATTAGCGGCCCACCCTGACGTCTTACGAGTCGTTCAGGTAGGCCCCTGTGGGACCCCGAAGGGTATTTTGTGACCTTCGACCAGAAAACGCGCCGCCAGCTTCGCCCGCTTGAGGCGGGTCACCTCTTGCTTCGCTTCACCGACGAAGCGCCGGTACAGGTTCTGGTACCCCGGCGCGAGCGCCTCGTACGCGGCCCGCGACTTCGCGTTCAGCGCCTTCTCGAGCTCGGGCGGCATGTCGGCGGCCTTCTTCCACGCCGACGCCTTCGCCCACGTGCCGTTCTTCTTCGCGAGCTCGACTTCCTTCAGCCCGGCCTCGCTCATCTTGCCCTCGGCCTCGAGCTTCTTCACCTTCGCCACGTTGATCGCCGACCACGTGCTGCCGGGTCGCCGCCGCGTGAACCGCTGCTGGTAGTGCTTGTCGTCGATGCGCTTGCTGGTCGTATCGATCCACCCGAAGCACAGCGCCTCGTCGACGGCGTCGCTCCACGTCATCGAGCGGCCATGCGCCGACTTCACGTAGATGACCCAGACCTCGGTCTCTTTCGTGTGGTTCTTCTGCAGCCACTTGCGCCACTCGGCGGCGTTCTTCGGAGTGATGGTCGGCACCCGTTCACTCTGCCAGATTGCACCCGATGAACTACCGCAAGATGGGCAAGCACGGCCTCAAGCTCAGCGAGCTCTCGCTCGGCTCGTGGGTCACGTTCGGCGGGCAGGTCGGCCTCGACGTCGCGACCGAGTGCATGACCGCCGCCTACGACGCCGGCATCAACTTCTTCGACGGCGCCGAGGCCTACGCGCACGGCGAGGCCGAGGTGGTCATGGGCAAGGTGCTCGAAAAAGAGAAGTGGCGCCGCGAAGATCTCGTGCTCTCGACCAAAATCTTCTGGGGCGGCAAGGGCCCCAACGACACCGGCCTCTCGCACAAGCACGTCATCGAAGGCGTTCACGCCGCGCTCAGACGCTGGCAGCAAGACTACGTCGACCTCGCCTTCTGCCACCGCCCCGACCCCGACACGCCGATCGAAGAGACCGTGCGCGCGTTCGACACGCTCGTGAGGCAGGGCAAGGTCTTCTACTGGGGCACCTCCGAGTGGAGCGCCGCCCAGATTCGTGAGGCCCACACCATCGCGAAGCAAGGCGGCTTCACCCCACCCAGCATGGAGCAGCCCCAGTACAGCCTGCTCGTGCGCGACCGCTTCGAGAACGAGCTCGCCCCCGTCTTCAGCGAGCTCGGCTACGGCACCACCATCTGGAGCCCCCTCGCCTCGGGCGTGCTCACCGGCAAATATTCGGGCGGCAAGACGCCGAAGGGCAGCCGCCTCGCGATGGAAAACAACGGCTGGCTCAAAGAGCTCGTCGCCACGCCAGCCAACCTCGCCGCCGCCGAGCGCCTCGAGCCGCTCGCGAAAGAGCTCGGCTGCTCGCTCGCCCAGCTGTCGCTCGCGTGGTGCCTGAAGAAGCCCCACGTCTCGACCGTCATTCTCGGCGCCAGCAAGGCGTCACAGCTCAAAGAGAACCTCGGCGCCATCGACGTCGCCGCGAAGCTCGATGACGCGTGGGTGAAGCGCATCGAGAAGACCGTCGCCGGCTGAGCTGTTCTTCTCGCGTCGGGCTCGCAACCGGGTCGGCCGGCGGCCTCTACGCCTGACGGCTACGCCCGGTTCTCGCCCTCCTACTGCCCGACCTCGATGCACGTGAGCCCGTTGTCGGGCGTGCAGTTCTGGCCGATGAGGCACCCGCCGATGCCGTCGAAGTCGACGCACCGAATCGCGCGGCAGTCTTGCTCGGTCACGCAGCGCTGCCGCGAGATGGTGCACTCACCGCCGCTGCACGACTGCGGCGCACAGTCGAAGTCGACCTGGCACGAGCAGTAGCCGAAGTCAGACCCCTCACGCAGTCGGCACCGCCCCGCACACGCCCCCATCGCCGCCCCCGGCGCCTTCACACACGCGCCGCCGCGCTCGCAGTCTGCGTCGGTCGCGCACACCAGCGAAGGGTTCGGCGCGCACGGCGGCAGCCCCGGCCCACACTGCCACCGGCTGAACACCACCCGAATGTCGCGGCACCCGTACCCGCGCGGGCACGCCTGGCCCGCGCTGCAGTCGGCGCCGCAGTACGTCGCGTTCGTGCGCGTGTCGATGATGCAGTAGTTCGCGCCGCGCCCACACGTGTCGATGCCGCCGCCCGACAGGCAGCCCGCGCAGTACGGCCGCACGTCGACGTCGAAGTCGCTGTAGCACTGGTTGCGCTGCACGCCCGCGTCGGGCGGTATGCCGCACAGCTCGCCATACCGGCAGAACGAGCGGTCGGAGCAGAACGTCGGGTCGCACACCCCCACCTGGCAGCGCTGCAGGTCGGCCGGCGTCGTCGCGGTGCAGTTGCACGGCACGTCGCCGCAGCGGCACGAGCTGCCCGGGCAGTCGCCGTTCGAGCGGCAGCCCTCGACGCACACGTTGCGCGACAGGTCGCAGATGTTGCCCTGCGTGCAGTGCAGGTCGGTCGAGCACCGGCCGCGGCTCAGGCACGTCGCCGTCGTCGTGTCGCAGAACAGCGACGGGTCGCCGCAGTCGGTGTTCGACGCGCAGCCCGCCTTGTCTTGGCAGAAGCCGGTCGGGTTGCAGAACTTTCGCGCCGGGCACGCCTCGTCGGTGCGGCAGTAGCACTCGCCGGTCTGCGGCTCGCAGCGCCACGCACTCACCACGTCGCCACAGTCGGAGTCTTGCTGGCAGCCGCCCATCGGCCGAATGCGGTCGTCGGGGCAGCCGGCCAGCGACAGCACTGCCAAGAGCGCGAGCCGGGCGCGGCTGAAGCCGAAACTCATCGCCTGCGGTACACCACCACCTGCGGCGTCTCGTCAACGTAGAGCCCCGTCACCGGCTTCGTCGTGCCGAGCGCCTGCCAGGTGTTGAACTCGTGCTCACGAAACTCCTGGTGGTACTGGTACGCGACGAGGTCGGCGCTGAACGGGTCGCCGACGAAGCCCAGGTCGGTGCGCAGCATGCCGTTCTTCTGGTAGTCGCGAATCTGCCCGCCGTGGCACTCGTGCAGGTACACGCGCTCGCCAGGCCGCGCGTTCTGGTTGATCCACTCCAACACGCCCGTGACGTTGTTCGCCCAGAACTGCCGCTGCATGCCGAGCGACGCGCCGCCGGGCAGGCCGCCCGCAGGCTCCGAGTAGAACGACGTGCCGTACGGGTACACGCGCCAGCTCGCGATGAGCGCCGACAGGCAGCAGAGCACCGCGACCGCCGCGATCGTCTGCTCGCGCGTCTTCAAGAGCGGCCGCCACCCGTGCAGCGCCGTCGCGCCGCGCTCGACCGCGATGCCCATCAACATCGCGAGAAACGGCATCGAGGGGAACCAGTGCTTCACCCCGCCGAAGTGCGGCACGTCGGGCTGCGAGATGATCGCTACCGACGCGACCGCGTTCACCACGATCAGCACCTCGAGCAGCGTGACCTCACGCTTCCACACCCGCCAGCCGACCCCGCCCAGCCCCAACACCATCGGCACGAAGAACGCCGCCGGCACCGTCATCGCCGTCACCACCACCACGTAGTCAAGGGGGAAGGGCGGCTCGCGCAAGAGCTCGCCCAGGTAGAACCACGTGTAGTGGTTGTGGGTCAGGTGAAACGTGAAGTACCAGGCCGCGCGGTCGACCGGGTGGTGCCAGAGGTACGGCCAGTGCAGGTAGAAGATGACGGGCCCGAGCACCGCCATCGCCACGAGCGGAGCGACCGCGCGGAAGGTGCCCACGTTCACCGCGTACAGCTTCTTCAGCAACAGCCCCGCCGCGACCGACGCCGCGACGAAGATGACGAGGTGGGGGCTGAGCAAGATGAACGTGCCCAGCACCCGCTGCGCGCCCATCACCAGCACCATCAGGCCGTACGCCGCCGCGCCCGCCACGTAGACGCCGTTGATCTGCAAGAGCAGGGTGCGCGCCTCGGGCACGCCCTTCGAGCGCTCCCAGCCGCGCCACAGCGAAAACGGCACCAGCAGCACGGGTATGAAGAACGCGTTGTGCTTCGTGCCGATAGCGAGGCCGAACGCGAGGCCGGCGTAGACCCACCAGCGGGGCTTCTCGAAGGCCTGCCAGAAGCAGAACACCACGAACAGCCACGCCGCCGTCACCGGCACGTCGAAGCACGCGAGGTGCGCCTCGAAGAACTGCCGCGGCACGAGCAGAAAGCTCACCGCCGCGAAGATGGCCGCCACCCGCCCCGCGAGCGGCCGCATCATCACGTAGATGAGCGGCAGAATCGCCGCCGCCGCCAGAAACGCCGGCACGCGCAGCGCCGCCGCCGGCCGCAAGAGGCCCAGCCCTTCGTGAAAGAGCAGGTACGAGAGCCCGAACAGGTTCTTCATCAGCGCCGGGTGCTCGTGGTTGAAGTCGAACGCCTGCACGATCGCCCCGTCGCTGAACGCCGTCGCCGGTGACGAGAAGAGCAGCTTGAACCAGCGCGCGTGCGACTCGGCCGCGGCGAAGTACACGCTCTCGTCGCGCACGAAGCCCGCCGGCTTCTCGGTGAACAGCAGGCTGAAGAACCCGCCCACGAACAGCGCCCAGCCGGTGCGCTTCTCGAGCGTCTGCTCGGCCAGGGCGTTCGGAGTGGCGGGCGTGGTGCTCACGGCGCGGCCCCCCCGAACCCGTACGCCTCGACGCACAGCTCGCGCTGCTCGGGGTTCTGCGTCTGCGTCGCGACCCGCAGCGATGCGCCCGCCGGCACCGCGCCGGTCTCGACCCGGTGCAGGCCGAACCTGCCGCGCGGGTAGTCGAGCGCCGCCACCTGCGTGCCGTTCACCTGCGCGGTGAGGTGCGTGTCGGTGTACTTCGGGTCGCTGAAGTACCCCCTGTCCCAGATGAAGCCGCCCATCAGCTCGAGCGTGTCGGCCCCCGGCACCGACGGCAGCTCGACCACGAGCTTCGTGGGCCCACCGGGGGGGAACATGCGCAGGCACCGCCGCGGCTGAAACCGCACCTCGTGCCACTCGGCCGCGACGTAGTTGCCGCCCGGGCAGCGTTGGGCCCGCCCGTCCCACCCGCAGGGCGTGCGCTGCCCATCGGGCGTCTCGAGGTACACCTGCGCCGTCGCGATCGCGTCGGTGAGCGAGAACCGCACCGGCCGCGCGCGCCCGTTCTGGTACAGCTGCAGGTGCAGGCGGCCGAAGGTGCGCTCCTGGCCCACCGCCGTGCGCTGCGGCCCGAACGCCGACCAGAACGTGGCCCAGCTCGCCTTCGGCAGGTCGGGCTGCGAGAGCACCCAGACGCGCGGGTGGAGCTCGAGCGAATCTGCGTCGCTGCCCTGGTACCCGACCACCGTCACGCGCTCGGGTGCGAACAGCCGCACGCGCTCGGCCCACCACGGGTAGACGAGCAGCGCGTCGCCGGCCACCGCCTCGGCCTCGAGCACCCGCTGCACCTCGAGGTAGTCGGCCTCGGCCGGCAGGAGCGACGGCAGCCGCGCCTGAAACGCGAGGCACAGCACGGCGACGGCGACGATGATGCCACCCTCGACGGGCAGCCTCTTCGTCGGAGCAGGAGCCGGCTCAGGACTTGGCAAGGCGGATCTTCTGCTCGCTGGTATCGCGGCAGAACACGCAGAACGAGGCGTCGCCGTTCGGGTACGACGGTGTCCAATGCGGGTACATCGCGCAGCGCGGGTCGAGGCAGTGGTGCAGCCCCCACGCGTGCCCGAGCTCTTGCAGCGCGTACCGCGCGACCTGCTTCACGTTCTCGTTCGGGTTCTTGATGTGCGCGAAGCTCACCACCGCGCGCTGCCCGTTGTACTGAGAGATGCCGTACGTCGGCACCTCGCCCGTCATCAGCTTGCGCGGCAACAGCTTGCGCGACGTCACGTAGAGAACCTTGTCGTCTTGAAACGCCGACACCTTCGGCGCCTCGCGCAGCAGACGGTGCGCATCCCACGGTTCGTTCATGCCCGACGGAGGTGTCACCACCCCCGAGTGCTCGGCCCCGACCGCGAACGCCTGGTAGAGGATCTTGCAGAGATCTTTCACCAGCTTCGGGTCGAGCTCATCGAACGTCGCGACGCGGATCATTTGGGCACCTTCGGTGGGCGGCCGCGCTTCTTCGGCTCGGGCGGCGGGCCTTCAGGCTTCGGCTTCGGCGGGCGGCCGCGCTTCTTCGGCTCGGGCGGCGGGCCCTCGGGCTTCGGCTTCGGCGGGCGGCCGCGCTTGCGCTTGATCGGCTCAGACGAGATGGGCGACGCCTGCGGCATCGTCACGTCGACGTCAGAGATGACCGACTTCTTGAGCGCGTCTTGCGGCTGCGTCGGCGCTTCACGCGAGACCGGCTTCGCCTTCTTCTCTTTTTTCGCCGCGGCGGGCTTCGCTTCGCCTTCTTCACCCTCGGCGCCTTCTTCGGCTTCGGCTTCGGCGGGCTCTTCTTCGGCGGCGCCGTCTTCGCCGTCGATACCGCCCATCAGATCGCCGTCGAGCCCCAGCTCGTCGTCGTCGCCACCCGCCAGCGCGCGAAACTCTTCTGCCGTGCGCTTCGGCCGCTCTTTACCGACGGGGAAGAGCAGGGCGTCGACCGTGTCTTCGGCGTCGCACTCGAGAATGTTCATCGACGCCGAGATCTCGGCCACCAAGAGGTGCCGCGCGTCGTTGTAGAGCTCGCGCTCTTTGGTCGGCAGCGGGCGCAGCTCCGACAAGACCTGCAGCCCCTTCACGACCTCGGCCAGCCCGAGCAGGCCGCCCGTCGCCATGCGCTCGACGTTCGTGCGGGCGCGCGCCTTCCAGTCGAGTGACGCCTTGTCGGAGTCGGACTTGATGAACTCCAGCACCTTCTCGACCTCGGGCCCCGAGCTCACCTTGCGCACGCCGATGGGCCCCACCTTCGCCTCGGGCACCATCACCTTCGCGCCGTCTTCTTCGCGCACCAGGCTGACCATCGTCAGCTTCTGGCCCGCCACCTCTTTCGTGTCGATGCCGGTGACCTTGCACAGGCCCTGGTTCGGGTAGACGACCCGATCACCCACGGCGAGCTTGATGTTGGGTACAGGCGCGGCGGGAGCGGCGGTCGGCGCGTTGGTTTCTGCCATGGGGCCCCTGTAAAAAGGCCCGCGGGTCGTAGCATCCCCACTTCAGTGGGGCACCAAAAAATCAGCGCGACGCTTCGGCATTCAACTTCACGAGCAGCTCGTGAAGGCGCGCGTCGATGACCTTCTGCACCTTCGACTCGTCGACCTGCTCGTCCATCGCCGCAGGCGACATCGCGAACACCTGGCTGCCCAGCACCCCGCCCAGCACCACCCCCACCCCCGCGATACCCATCAGTCGCTTCATCATTGGCCCTGCCTCCATGTGGCTACGTTTGGCTACATGGTGCCAGCGACCTGAAGCAGCGCCAGTTTTTGACGCCCGGTTCCGCATCAACGCGGCACGGGGAGCTTGAAGCCCCCGAGCGGGTTGCCCCCGGGAATCACCTCGACGTCGAGGGTGCCCGAGTTGTCGCCGGGGTTGCCGTCGTCGGGGAACATCAGCCACAAGAACGCGGTGCCGTGCACCTTGTAGAGCTTGCCGAGCTCGAGCACGCGCAGCGCCTCGTTCGCGAGCGCGCGGCCCTCGATCACGTTGAAGCCCGTCTGCTGCGTCACCAGCACCGACGCCACCGTGCCGCCCTTCTCACCCCGCGTGCGCGGCAGCGGCCCGCTCTCGAGCAGCCGAACCGTGTACGTCGTCAGGCTGTTCAGCCCCACATAGGTCAGCCGCTGCGTCGGCTCGGGAATGATCACGTTCGTCTTCGCGCTGACCGTCACCGTCTCGGCGCCGCCGCGCGTGTCTTTCACCTTCAGCTTCACCGCTCCCGAGTTGTCTTCGATGACGCTGTCCATCAAGAACGCGTAGAGCATCGTCGCGCCCTTCACCGTCACGCCGCCCTTCGGCCCCACGTGCCCGAACGAGTCTTTGGCCGACACGCCCGGCCCTTCGACGAAGAAGCCCACCTCGTTGACGATGATGCCGCCGCCCCCGAACGACGCCTTGCCCTCGGTCGACAGCTTGTACGTGCGCTGCGGGTTCAGCTTGAGGCGCGCGGCCTTCGTCGCCGGCACGTTCAGCGCGTGCGCCGTCGTGCTCACCTTGAACACGAGCTGCGGGTACTGCACCACCGCCTGTGGCGCCTCGACGGTGGGCTCGGTCGCAGGCTCGGCGGCCAAGGTGTCACCGGCGTCGGGCGCTGCCTCGACCACCGGCTCGGGCTTCACGGCGATCGACTCGAGCTCGGCGTGCATGCTCGCCTTCTCGCCGCGCGCCCTCGACGCCGGCCGCGACCAGTCGCGCATGCCCGGGTACGTGAGCTCGAGCGTGTGCGGCGTCGCCGCGTCGAGCTCGAGCACCGTCGGCGTCTTCTTCGGCCACGGCGTGCCGTCGACGAAGATCGCCGCCCCGGGCGGGGTCGAAGACAGCTCGAGAAAGAAGACCCCCGTCGTCTGCCACACCGACCAGCCCGCCACCACGAGCGCCAGCCCGAAGCCGAGCGCACACCCGAGCAGCAGAAAGCGCAGCCACCGCGCCATCGGCGGTGGCTGATCGGCCATGCCCGTGATCGGGCTCTCGCCCTCGTCGACCGCGCTCGAGCGGCGGCTCGACGACTTCGACGGGTCTTTGCCCCACGCCGTCTCGCCCTGCGCCAGCTCGAGCGGCGCGTGGGGCAGAGGTTTTTTCCACAGCGAGACCTGATCGAGAAACGTACGCGTGAGCTGCACCGGCCGGCCGTCGGCCACCAGGTCGGGCTCGAACAAGAACTGCACGAACGACCCCAGCGTGCTCGCCTGAAAGCTCGGCGCGTTCTGGTACAGGTAGCTCGACAGCGCGCCCTGAAACGCCTCGGCCGACGGGTAGCGCTGCTCTCGCTGCAGCGCCAGCGCCGTCAGCATGATCTGCTCGAGCGCCGGCGTGATGTCGGGGTTCAGCACGCGCGGCGGAGCGAACTGCCCCTTCACGATGCGCGACATCGTCTCGACCATGCGGCCCTGAAACGGCAGCTGCCCGCACAACATCTCGTACAGCACGATGCCCGCCGCGAACACGTCGGTGCGCGCGTCGAGCTCTTTGCCGCGCGCCTGCTCGGGCGAGAAGTACGAGTACTTGCCCTTCACCGCGCCCGACTCGGTCTCTTCACGGCCCGCCGTCTTCGCCTTCGCGATGCCGAAGTCGACGAGCTTCACCTGCCCCTCGTACGAGAGCAGCACGTTCTGCGGCGACACGTCGCGGTGCACGATCTTGAGCGGCTTGCCCGCCTCGTCGAACCGCGTGTGCGCGTAGTGCAGCCCCTTCAACATCTCGATCGTGATCAGCACCGCGAACGACGTCGGTATCGACTGAATGCCGACCGTGCGTGCGCGCTTGATGACCTTCGAGAGCGGCTGCCCATCGACGTACTCCATCGCGATGAACCAGTCGCCGTCGATGTCACCGAAGTCGAAGACCTGCGCGATGTTGCCGTGGCTGAGGCCCATCACGATGCGGGCCTCGTTCGTGAACATCTGGATGAACTGCTTGTTCGCCGCGTAGTGCGGCAGAATTCGTTTGATGACGACGCTCTTCGAGATGCCCGCCGCGACCGGGTAGCGGGCTTTGAAGATCTCGGCCATGCCGCCTGCCGCCAGGCGCGACTGGAGCTCGTATTTCCCGAACTGGTTGTCGGCCACCTTGGCGGCCAAGGTACCACGCTGAATGACCCGCCCCCGCCGGTTGTTGAGCGGGGCGTGCCCAGAAACCCCGAGGGATTACGGCTCTTGCGAGAAGAGGTACCATCGCGCGCCGTGACCCGCCTGACGACCCTCGCCGCCGTGCTCCTCGCGGTGCCGGCGCTCGCCGAAGGCCAGGTGCTGCTGTTCCCCGCCGTCGCCACCCCCGCCGCCGTCACCCTCTCGGGCCGCGTCTTCAGCGCCCCGCTCGGCAGGGGCAGCAACCCCGTCTCTCGAAACCTGCGCTCGCTACTCGCCCCCAACTGGGAGGGCGCCCAGGTTCAGGTGCGCTTCCAGGGGCAGGAGGCCTCGCTCGCGAGCGGCCCCGACGGCATGTTCGAGGTCACGTTTTTCGCACCGAAAGACAGGCCGTTTCCCGTCGGGCTCACGAACGCCGAGGCCTCGGCGAAGGGCTGCAGCGTCGGCGTCGCCGGCGTCGACGTCATCTCGCCCGATGCTCCGTTTTTCGTCGTCTCCGACTTCGACGACACGCTCGCCGTCTCGCAGGTCACGAGCCGCGGCGCGCTCATCAAACACGCGTTCGCCGAAGACGGTGACACCCAGCCGCTCGTCGATGGCATGCCGCAGCTCATGCGCTGCCTGCGCGAAGGCAAGAAGGAGCGCCCCGTGTTCGCGCTCGTCAGCGGCTCGCCGATTCAGTTCGTGCCGCGCGTCTCGCGCTTCATGTTCAAGAACGACTTCCCCCCGTTCGGGCTGTACCTGCGCGACCTCGGCCCCAAGACGCTCAGCGGCTACAAGCAGCCCATCATTCGTTCGCTGCTCAAGTCGGTGCCGCAGCCGGTCGTGCTCGTCGGCGACTCGGGCGAGGTCGACCCCGAGGTCTACGCCGAAATTCGCACCGAGTTTCCCGGGCGCGTGAAGGCCGTCGCCATTCACGACGTCGGCCGCCTCGAAGACAAGGCCCGCGTGAAAGACATGTTCGTGTTCAAGCACCCCCGCGAGCTCGTGCCCGACTTCGTGAAGCAGGGGCTCCTCGCGCCCAGCTGCGCAGAGGCGGCCTGGCGATGAAGTGGCTCTGGGCGGGGGCGCTCGTGCTGCTGGCCGGGTGCAAGGGCGACAAGCCCGCGGCCGACGCGCCTGGCGCGAAGCTGAAGCCCGTCGAGCAGTTCAAGCCGCTCACGAACGACGCCGACGACACCTTCAAGGTCGCTCCGTTCACGCCGGCGGGGCCGCCGCTGCCCGAGGGCGTGAAGACGGTTCAGCTCGACGGCGACATGAAGCCCGAAGCAGCGCCGAAGGTGCTGCTCGTGCCGGTGGGTGAGACGTACCTCGCGCAGGTGACGCTGCTGCTCGGCGCGCTCGACGACGCCGGCAGCGAAGTGTGGCTGAGGCACCCCGAAGGCCCGCTGGCGTACCGCGTCGAGCTGCGCGACGAAGCCGCCTGGCAAGAGTGGCTCGACGACCCCGTGCCGGGAAAGCTGCGCGTCATTCACCGCGCCGACGGCTTCGAGCTGCAGACGAACATGGGCAAGCTGCCCGGCGTCGACCCCAACGGCCCCTCGGTGCCCGTGAGGGGAGGGCGAATGGACCTGCCGACCCTGCGCAAGGGCTTCGAGCGCGTGAAGCAGCGGTTCCAAGAAGCCCCCGACGTCTGCTTCGTGCCGTCGATGGGGCTCTCGCTGGCCGACATCGCCGCGGCGCTCGCCACGAACTACCCGACCGCCGACGCTCCGATCTTCAGCGAGCTGTGCCTCGTCTACCCGCGGCCGCGCGTCAAAGACGCCGGGCGCTGACGCGACATGTTCATCGGCCACTTCGCCGTCGGCTTTGCGACGAAGCCCCTCGCTCCGAAGGCGTCGCTCGGCTGGCTGATGCTCGCGCCGATGTTCTGTGACGTGCTGTGGCCGCTGTTCCTCGCGCTCGGCATCGAGACGACCGACATCGTGCCCGGCTACACCGCGTTCACCCCGCTGAAGCTCTACGATCAGGCGTGGTCTCACAGCGTGGTGATGGTGCTCGTCTACGCCCTGGCGCTCGCGGGTGTGTACTTCGCGCTGAACCGCGACCGTCGCGGCGCGCTCGTCGTCGCCGGCGGCGTCGTGAGCCACTGGGTGCTCGACGTGCTCACGCACCGGCCCGAGCTGCAGCTGTACCCCGGCGGCGAGCACGTGCTCGGCCTCGAGCTGTGGGCCTCGGTGCCCGGCACCGTCGCCGTCGAGGGCCTGCTGTTCGCCGGCAGCACACTCGTCTACGCACGCACGACAGAGCCCCTCACGCGCTTCGGCACCGTCGGCTTCGTCTCGATGGTCGGGCTGCTCGTGCTCGTCTACGCGGCCACCGTGCTCGGCCCGCCCCCGCCGTCATGGCAGCTCATGATGTACCTCGCGTTCTCATCGTGGGGCCTGCTGCTCTGGGCGCACCTGTTCGATCGCCGGCGCGCGCGGGTGAAGTCTGAGGCCACCTCCGAAATCTGAGGCCCCGTCGCCCGCATCTGCGCGAAAGCGCTCGCGGCACGGCCGGTGCTTCGTGGCCCGCCGTGCGTGCTCCCCTGCTCGTGTCGCTGCTCGCCGCTTCGCCGGCCCTGGCCACTTCGATCGCGCCGGGCGACATGCCCGGTACTCCCGACTGCGGCACCCATATGGAGACGCTCTTCACGCGTCGCAAAGAGCCACGCCCCGGCACATCACGTCGCGAACGGCTGGTGATGGGGGTCACGCCTGCGCGACGGGGCCGAAGGTCAGCGAGCGCACGATGCCGTCGACGAGCTCGAGCTCGGCGCTTTCACTGCCCCAGCGGCACACGTAGGTCGCGAGCGCGAAGCTCTTGCCGTCGGTGACGCTCCATACGCGAATGAAGTCTTCGCCGTGGTGAAAGGTCGACAGGGCGCCGCGCAAGCCCTCGAGCTCGAACCAGCTGGTGTCTGACGGCTCGCCGAGCCCGTTCGACGCCGCCAGCGCTTCGATGACGTCTCGCAGATCTTGCAACCCTGGCCGCTCGTCGGTCGCGTTCAGCGCCGTCGAGATCTGCAGCGCGCCCGTGCCGCCGCTCGGGTCAGCCAGCGTGAACGCGTCTTCACCCTCACCGAGGCGCTGCCAGCTCTCGGGCACCTGCACCTCGAACCCGTCGCCGCTGCGAATGCGCTTCACAGCCCGCCCGTACACACGGGCGAGTCGGAGCCCCGCTCACGCTCGCAGCGGTACGTCGGCCGGCACTCGCGGGTGTTGTTGCACGCGCGCATGCAGGCGTGCGTGCCCGGCCCGAGCGCTTCGCGCACGCAGATCGAGCCGGTCGGGCAGGCCCTCGCGCCGTCCATCGTGCACTCGACCGAGCAGTAACCGCCCGCGAAGCCGGCCGCGTTCAGGCACGCCCTGCCGAGGCAATCGTTGGGCGTCGTACAAGGGTCACCGACCGTCGGCCCGCACGCGGCGGCGCCGGCGACGAAGACCACGAAGGTCAGGGCTCGCAGCTTCACGCAGGCGTGCTGCGTATGGTACGGGCCCGAACTTGTCCATGGCTGACTCCAAAACAACCGGTGGTGAATTTCTTCTTCGTGAAGTGGGCCACAGCCGCATCGTCGCTCCCGAGCACTTCTCTGCAGAGCAGAAGGCCTATTACGAGACGGCCTTCGCGTTCTCGCGCAACGAGGTGCTGCCGAAGAGCAACCAGATCGAGAACAAAGACTTTGCGCTGCTGCGTGAGCTCTTGAAGAAGGCCGGTGAGATCGGCCTGCTCGGCATCGAGATCCCCGAAGAGTACGGGGGCCTCGGCCTCGGCGTGACGACGTCGTGCCTCGTCGCCGAAGCGAAGACGCTGCAGGGCAGCTGGAGCGTCACCTTCGGCGGCCACACCGGCATCGGCTCGCTGCCCATGGTCTGGTACGGCACTCCGAAGCAGAAAGAGAAGTACCTGCCGAAGGTCGCCACGGGCGAGTGGGTCTGTGCGTATGCGCTCACCGAGTCGGTCAGTGGCAGCGACGCGCTCGGCGCGCGCACCAAGGCCGTGAAGAGCGCCGACGGCAGACACTGGGTGCTGAACGGCAGCAAGCAGTTCATCACCAACGCCGGCTTCGCCGATCTGTTCATGGTCTTCGCGAAGGTCGACGGCGAGAAGTTCACCTGCTTCATCGTCGAGCGAAACACGCCCGGCCTCGTGGTCGGCCCCGAAGAGCACAAGATGGGCCTGCGCGGCTCGTCGACGTGCCCGCTGGTGTTCGAAGACGCGAAGGTGCCGATCGACAACGTGCTCGGCGAGATCGGCAAGGGTCACAAGATCGCGTTCAACGTGCTGAACCACGGGCGGCTGAAGCTCGGCGTCGGCGTGCTGGGCGCGATGAAGATGCAGCTCGCGAACGCGGTGGCGTACGCGAAAGACCGCAAGCAGTTCACGACGCCGATCATTCAGTTCGGGCTGACCCGCGAGAAGGTCGCCCGCATGGCGACGGCCATCTACGCGACCGAGTCGATGGCGTACCGCACGTCGGGCCTCATCGACGCGAAGCTCGAGGGCGCCGACGCCAAGGCGGGCGACCACGACGCACAGGTGCAGCGCGCGATCGAAGAGTTCGCGATCGAGTCTTCGATTCTGAAGGTGTTCGGCTCCGAGGCGCTCGCGCTCGTCACCGACGACGCCGTGCAGATTCACGGCGGCTACGGCTACATCGAAGAGTACCCGGTCGAGCGCGCCTACCGCGACGCGCGCATCAACCGCATCTTCGAGGGCACGAACGAGATCAACCGCATGCTCATCACGGGCATGCTGCTCAAGCGCACCATGAAGGGCGAGCTCCCGACGTTCGACCTCGCGTCGACGGTGGCCGAAGAGCTCGAGTCGAAGAGCCTGCCGAAGGCGAAGGGCTCAGACGCGCTCGCGAGCGAGACGCTCACCGCCGAGCACTTGAAGCGCATGGCGCTGTTCTCTCTCAAGACCGCGGCCGAGACGTTCGGCCTCGAGCTCGAGAAGCAGCAGGTCGCGCTCTCGGCCATCTCGGACATCATGATGGACGTGTACGCCCTCGACTCGATGATCGCCCGCACGCGCCAGGTGGCCGTGGGCGGCGCGCTCGACCCGGCGCGCGTCGCGATGATTCGAATGTTCGCGGCCCAGGCGCAGGGGCGCAGCTTCGAGGCGGCCCGGCGCGCGCTGACGACGGCGGGCAAGGGCGCTTCGCTCGCGAAGCTGCAGGCGCTGCTCAGCTACAGCGAACAGAGCTACACCGAGCTCGTCGAGACCGTCGCCGCGGCCGCCGAGGCCAAGGGCGGCTACCCGTTCGCGCTCGTGTAGCCCTTCATAGCTTCAGCTGGCGCCAGTTCTTGGCATCAGCGAAACGAGTCAGATGACCGACGTTCGTTGTCGCGATTACGACGCGTCGCTCGAGTTCGGCTGAGTGCAGTCGTGCTTGAGCACA
>JAEUJP010000046.1 GCA_016793725.1 Myxococcaceae bacterium | reverse complement strand
GAACGAGACCGTCGAGGGCAAGGCCGGCGACGGCCTGGTCATCGCGACGGCGAACGGCGTTCAAGAGATCAAGAGCATCAAGATCGACAAGAAGGCGCTCGACGCCAACGACACGGCGATGCTCGAAGACCTCATCACCGCCGCCGTCAACGCCGCGCTCGCGCAGAGCAAAGATCACATGCAAAAAGAGCTGGGGAAGATCTCCGGAGGCATCAAGCTCCCCGGGCTGATGTGACCCCCGAGGCCCTCAACCGGCTCGTCGCGCAGCTCTCGAAGCTCCCCGGCATCGGCGAGAAGACCGCCCAGCGGCTGGCCTTTCACGTGCTGCGCTCGCCGCCCGAGTTCGCGCGCGGCCTCGCCACGGCCCTCAACGAGGTCGTCGAGCGCGTGCGCCTGTGCCCGCGCTGCTTCAGCCTCACCGACGGCCCGGCCGGTGAGCCCTGCGGCTTCTGCTCCGACGCGCGCCGAGACGACAAGCAGCTGTGCGTCGTCGAGGGCATCGCTGACGAGCTCGCCATCGAGCGCACGCGCGAGTTTCGCGGGCGCTACCACGTGCTGCATGGCGTGCTGTCGCCGCTCGAGGGCATCGGGCCCGATCAGCTGCGCATTCGTGAGCTGCTCGTGCGGCTCGAGAACGGCGCCATCGAAGAGGTCATCGTCGCCACCAACCCCGACGTCGAAGGTGAGGCGACGGCGCTCTACCTCGTGAGGCTGCTGCGCCCGATGGGCCTCAAGGTCACACGGCTGGCCCAGGGCATCCCCATGGGGGGTGACCTCGAGTACGCCGACCAGGCGACACTCGCCCGCGCGCTCGCGGCCCGACGCGATCTCTAGCCGCCCTCACCGTGTCACCCGCGCTTTGACGGCTGCGACCACCGCGCCCTCGCTCGGAAACCCCGCGGCGCCCTTCGCGACGACCACCTCGCCGTCGACCGCGACCTCGAAGATGCCTCCGCTGCCGCGAACGAGCTGCGCATCGATGCCCAGGTCTTGCCTCAGCGCGGCCGCCGCACGGGTGGCCTTCGGGTAATAGCCTCAAGCGGTGCAGTACGTGATCGTGACCATGTGCCGGTCGTAACGCCCCGACACGCCCCTCGTCAGCGCTTCACCGACCACTGCAGCGGCAGGTTCGCCGTCGCATCGCCGCCGTTGTAGCAGGCGACCTTCACGCTCTTCAGGCGGTCTTCGACACAGGCCGTCACCTTGGGAGCGCTCGGCAGGTCGGCCTTCGCCTCGGTGATGCGCCCGTTCGGCGCGATGCGAAACGTCACCTGCAGCCGCCCCTCGTCTTCGGGCAGCTGCGACTTGTAGCGCTCGAAGCACTGCGTCAGCTCGCTGTACCGGTCGCGCACCGCCTTCATCACCAGCGCTGTGGGCTTCGCGTTCGGCGGGCACTTCGTCACCGGAGCAGCAGCCGCAGCCGCCGGCGCCACCGCCGCGGGCGCGCCCCCCGCATCGACTGCCGCACCCGCGTCGACCGCCGCGGCAACCACCGGCGATTGTACGGTCGGCGTGATGACGACGGTTCGGGCGCCATCGCCCGCCTGCTGGTTGTACCGCACGAGCGCGAGCACCACGCCGCCCGCCCCCAACATCATCAGGCCACCCATCAGCGCGCCGATCGCCGCCGCACCCATGCGCCCCTTGCGCTCGACCCCCGTGCGCGTGGTCTTCGTGCGGTCGGCGGGCCGCTGCCCGCCCGGCGTGTGGCTCGGGTCGGTCTTCGGTGAGTTGGGGTTCACGTAGCCCGGCACGTCCCAACCCTTGCCCGACAGGTCGGCCAGCGAGTCGATGCGCGTCTTCGACGCCACCCGCTCTTCACCGAAGAACGCGTGCATGAACTGCGACAGCTGCGTGCCGCCGCTGCCCGACGTCGTCGCCGCCAGAAACCGCTCGAGGTCGGCCGCGAGCTGCGCGCCGCTCTGGTACCGCATCGCCGGGTCGAGCATCAGCGCCTTCTGCACGACCTGCTCGAGCTCGATCGGCAGGTCGGGCCGCATCTCGCGCGGTGGCCGGTAGTCGCACTGCAGCACCGCGTTGAGAATCGCGAGATCGTTGTCGCGCGCGAACGGGCGTACGTTCGTCACCGCCTCGTACAGCGACACCCCGAGCGAAAACACGTCGGCGCGGCGGTCGACCGCACCCGACCGCGCCTGCTCGGGCGCCATGTACATGTACTTGCCCTTCACGACGCCCGCGGTGGTGTTCGTGACGCGCGACTCGGCCTTCGCGATGCCGAAGTCGAGCACCTTCACCTGCCCCGTGTACGTCACGAAGATGTTCGAGGGGCTGATGTCACGGTGAACGACGTTGAGCGGCTTGCCCTGCGCGTCGGTGAAGTTGTGCGCGAAGTCGAGGCCCCGCGCCGCCTCGGCGAGCACGCGCAGGCTCACGCTGAGCGGCACGTACTCGCGGCGGCGTGCGCTCGTGCGCAACATCGTCGAGAGGTCTTCCCCCGCGAGGTACTCCATGCAGATGTAGTAGCAGCCGTCGGCGTGACCCAGGTCAGAGATGGTCACGATGTTCGGGTGGCTGAGCCGCGCCGCGAGCCGGGCCTCGTCGAGAAACATCGCCACGAAGTCGGGCACGCTCGACAGGTTCTGCAGCATGCGCTTGATGACGACGTTCTTCTCGAAGCCCTCGACACCCACCTGCTTCGCGAGAAAAATTTCGGCCATGCCGCCTTCGGCCAGCTTCCGCACGAGGAAGTACTTGCCGAACGGGCGCACGGCCATCGGGCCGATCGGGTCTCGCGTGTCGGTGTCGCTCACTTGACCCTGCGTACCTTACGCACGGTGTAGACCTCACTGGCACCGTTCTGCATGCGAAACACGAGCAGCCCCGCACCGAGCGGAGCCACCTCGGTGTCGAAGCGCGATTTTTCATCGAGCGAGACCGGCTTGCCGTTGATCTGCAGCTTCGCCCCGACCGGCGCCACGCCCTGGCAGCGCACCTTCGCGCCGCCCGCGTCGCCGTTCTTCGGCGCCTTGATGGTGAGGTTCGGCACCGCGTTGTCGTAGGTGATGACGAGCTTGTTCATCTTGCCTGTACCGCCCACCTCGCCGCCGTTCTTGTCGAGGTACTTCAGGCTCCACAGGTAGCTGCCCTCGCCGAGCGCCCCCTCGGCCAGCGACACGCGCCCTTCGGTCACCACCTTCTCTGCGACCGGCGTCGACAGCTTGCCCTTCTCGTAGACCTGCACTTTGTATTTCGCCGCCTCGGCGTTCGGTTCCCACCTGAACGTGACGGCCGGCGGCTTGTCTTGAAAGAAGATGGTCGTCTGCTCGGCGCCGTCTTGAACCTCGTTGCGGCCGTGCGCGAGGTCGGTGGCGCTCGGCTCGGGCGCGAACGACGCGCTGCCCTTCGCGATCTGCTTGTCGGCCGCGTCGAACACGCGCCAGTACAGCGAGCCCCGCACCGGCGGCTGTACGTTGACGTGCCGCTGGTGCACCACGCCCGACAGCAGCTTCTGCGCGAACGCGGCGTCGCCCGACACCTCGACCCTGTACGGCGCCTCGGGCTCGCCCTCCCACACGATCGCGAGGCGGCCCGGCTGGTTCTGCAGCACCTTCAGCGCCGTACGCGACGGCAGGGTCAAGGTCTCGCGCGGGGGCTCCTGGCTCTTCACCGCGCCCTTCAAGGGAATCGTCGCGGTGCGACCGCCGAACACGGTGGCGGCCTCGGCGCCCTCACGATCGATCTTCACGTCGCCTGCGATCGACACGAGCTCGTAGCCGTCTTTCGTGCGCTTCAGCGTGTACTGGCTCGCGCCGTCGCTCGACACGCTCACGCCGCCCCCCAGGTCGAGGCGCGACTTCATCGGCGAACGGTGCGTCAGCTCGCCCTTCTTGAAGTCGAGCCCCGCCTCTTCGGCCGTCGCGCTCCTGCCCGCCCTTCCCATCGTCGCTTCAGAGCCGCGCGCGAACTGCAGGGTGCCCCGCCCGCCCGCCGCCTGCAGCAACACCGTGCCGTCTTTCACGCGAAACGAATCGCCCTCGGCGAGCGGCACGCTCTTCTTGCCTACGGCGCTCCATTGAGAGTCGGTCTTGCGCTTGAGCTCGCTCTTGCCCGCCGCCGTGAGCGCGATCTGCATCGGCTCGAGCTCGATCACCTGGCCCGCCTCGCCGCCGATCGCCCCCTTCTGGCCGGCGCCGATCTTCGTGACCCTGCCGTCGTTCGCGACCAGGTCGACGAGGCCGAGCTTCACGTCGACGCTCGCGCCTTTGTCGTTCACCGTGAGCGTGAGGGCGATCGGGTCTGCGCCCACCTTCGTGAACCCGAACGGCGTGAGAATCGTGAGCAGCACGCTCGGGCCCGGCAGCGGCTGCGCGGGCGCGTTCGTCGCGTTGCTGGTGAGCACGAGGCCCTGCGCGACCGACAGCACGAGGCCGCTCTCGCCCTCTTTGAGCTCGAACCGGCCGTCGGGGCCGAGCTCGACCACGCGGCCCCCCGAAAACCGCACCGTGGCCTCCGAGTCTTCGCCCGTCTCGAGCGCGTCGCCGACGTAGAGGTAGCCGAGCTGCGCGGGGCTCTTCTTGCCGCCGCGCTCGAGCGTCACCTGCCCCTTCGCCGCTTCGAGCAGCGCGCTCGCCGTCTTCGCCGTCGTGCCGGCCTCGACGGTCGGTCGGGCGCCGGCATCGGGCGGCGCGTCGGCCTCGGGGCACGCAGCCAGCACGATGCACGCAAGCCACAGGGCACGCACGCGGTCGCTCGGGTGACCCGCACTCAAGAGTTCACCTCGATGAGAGCGCCGATCTTCGCGGCCGCAGCCGCCGCGACCGCCGCGCGGCCCCTGAAGACGGCGAAGGGGGCCCAGGGGGAGCTGGAAGACCCGTCGAGAGACTGTCGAGAGCTGAGCGGTGAGCGCCCGGTCGACGGAGCCTGGGAGTGGGTCACCGTGCCGGGCTCGGGGCGGCGTGCCCGCACCCGAGAGGGGTGCCCCCGACCTGCTGGAAGAGTCTCTTCGCCGCCGTGGCGGCCGAGGGCTTCGAGGTCGCGCTGGTGAAACCGCGGCATACCCGTCGCTTCGCCGAAGAGGGTCTGCAGCGAACGAAGACGGGGGCCATCGATGCCCTCGGCATCGCATCGTTCGCCGCGCAGAAGAAGCCCGAGCCGAGCAGGTTGGTGGCCGTGCTCGGCGCTCCCGCCGACTTCGACGACGAGCGTGCGCTGGCGGCCTACGTCGGGGTCGTGCCAGCACTGCGCCACTCGGGGAAGAACAACGAAGGCCACGCCAGCCTGAGCAACGTCGGCAACGTCGAGCTCCGCACCGCGATCTACACGCCGACGCTCACCGCGGTGAAGCGCAACACCTGGTCGTGTCGCTTCTACGAGCGACCCATCTCGAAGGGGAAGCCGCGCGAGGTCGCGCTCCTCGCAGCGATGCGAAGGCTCCTCGGCGCCGGCGACAGCGTCGCGAAGAACCAGAAGCCGTTCGTCCCCATCCTCAGCGAGGCCCGTGCTTGAAAGAAGCGCCTGCGCGACGTGGCGGAATCTCACTTCGGGTACAGATCGACGTTGAAGATGGCCTGATCGCCGTCTCTGACGGTGACGTCTTTCGACTGAGTCTGGTAGCCGGGCGCCGAGATCTTCACCGTGTACGTGCCGCCCGGCACCTGGAAGGTGAACGCGCCCTTGGCGTCGGCCTTCGTCTTCAGCTTCGCCTGCGGCAGCTCGAGATCGGCCGAGATGGCGGCGCCCCCCTTCGTCGAGCGCACGAAACCGGTGATGGTCGCGGGCACGCGCTTCTTCGCGGGCACGAGCGCCACCGCGACATCGGTGGCCTTGCCGGCCACGACCGACGCGGCCTCGTCACCCGGCTGGTAGCCATCGAGCTTGAGCACGATCGACACGGGGCCCGGCTTGAGCCCCTCGAAAGAAGCGACGCCCTTCTCGTCGCTCTTCGCCGCGACGTCGCCCGCGGTCACCATCACGCCCGGGAGCGGCTTCTTCGTGTCGCGCTCGGTCACCACGACATTCAGCGCGCCGACCTTCGGCGCCTCGCGCTGCAGCTTGACCTCGATCGCCGTGTCGGAGCCGGCCGTCACCGAGCCCGCCGACTCGAACGGCAGGTACCCTTCGGCCGACGCGCGCAGCGTGAACGGGCCGGGCGGCAGCTCTCGCACCGCGAGCGCGCCCTGCGCATCGGGGCTGACGGGCCGCTCGTCGGCGCCGACCGTGAGGGTGACGTCGGCGCCCGGGATTGCGACGCCCGACTGCAGATCGACGACGCGCACCACGACGCCGCCGGTCGCGCGGCTCACCACGGGGTCGCGCCACTGCAGGTCGAGGCCGAGCCCGGCGCGCACGATGCGCTGCTGCGAGTCGACGACGTTCTGCTCGCTCGCATTTTTGCCGACGAGGTTGTCGACCACGTATTGGGCGTCGACCAGCGCGCCGACGTGCAGCGAACCTGCGTTGAGCAGCTGAAACCGCAGCCCGCCGCCGAAGCCGAAGCCGTTCGACGCCGCGCGCACCGCGCCGGGCACCTGGGTGGCGAGCGCAATGGGCACCTCGCCGCGCAGCTCGACGGTGATGATGCTCACCTCGACCAGCAGCCGCAGGGCCGTGAGCAGCGCGTGCCGCGTCGCCGCGCCGAACGTGGGGTTCAACGTCGTCGCCGAGCCGTCGGCGCCGCGAAACGTCGGCAGCTGGTGAAACGCGTAGCCGAGGTAGGGCTCGATGCGCAGCGGGCCGAGCGGCAGGCGTGCGCCGAGCTGGCCGGCGATGCGCAAGAGGCTGCCGTTGGTGACCTGCGTGGCGGCGTCGGACAGCGAGAAGGCTTCGCGCTGAACCTGGGCGTGCAAGCCGACGTAGCCGAGCCACGCCCAGCCCAGAAACGAGAGGTCATTCGGCGTCACGCCCTGGTAGGTGAGGCCGGGGCCCAGGTCTTGTTGTGCGCCGGTTCGGTACGCGATGCCGTAGCGAAGCCGCGCCTGCCAGGTCTCGCCGACCGGCTTCGAGTCGACCGCGTCAGGGGCCGGCGGGCTCGAGGCGACGCCCTGGGCTGCTGCTGCGCTGGCCAGCAGCAGCACCATCGTGGAGAGGGCCGGGCGCACAGTGCGGCCGATTATAGGGAGCCCCCCTCTTCAGCGGAAAAAACTTATGGCTTGAGGGCACCTACATGCCCTGACGGCGACCTGCAAAATGCTTAAGACACTGCCTCGAGTCTGCTAGACCGCGGGTTCATGGCCAGTCAGCTGGTGATGTACGAAGAGGAGTTCCACAAGATCAACGCGGTGTGCGATCGGCTGACCAAAGACGCCAACGCGAAGGTCGTGTTCCTCGTCGACAAGAACGGCCAGCTGATCTCCGCCGCAGGGCAGACGCAGCACATCGACACCACGTCGCTCGCCTCACTCACCGCAGGCAATGTCGCCGCCATGGGCGGTCTCGCGAAGCTCATCGGCGAGAACGAATTTCCCAACCAGTTTCACGAGGGCGCCAAAGACTCGCTGTACATGACGATCGTCGGGTCGCGCGTGGTGCTGGTGGTCATCTTCGACAACCGCACGTCGCTGGGCCTGGTGCGCCTGCGCATCAAGAAGGCGTCAGACGAGCTGGGCAAGATCTTCGAAGCGTTGTCTCGAAGGGCTGAATCTCCGGGAGCTGGCTCGCCGTTTGCCGAGATCAGCGACGCCGACATCGACAACCTCTTCTCGGAATGAGCTAACGCACCATGTCCTTCATCAACTACTCGAGCCGTGAGATCAACTGCAAGATCGTCTACTACGGCCCCGGTCTGTGCGGGAAGACGACGAACCTTCAGTACATCTACAACAAGACCAACCCCGAGACGAAGGGCAAGCTGATCTCGCTCTCGACCGAGACCGACCGCACGCTCTTCTTCGACTTCTTGCCGCTGTCGCTCGGTGAAATTCGCGGCTTCAAGACGCGCTTTCACCTCTACACGGTGCCGGGCCAGGTCTTCTACGACGCGAGCCGCAAGCTGATCTTGAAGGGCGTCGACGGCGTCGTGTTCGTCGCCGACTCGCAGGTCGAGCGCATGGAGGCGAACATCGAGTCGATGGAGAACCTCCGCGTGAACCTCGCCGAGCAGGGCTACGACCTGAACAAGGTTCCGTTCTGCATTCAGTACAACAAGCGCGACCTGCCGAACGCGGTGAGCACCGAAGAGCTGCGCAAGGTGCTGAACCCGCGCAACGTGCCCGACTTCCAGGCCGTGGCGCCGACGGGCGTGGGCGTGTTCGACACGCTGAAGGCAGTGGCGAAGCTGGTGCTGACCGAGCTGCGAAAGGGTGGGCAGGGATGACCCTTCGACTCCGGGCTTCGCCCTCCGCTCAGGGCTCGAGCACCCGAGGTGCCTCATGATCGGGGCCGTCGTCGTTCTGCTGCTCGCTGGCGAGCCTGCTCCTGCGGCAGCGCCACCCAAGGCTGCACAGACCGCCGACGAGGCATTTCAGACCCGGGTCAAGACGCTGGAAGAGCAGGTCGTCGACCTGAAAGAGAAGATCTACCGCACGAAGGCCCGTCTGCTGCTGCTGCAAGAGACGGTGCTCGGCGGCGACATCACGAACGGCGCGCGGGCGGTCATCTTCCACCGCAACGAGATGGGCGCACAGTTCGTGCTCGAGTCGGTGGCCTACGCGCTCGACGGCGCCCCGATCTTCACGAAGGTCGACGCGAACGGCGACCTCGACAAGCGCGAAGAGTTCGAGATCTTCAACGGCCGCATCGTGCCGGGCAACCACCAGATCGCGGTGCGCATGGTCTACCGCGGCCACGGCTACGGCATCTTCAGCTACCTCGAGGGCTACAAGTTCAAGCTGCAGTCGAACCAGACCTTCAACGCCGAGGCGGGCAAGGTGACGACCGTGAAGGTGGTCGGCTTCGAGAAGGGCGGCATCACCGCCGACATCAAAGACAAGCCGGGCATTCGTTACGACATCAGCACCGCGAAAGACGCGTCGCTGAAGCCCGGCAACATGCCGCCCCCGGCCGAGGGCGCGGCCCCCGCTCCTTAAGTGACCCGATGCGATTTCGTCTGACCGTGACGCTGCTGTTGGTTTCGGCGCGCGCGTTCGCCGACGCGTCGGTGCAAGACCTCGCCGTCAAGGTCGAGGCGGTCAAAGACCAGGTCAAGAACTCGCGCGACAACATCGAGATCGTCGAGAAGCAGTACAGCGCTCGCGAAGAGCCGAGCGAAGAGGCAGCCCGCGAGGCGCGCTTCTCTGACGGTGAGATCAAATACCTGCTCGGCGATTACGAGAACGCGGCGGTGCTGTTCTACGACCTCGTCGCGAACAAAGACTTTCAGCAGAGCAAGCGGTACCCCGACGCGCTCTTCTACCTGGCCGACTCGCTGTACCAGCAGAAGAACTACCTCGGCGCGAAGCTGTACCTGAAGCTCCTGCTCGGCCTGCGCGCGGGGCACTACCGCGAAGCGCTGGCGCGGTACCTCGAGATTGCGGGCCGGCTGAACGAGTTCAACGGCATCGACGAGCACATCAACCAGGCGCGCGGGCTGTCGGGGGGCGAGCTGCCGCCCGAGCTCAACTACGTCTACGCGAAGTGGCTGTTCCGCCGCGAAGACATCGAGGCGACCGACCGCACGACGCGCGCGATCAACATCTTTCAGGGCATCGCGTCGGTGCCGAACGGCGCGCTGTACCTTCAGGCCGCATACTTCGTCGGCGTCGGGCAGGTGAAGCTGAAGAAGTACGACGAGGCGATCGCGACGTTCAAGAAGGTCGCGACCGCGACCCCCCGCGACGAGCGCGAGCGCAGCGTGAAAGAGCTCGCGATTCTGTCGCTCGGCCGCGTGATGTTCGAGACGGGCAAGTACGACGAGGCCATCGAGCAGTACCAAGAGATACCCCGCGAGTCCGACTCCTTCCCCGACTCGCTGTACGAGATGGCGTGGTCCTTCATCCGCAAGCAGGACTATCAACGCGCCAAGAACGCGACCGACATCTTGCTGCTCGTCGCCGAGAACTCGGTGCTCGCGCCCGAGGCGCAGATTCTTCAGGGCACGCTGCTGCTCAAGCTGAAGAAGTACGACGACGCGACGGAGCAGTTCAACAACGTCATCAACACCTATGCGCCCGTGCGTGACGAGATCGACGCGCTGCTCACGGTGAACAAAGACCCGGCGAAGTACTTCGACGATCTCATCGCGCGCAACGAGCGCACGCTCGACATCTCGCAGCTCTTGCCGCCCGCCGCGCTCAAGTGGGCCACCACGCAGCGAGAGGTCAGCGACGCCGTCGCCATCATCAACGCGCTCGAGGCCGGCAAGAGCGGCGTGCTCGAGTCGCAGCAGATCGCCGCGCGCATCTTGAAGGGGCTCGACGAGCGCGGCCTCGAGGTCTTCCCCGTCATTCAAGAGGGGTACATGCGCGCCGACGCCGTCGACACCGCGCTCACCCGCGCCGAAGAGCAGCTCACCGCCATCGAGAGCGAGCTGCTCGGCAAGTACCTCGCGCCCGATCAGCACGCGAACGTCGAGCAGCTGAAAAAAGAAGCGCTCGAGCTGCAGCAGCGCATTCAGACGCTGCCGACCACCGAGGCCGAGGTGCAGCAGCGCAAAGACCGCATTCGCGCGAAGATCGACGAGGTCGACCGCAAGGCGTACCAGACCCAGCTCGAGATCCAGAGCCAGTACGCCCAGCTCGCCGCCATTCAGAAGTACGTCGACGACACGCGCAGGCAGCGCAAGAACACCCCCGAAGAAGAGAAAGAGTTTCTCGAGAAGGTGAACTTCGAGCGCAAAGCGCTCGAGGGCGTCGAGGCCGATCTCGCGAAGGTGCGCGCCGACCTGCAAGACGAGAAGAACAACGCCGACGCCGCCATCGGCGGTGAAGAGACGCTGCGCCGCGAGTACGAAGCCTCGCTCGGCAAGCAGCGCGACATTCTGCTCAAGGCGCGCGGGCTGATACCCAACGACGCCACCCAGGTGCTGCTGCGGTCAGAGGTCGTTCGCGCCGACGCTGCGTCGTTGCGCGACCGCGTCGCCGCCGCGAAGGCGACGCTGCGCGACCGCGTCACCCGCAAGGCCGCGAAGCTGCGCGAGATGGTTCAGCACGAGCAAGAGCTCTTGAGCGGTTACGGCAACGAGGTCGCCATGACCTCGTCGCAGGCGAAGGGCCTCGTCGGCCGCATCGCGTTCGACTCGTTCCGCCGCGTGCGCGCGTCGTTCTACGACCTCGTGCTCAAGGCCGACGTCGGCGTCGTCGACGTCGCCTTCACGCGCAAGCAAGACAAGACCATCGAGATTCAGAAGCTCGCGACGCAGAAAGACCGCGAGCTCAAGCAGCTCGACGAAGAGTTCAAAGAAGTGCTCAAAGACGTCGACTGACGGGCGTTCGCAGTGGGCCTCATCGAGCACCTCGAGCGCGCGCTTCACTTCGCAGCGCTGGGGCAGCGGGTCTCGATGCGTGAGGCGATGCTCGATGCGTGGCGCGAGCACCCCTCACCCGACCTGCGCCACATCATCGTCGCCGAGCCGCTCAGCGCCGACTTTCTCGAGCTCGCCGAAGAGGTCTCGCGGCAGCGCTCGGTCGTCGGCCTCTCGCCGCTGTTCACGGTGCTGAGGCGCCATCTGAACGACCCGCGGCTCACGCCGATGTTGCTCGAGCTCACGCGGCTGCCGCTCGACGACTCACCGCTCACGCGCCGCGAGCTCGTCGACCTGTGGCACAAGAACCGCGACTCGCACGGCGCCGACGTGATGGAGCCGCTCGGTGGCCACACCTTCGCCGCCGAACCGCTGCCCATGCAGGCCCGAGCGCTCGTCGACCGCCTCGCCCGGCCGGTGCCGCTCTACGGCGAGCTGCAGGCCGTGTACGCCGACCCGGCGAGCGACGCGGCCCGCGCCGTCTTCGCCGACTTTCTGCTCGAGCGCGGCGACGAGTGGGGAGCGCTCATCGCCCTGCAGTACGGCGCGCCCTCGGGCGCCGAAGAGACCCGGCTGCGCTCGACGCTCGACGCGCGGCTCGGCGAGCTGCTCGGCCCCGACGTGACCGTGCTCGAGCTCGAGCGCGGCTTCCCCGTGAGCGTGCGGGCCGAGTCGGCGCTGACCCTGCGCGCGACGCCGGCGTGGCGCCTCGTTCAAGAGCTCCGTCTGCGCGGCGGAGCGCCCCACCCCACCTTCTTGAAGGCGCGCGAGCTCGAGCGCCTCGGCACCATCTGGGACCTGCGGGCCAGCCTGTCTGACCTCGAGCCCGGCCGCTGCCACATTCACACGTTCGGCTTCACGAGCGAGCCGGTGCCGCCCGAGCTCGGCGCGCTGGTGGGCCGGCTGCCGTCGGCGAAGCAGATCATCATCAACGGCGCGAGCTTCGCGACCGTGCTGCAGGTCTGCATCGACCGGGAGCTCGAGCGCCTCGAGCTGTCGCTGAAGGGCCAGGGCTGGAAGTTGAGGTGGGCGGGCCAGCACGTCTCGCTCGAGTGTGGGCCGCGGCTCGCGGGCGAGTGGTACGACGTCTTTCGCGCGGCGCGCGAGCGCACGGCCGGCTGCCACCTGCACGTGAAGTCGCGCGGCGACAAGGGCTCGATCGAAGCGCTCGGGCGAATGTTCAAGTCGATGACGCTGGAGCGCTGATCAGCTTCACCAGCTCGTCGGTCGACATCGCACCTGCGGCGCCGGTGCCCTCGAGCACGCCGGCCACGAGGTTCCGCTTGTCTTCGTGAAGCGACAGAATGCTCTCTTCGACGGTGCCCATCGAGATGAGCCGGTAGACGGTCACGGGTTTTCGCTGGCCGATGCGGTGCGCGCGGTCGGTCGCCTGGTCTTCGACCGCCGGGTTCCACCACGGGTCGAGGTGCACCACGTAGTCGGCCGCCGTCAGGTTCAAGCCCATGCCGCCCGCCTTCAACGAGATGAGAAAGAGATCGGCGTCGCCCTTCTGAAACGCCTCGACCCGCTCTTGCCGCGCAGGGCCCGGCGTCGAGCCGTCGAGATACTGAAGCGTGAAGCCGGCCGCCGTCACCGCGTCGCGCACCAGCGCGAGGTGCGACGTGAACTGGCTGAAGACGAGCGCGCGGTGCCCGGCCGCCTTGAGGTCAGCGAGCAGCTCGAGCAGCCGCGCGAGCTTCGACGCGGCACCCTCCCACTTCGCGTCGTAGAGGCGCGGGTGGCAGGCGATCTGACGCAGCCGCGTGAGCGCCGCGAGGGCCTGAAACCGCTTGTCTTTACCGTCGCCGCTCTGCAGGTCGGCGATCGCCGCGAGCCGCGCGTCTTCATAGAGCCGCTTCTCTTCAGGCGTCAGCTCGACGTGCAGCGACAGGTCGGTGCGGGGCGGCAGCTCCTTCGCGACCTCACTCTTGTTGCGGCGAAGCAAGAAGGGCCGCACCACCGCCGCCAGCGCGGCCCGAGCGTGCACGTTCTGGTCGCGCTCGATGGGGCCCGCGAACCGGTCGCGAAACTGCTCCTGGCTGCCGAACAGGCCCGGCAGCACGACGCGGAACAGGCTCCACAGCTCGCCGAGGTGGTTCTCGAGCGGCGTGCCCGACAGCGCGAGCTTGAACCCGCCATCGAGCTCGCGCGCCGCCTTCGCCCGCTGCGTGCCCGCGTTCTTGATCGCCTGCGCCTCGTCGAGCACCACGGTCGCGAAGCGCTTCTTCGCGAACGCCTCGGCGTCGCGCGTCAGCAGCGCCCAGCTCGCGAGCACGACGTCGTGCGGCCCCAGCTTCTCGAGCAGCTGCGACCGCCCTGCGCCCTGGTACTCGACGACCTTCAGGGGCGGCGCGAAGCGCCCCGCCTCTTCGCGCCAGTTGAACACCACCGACGTCGGCGCGACCACCAGCGACGGCCCCTCTTTCGCGCGCGCGAGCAACACCGCCAGCGCCTGCAGCGTCTTGCCGAGGCCCATGTCGTCGGCGAGGCACGCCCCGGCGCCCCACGCCGCGAGCCGCATCGCCCAGCGAAACCCCTGCAGCTGGTAGTCGCGCAGCTCGGCCTTGAGGCCCTTAGGCAGCTTCGGCTCGACCTTCGCCGCGTCGCGAACGCGGGTGAGCAGCTCGGCGAAGTCTTTCGCGAGCTCGAGGTGCTCGAGCTGCCCTTCGAGCGCCTCGAGCGTGGGCAGCGCGGCCCACGTGACCTCGAGCCCGTCTTTGCCGGGCTGCGCGACGTTCGCGAGGCCCTGCAGCTGCTCGACGAGCTCCTCCGACAGCTTGAGCCATTGCCGCTCTTTGAGGCGCACCCAGCGCCGGCGCCGGCGCACCGAGTCGAGCAGCACCGCCAGCTCCACCCGCTCGCCGTCGACCTCGACCTTGCCGTCGACGCCGAACCAGTCGCGCTTGCGCGTGACCTGCACGCTCACGTTCGAGGCCTTGGCGGGCTTCGTCAGCTTCCACCGCGACTTCGGCCACTCGACCTCGAGCCCGGCGCGCGCGAGCCCCTCGAGCCGGTCGATGACGGCGATGGCCTTCTCGGCGTCGGCGAGCTGCCACTGCCACCCTGCAACCGGCGGCAGCTCGAGGCTCTTCACCAGCGTGGCCGCGAGCTCGAGCTCGTGCGCCGCGTCGCGCTGCACGTAGCGGCGCTGGCCATCGCGGCGGAACGTGAAGCGCAGCGGGCCCTCGCCCGGCACGACGGGGTCGCCGTCTGAGACCGGCCGAACGAGCACGGCGAGCGCGAGCCCCTCGGCGCCGAGCGGCTCGACGCGGGCGACCGGGCGGGGCTCTGCCCTGACCTCGACGCCGGCGAGCGCGACCGGCAGGGTCGCCTCGACCGACTTCAGCACTTCGAGCCTGGCGAGCAGCGCGTCGTGGGCAGCCTCGGGAAATGTGGCGCCGAAGCGGGTGACGCCCGACATGAAGTCGATCGCCGCTCCTTCGGCGTTTGCGAGCAGCAGCGTGTCGCCCGCGAGCGCGACGATGAACCGGCCGGCGCGGCGGGTGAGCAGATGTGCGGTCGAGAAGTCGAAGCGGCGACCGGCGATGGTGAACCGGGGCACGTGGCCGAGCGGCGAGTCGTCGAGCTCGAGGCCGACGCGGCCGTGCAGCACGGTGATGGGCCGCGACGTCTCGGCGTCTTCGTCGTCGACCGTCACGCGCGGGTGGCCCTCGAGCGCGAGCAGCGCCTCGGCGAGAAACTCGGGGTCACCCTCGTGGTAGTCGTGCTCGGGCTGGTGCAGCGCGAGCTGCTCGAGCACGCGGCGGTCGGTCGCCGGCACGCCCGGGTACATGAGCGCGGTGAGCGGCTTCACCTCTCGACCCGAGCCCGACGGGCCCTTCTTGCCCAGCTTGTGCGCGACGACCGCCAGCGCGACGCGGCGCCGCGTGAGCCGCACCACGAACCGCAGCTCGTGCGCGTGCGGAACCTTCGCCGGGGTCACGCCTGTCGTGAACGCGAGCGCGCGCTGCCAGGTCGGCGTGCTCAGCTCGCGCAAGATCGCGGCGGTGACCGGCGCGTCTTGCCCCAGCAGGTTCAGCGCGGCGTCGAGCGCGATGGCGCGGTGCACGCAGGGGCCTCGGTCGATGCTGCACGTGACGGGCGTCTCGCCGTCGCGCGTGAGGCCCAGCTGCACGCGGGGGTTGCTCGTGCCCCAGCTGCCGCCGGCCTCGCGGCGCAAGAGCTCGAGCTCGAGCGTGAGCGGGTCGGGAAGGAGGCCGAGGGCGACCTTGAGCTCGCGCGGCCTCGTGGGAAACGCCGAGTCGAGCGCGGCCCGCGCGGCGCTCAGGCGATCGAACAGCGGGCCGAGCAGCGGGTCGGTCGGGCGCGGGGGCCGCACGGGGCCGGCAGCGCGCGCGGCGGCGACAGCCTGGGCCTCTTGCTGCAGCCATGCCCAGAGCGCTGCGCGCAAGGCATCGCCGTCGG
>JAEUJP010000042.1 GCA_016793725.1 Myxococcaceae bacterium | reverse complement strand
TCTCCACCCGCACACGCCTGCCCGAGCAGCTCGCTGACCCGCGACGTCGGGTACTCACCCAGCTTCCCGCTCTCGAGGTGCATCGCCAGCACCCGGCACGAGAAGCCCTTCATGCGCGCGCACGCGCTCTCGAGCGCCTGCTTGCCCTCGTCGTACTTCTGCAGGTCTTCGATGAGCACCCGCCCGTGCAGCCCACACGCCTCGCCCTCGTCTGCCGCACACGCCTTCTTGAAGAGCTCGGCCGCGCACGCCGCCTCACCGCTCGCTCGCAGCTCGGCGCCGTAGCCCGTGCAGCCCTTCGCCACCCCGAGCTCACACGCCCGCTTGAAGTGTGAGCCCGTCATGCACGCCGACACGTCGCCGTTCTCGCACGAGCGCCGGCACTCGTCGGGCTCTGCCGCGCAGCCGCCGCGCTCACGCCACTGCGTCTCGAGCCGCCCGAGCTGGTCGGCGAGGCACGCGCCACCTCGGCTCGAGCCCTTCGACGTCGCACAGCCGGCCGCGAGCACCGCGAGTGTGAAGAAGTACGTGGAGCGCATGCGCTGCACCTTAGCCCTGTTAAAAACTGCCCCGCGCGCATGAACCGCCCGCTCAGCTTCTTTCTCTTCATCATCGCCGCCGTCGCCGTCATCGCGCTCATGCACCGCGCGCTGTGGGGCTGGCTCGTGCGTGACACGAAGCTGCCCGCTCGCGCCCACCGCATCGGCACTCTCACGTTCATCGGCCTCGCCCTGCTCGCGCCCGTCGGTTGGGGCGTGCTGCTGCTCGTGCGCACCCGGCCTGCCCAGCTCTTCACCGTCGGCATCTTCACCTGGCTCGCCCTCGCGCTCGTGCTGTTCAGCGTGCTCGTCGTGCTGCGCGTGCCGCCTTCCGTCGTCGCGCGCGTGAAGCAGTTCGACCCCGCCCGCCGCCTCTTCCTCTCTCGCGCCGCCGCCGGCACCGCCACGCTCGTCACCGCCGGCGCCGGCGTCAGCGGCGTGAAGAGCGCCACCGACGCGCCCATCATCAACGAGGTGCCCGTGAGGCTCGCCCGCCTGCCGAAGGCGCTGAGCGGCTTCACCATCGCCCAGATTTCAGACCTGCACGTCGGCCCCACCATTCGCGAGCGCGAGGTGCTGCGCGTCGTCGACGCCATCAACGCGCTGAAGCCCGACCTCGTCGCCATCACCGGTGACCTCGTCGACGGCAGCGTCGAGCAGCTCGGCTTCGCCACGCAGCACCTCGGCAACCTGAAGGCGCGCTTCGGCACGTACTTCGTCACCGGCAACCACGAGTACTACTCGGGCGTCGACGACTGGAAGACCGAGCTCACCCGCCTCGGCATCACGGTGCTCGGCAACTCGCGGGTCAGCATCGGTGACGCCGCCTCGTTCGACCTCGCGGGCGTCGACGACTACGCGGGGGCGGGAGGGCCCGCGGGCACGAACGCGAGCTCCGACCTGGGCACGGCGGTCGAGGGCCGCGACCCCGAGCGCGCGCTCGTGCTGCTCGCGCACCAGCCGCGCCGCGACTTCGTCGCCTCGGCCGTGAAGGCCCAGGTCGACCTGCAGCTCTCGGGGCACACGCACGGCGGCCAGCTGATGCCGTTCAACCTCGTCGTCGGCGCCATGTTCCCCTACCTCGCCGGCCTCTACGCCGTCGACGCGACGCAGGTGTTCGTCTCGCGCGGCACCGGCTACTGGGGCCCGCCGCTGCGCATCGGCTACCCGCCCGAGATTTCGAAGCTCGTGCTGACGACGTGAACGGGCGGTTCACAAGCCGAAGCTCGCGGGTAAACGTGGCGGCTACGCTCCGACCGGCCGTGCGCCCACGGCACGCCACGTTGCGCGGTGGCGGCCTGCTTGCAAGGTGAGCGCGCATGCCCCGTCGACTTTCGCTTGAAACGCCCGCGCTCCGCGACCCCACTGCCGCCCCCGGCGCCCGCCGCACCCGCGACACCACCGTGCCGCTCGAGGCCTCGACGCCCACGCGCGGCCGCTACGGCGTTCATCTGCGCGACGGCTACGACCCGCCCCGCTCGCACCGCGGGCCCCACCTCGAGCTGCGGCCCCGGCCCGTCGACGAAGGCGAGACGACCCGGGAGCCCCGCGCCGCGCGCCGCGACGAAGGTGGCCTTCGGGTGCCCGACATCGACCTGCACACCGACGACTGGACGGTGGGGGTTCGCCCGGCGATGTCGACCGACCCGCGCTACGACGGCGACATCGACGGCAACCAGGCCCGAGATCGCGCCGACGCCGCGCTCGTCGAGCGCATGGCCCACCACGGCACGCGGCCCTCGGCGCCTCCCGCCGAAGACCCGCGCGCGCGCGAAGAGGCGCTGCGCGCCGTCGACGACGCGATTCGCCGCGGCGTCACCGAGGCCGAGCGCCGCGACGACTAGCTCGCCAAGAAGGTCGGCTTCAAGGCGAAGCTCGTCGCCGACGGCGCTGAAGCTCGTCGCGCACCGCCATCAGCTCGCGCTCGAGGTCGGGCAGCGCCGCGCCCACCTGCGCGAACAGCATGCTCAGGCTCTGCTCGAGCTCGCTCTTGCGGGCCTCGAGCTGCTCGAGGGTGAGCGTCTTCAGGTCCATCACGGGGCCCCTGTTGCCTCAATGGCCTTGCGCGCCTCGGCGATGAACAGCTCTTTCACCTCGACCGCGAGCTTCAGCTCGGCGAGCCGGCCCGGCGCCCGAGGCGGGTCGCTCTGCATGCGCTGCAGGTCGGCGTAGTCGGCGGGCGTCAGCGGCTTGCCCCAGAACGGCACCTGCGCCGGGTCGTGGCCTTGCGCGCGCAGGGTCGATTCCATGCGCTTGAACGCGTCGGTCATCACCGTGCGCGCCGCGACCAGCTTCTCGGCCACGACGGGGCGCAGCGCCTCGGGCAGCTGCCAGTACGCATCGACGCAGCTCGGCAGGTTGCCGCCGTGCGGAGGCCCCGCATACGCCGCCTTGTCGAACACCGGCTGACCGGTCGCATCGAACTTCGGGTACACGGTGCCGAGCGAGTCTTTCAGCGTGCCGTCTTGAAACGTCGTGCCGGGCCCGCGAAAGCGCGGGTACTTCAGCATGCCGCCGGGGCTGCCGTAGTTGTCGAGCACGTCGGCGCCGGCGACGGCGTGCTGCGCGGGGTCGTTCGGCACCACCCAGTCTTCGCGGCCGACCCAGTCGCGCATGAGCTTCTTCTCGTCGGTGCTGAAGGCCACGCGGTTCGTGCCCGGCATGAGGTGCTCGTACGGCGAGGCGACCTTCTGCTTCAGGCTCGCGAGCGTCTGCTCGTCGGCGGGCGTCGGCGTGTAGCCGGCGAGCTTCATCGAGAAGCGCGCGGTGACGCCGAGCATGTTCGCGAAGAACGCCGGCGGTGTGTACTGGTGCGCACGAATGCCGTCGACGACGGCTGCGCGGTCGGCCTTCGACAGCCGCGGGTCTTTCGCCATGAACGCCTCGGCTGCGGCGGCGCCGGCGAGGTCGTGGTTCATGAGGCTCTTCATCGACGCGAGCTGATCATCGGGGCCCATCTTGAGGCGGCCGCCGATCTTGACCATGTCCGAGTACGTCGCCGACAACATCGCGAGCGAGAGGTCTTTCGGCGAGAGCTTCAGCGCGCGCGCCGCGTCGCAGAGCTGGTCGACCTCGCCGAACAGGTGCGTCTTGTTCGCCGCCTGCGTGGCCTTCGCGACCGGGTCGTCGGTCGAGGCCGCGACGCGGTCGTAGTAGCTCGACGCGAGGCTCAACGTGTCGAGCACCAGCGCCTGCTGCTCTTTCGTGAGCCCGCTCGCGCCGAGCTTCTCGAGCGTCGTCTGCGACGAGCCCGCGGTGCGCTGCCCGCCCAGCACCTGCGAGACCGCGGCCCGCCCGTCGGCCAGCGCCTTCGGAGTCAGCGCCGCCCACGCTTTCGTCGCCTCGCCGATGCGCTTCTCGTCGTCGGCCGTCACGCCGAGCCGCGCGGGCTTCTCGTCGACCGACCAGCCCAGGTTCGACGACGCGACCGGCATGTCGGCGCGGGCGATGACCTGGGGCTGCTCCGTCGGCTTGCCGCCAAACGACGTGGGCGTCGGTGCGGCAGCCGGCTTCGCCTTCGCGACGACCGCCGGCTTCACGTCGTCGACCTGCGCGAGCGCCTCGTCGAGCGCGTCGCGCTTGACGGGCTTCGGCGGCTGGCGAAGGACCTTCATCGGCGCCGCTCAATATACCCGAGCGGCCGGCGGGGCCAGCTCAGGGGCAGACGGCGCTGCGCGTCGCGAACCCGGCGGCGATGGCGGTGATGGGGTGGCCCTGCTCGTAGGTGCCGGTCGCGAGCTCGTCCCACACGACTCCGTCGGTGCTCCGGTAGAAGCGCTGCTGGTCGTACCAGACCTGCCAGCCGCCGCGGGTCGCCACGAAGGTGCCGTTCGCGTTGCGGGCGACGGCGCCGATGTTCGGGCCGCCCGACGTCATGCCGTTGCGGCGCGTCTGGGTGTTCATCGATGACCACGTGATGCCGTCGGCCGAGCGGTGCACGCGGCCGTTGCTCCACACCATGAACTCGGTGCCCGTCCACAGCGGGCGCGACTCCATGTACTCGCCCATCAGCGTGGTGCTCGACCACGTCGCGGCGCCGTCGGCGCTGCGGCAGATGATGCTCGCGTTCATCGCCTGGTTCCACGTGACGCTGACGAAGATGCCGTTGCCGTACGCCGGGTGACCTGCGCCGCACACGTCGACGCGCCCGCCGCCGACCATCGTGGGCCTGCGCCACGTCGCGCCACGGTCGGAGCTGTACGCGTAGTCGAGGTTTGCGCCGTCTTGCGCCGTGACGAGATACACGCCGCCGCCCGCGATGCCGCCCCGCACGTTCCAGATGGTGTTCGTGCCGTTCGCGACGTCGATGGTGCCGTTCATCTGCCACGTCGCGCCCAGGTCGTCTGACCGGCGGCTCGAGCGCGTGGCGATGATGAAGCGGTTGTCGTCGAACATCACGTCGGTCGCGTTCGCGCCCATGTCGACCTGCGCCCAGTCGACGCCGTTCGTGCTGCGGAAGATGCGGCCCGGAGCGCCCCAGCCGGTCTGCTGCAGGAACACGCCGTTCGCGTAGCCGAGCGCGGGGGTGGTGGAGTGGTTGTGGTCGCAGTCGGTGTTCGCGGCGCCGCCGTCGGGCAGCGTGAACGGCGCGAAGCAGCGGTAGCGCTCGGCTACCGGCCACGCGTCGTCGACCGAGTTGTCGTTCACCCAGGTGCGGCCGTCGTCGCACGAGATGGCGCGGCGCCACTGCTTGCCGACCGCGACGAAGACGGGCACCTGGTTCGCGCTGGCGCCGCCGCCCGCGGTCGCGGCCATGCCGCCGGCCGTGCTGCCCCCCGCAGTGGCGCCGCCCCCGGCCGTGCTGCCGCCGGCGGTCGAGCCGCCCGCGGTCGAGGCCGCGCCACCCCCTGCGGTCGACACCTCTCCGCCGCCAGCCGTCGGGCTCTGGCCGCCGCCACCTACACCGTCGCCATTTCCGCCTGCGGTCGGCTCGTCGGCCGGCATGTCGCCGACGATGCCGTCACAACCAGCGAAAACGAGAAGGGTTGCCGCGGTCAGCAGCGTGCGCACGGGCAGGTAGATGCACGGCCCTGCCGATCAGCTCAGTTGACGGCCGGCAGCGACGCACCCGCGTTTGACCCGGCCCCGTTGACTGTGAAATCACGCGCGTCATGCGAAGCACGGTTCTGCTCGTCGCGGTGCTGTCGGTGGGGTGTCAGCTCGAGAAGCTGAACAAGAAGGCGGTCGGCAACGCCGTAGCGCGGCTCGCGGTGCGCGACGCGGCGGTGCTGACGGCGGTGCTCGCCGAAGAGTCGACGTGCGGCTTCAAGTCGAGCGAGGTGCTGCAGGGCGTGAAGCTCGAGGGCGCGACGGGGCAGGCGGGCAGGGCGACGTGGACGGTGAGCGACTGCACCATCGACTTCGGGCCCGAGTGGAAGCTCATCTCGACCGACTGCAGCGGCGTCGAAATCAAGGTGCGCGGCGCGGTGACGCTGTCGGCGACGCGCACGGTCGAGGGCATTCTGACCGGCAGCGCGGCGAACCCCATCGTGCCGCTGAAGCCCGACGCGACCGTCGTCACGCACACGGCGACGCTGCGGGGGTACGCGGCGGGGCGCAGTGACTCCGACGCGTCGCTGAAGCTGAACGGCGGCACGCTGTCGTGGTCGGCACACCCCAAGCTCGCGGTCAGCAAGACGAAGGGCGTGTGTGCGGTGCCGACGAGCGAGCTGGGGCTGACGGCGGTGAAGCTCGACGGGGCGGCGGGCTTCGTCGAGTCGGCGTCGCGCGCGTTCAACGTGGAAATCGATTCGTCCGACCTGAGCGCGCAGCTCGGCAGGTGGGGCGACAAAAAGAACGCGCTCGAGGGCACCGTGACGGTGTGGGGCGGCACGGTCACGTTCCCCGAAGACTCCGACAGCGACGGCCTCGACCCGAGCTACGACGCGCAGAAGTTCGTCGACGCGTACGCTTGCAAGCCCGACCTGCTCACCCCGGTGAGCTGGGTGTGCCCGTCGTTCAGCGAGAAGCTGGCGCAAGGCGCGGCGCAGCTGACGGTCTCGACGTTCGGCACCATCGGCTCGGCGGTCGACGACGACACGCGGTGTGGCTTCGCGGCTGCGGCGACGGTGGCCACGGCCCGCCTCGAGGGCTCCGTCGGCAGCATCGGCTCGGTGACGTTCACGCTCCCGCAGCCGTGCGAGCTGAAGTACGCGCAGAAGACGGCGGTGCGCACCGACTGCCACGGCGTCGCGCGCGAGCTGACCGGCACGGTGACGGTGACCGGCACGAAGACGGTGCGCGGGTGGCTGACGGGCGACCCGGCGGCCCCGGTGATTCCGAATTCGCGCGACGCGGGCAAGCTGAACATCGTGGCGACGCTCGAAGGCTTGAAGGCGAGCGACTCGGCCTCGACGACGGCGCTGACGGTCGCCAGCGGTCGGCTCGGCGGTGAGCTCGGGTCGCGACTCGGCATCGACACGGCGACGGGCGCGTGCAGCATCAAGCTGCCGGTCGTCTACTTCCGCGGGCTGTCGTGGGCGTCGGGCCAGGCGACGCTGCACAGCGACGGCGCCGAGTACCCCATCGAGCTCTCGCAGTCGAAGCTCGATGCGCAGGCGGGCGCGCGCGAAGACCACACGAACTGGCTCGAGGGTGAGCTGACGTTGAACGGCACGAAGCGCACCATTCCCGTCGCGGGGGGGCCGCCGGTGCTCGACCCGGCGTTCGACGCGGCGGCGCACGTGGCGTCATACACGTGTATGCCGAACCTGAAGCCGGCGATGACCGAGGCCGAGTGCACGTTCGAAGACGTGCTGGCGAAGAACGTGTCGCGGCTGCTGGTGCAGATGGCGGGCGCGGTGGCCTCGATGGTGAACAAGAACGACTCGTGCGGGTTCGACTCGACGCTGAACAAGCTGGCTCCGGTCGAGGTGATCGGCGACTCGGGCGAGATTGGCTCGATGAAGTGGGCGGTGAACGGCTGCGAGCTCGAGCCGTCGGGTGACATGGTCATCGACACGGGCTGCACGGGCGGGCGCCGGCTCGTGTCGGGGCGCGCCGAGGTGACGGGCACGCGCAACGTGGTGGGCGAGCGCGAGACGCGGCTGCTGGTGGTGGCGAGCATCATTCCCCGCACGCGCGACGCGGTGACGCTCGACCTGACTGAAGTCGCGCTGAGCGACTTCGCGGCGTGGTCGGTGGCGCCGGGGCAGACGAGCCCGGCGGGCAAGCTGACGGTGCGGTCGGGCACGCTGCTCACGAACATGAACCCCATCATCGGTGAGCTCGCGAGCGACCCGGGCCGCTTCGAGATTCCGACCCCGGTCGCGAAGTTCAACACCGTGATGCTGCGCGGCGCCCGCGCCTCGCTCGAGTCGGGCGTGAAGCGCTTCACGCTCGACCTGCCCGACGTCACGCTGACGGCGCAGGCCGGCACGTTCAAGGGTCGCAGCAACGTCGTGTCGGGCACCGTGAAGCTGGGCACGTCGACCATCGCCGTGCCCGAGATGCCGCTCGACCCCACGTTCATGCAGGCCGCGTTCGACTCGAGCTACGCGTGTACGCCCGACCTGCGCGCGGTGGTGCCGCCGAACTGAGTCGCCCGAGAGTCACACTGACTCTTTCGTGAGTTTGACGGTGGCCCCGAAGCCACGTACGGGCGAAACTGTACCCGAGAGGCGGACACGAAAATGGCAGGTGGAAAGCTGGCTGCGACGGTGACGTGCTTGCTCTGCGCCGAAGAGGGCAAGGTGACCGAGGCGAAGCGCACGTACGAAGGTGACGAGAACGACGGCTACACCTGCGCGAAGGGCCACACCTTCAGCATCGACTGGTCGAGCGGCGAGGCGACCGAGCCGCAGTACCCGCCGTCGAGCGACCTGATGAATGCGCTCTCGAAGGCCGGAGGTGCCCGATGACCGCCGTCGTGGGGCGCCGCCCCGTCGTCGATGCGAAGCTGCCGGCTGATCCGGCTGCCGCCGCAGCGACGCCCGCCAAGCCCGAAGAGAAGAAGAAGCCGACCACGCTCGGCGAGCTGCTGAAAGAGAAGAACCAGACGGTCGACGCGCTGAAGAAGAGCGGCAGCTGGGAGGTCAAGTCGATCGCCCGCCAGCTCTTGCAGGCGAAGGGCGTCGACAGCCCGACCGACAGCCAGGTGAACGAGACGGTCTTCGAGATGAGCAAGGCGCTCGACTCCAAAGACTGGGAAAAGTTCTCGGCGCCGTTCGGCGAGCAGGTGCTGAAGGTCGAAGACAACGTCAACCAGCGGCTCGGCAACATCTTCGGTGAGAAGACGATGTTCTCGCCCGATTCGCTGACGCCCCAGGCGCTGAAGCTGTCGGAGCGCGAGCTCAAGTCGCTGAAGGGCGACTTCGAGAGCGGCCGTGCGGGCATGGTGCTCGCGGCGACGTTCATCGACTCGGGTCACCGGGCCGAGGGCGACTTCACGAAGACCTACGGCGACGCGGCGTGGCGCGGCTTTCTGCGGGCGAACACGTACCTCGACTCGATTCCGAAGGGGCAGCTCGCCGAGCAGCTCAGCGTCGACACCATCATCAAGACGAACGAGCTGATTCACGCGCCCGACAAGGGCATGAAGGCGAGGCTGCTCCGCTCGGTCGCGATGATCGGCCGCGGCTTCCGGTGGGACAAGGCGGGCGAGCTGCGCGACGGGCGCCAGTTCGCGCGACCCCAGACGTACAGCGAGTCGGCGGTCGAGGCGCTGCGTGAGGCGGGCGTGAAGGTGACGGTGCTGAAGACCGACCACACCAAGGGCACCGTGACGGCGATGCTCGAGTACCCGCCGGCGTCGGTGGTGAGGCGCGAGCTGCAGCGGCTCGTCGACGAGCTGAAGGAACAGCTCACGAAGCCCGACGCCGACCCCATCGCCGCCGCCGCAGACTTTCAGCGCGGCATCGTGGCGCTGCACCCGTTCGGCGACTCGAACGGCCGCACGTCGCGCGTGCTGATGAACCGCGTGCTGGCCGAGTTCGACCTGCCGCCGGCGATCTTCGCAGACCAGGACACCGACATCGCGCTGAAGCCCGAGGCGTGGCGCATCGAGGTCGCGAAGGGCGCCTCGCGCACCAAGACGTTTCTCGGCAGCCGGCTCGAGTCGGCCGACAACTACCTCGGGCGCATGGGCATCAAGGCGGTCGACGTGTCGCCCGACAAGCCGGTGCTGGTCGACGGCAGCCCGTTCGATCTCGGCACCGACGGTCTGCTCTACGACCCGGCGGGCCACGCGTGGATCGCCGCGGGCAACGAGCTCGTGCCGCTGTCGCAGCTCGAGAACTTCGCGCTCGCGCGCCGCATCTACTCGCAGGGCAAAGACAAGGGCACCGAGACGCTGAAGAAGCTGACGGAAGACACGCGCAAGCTCTACGAGAGCATCGCGGCCGACCCGAAGGCCGGCGAGAAGCTGACGGTGCGGTCGGACGCCGACGTGCGCCAGGCCGACATGAAGTACCAGCTGCGGCCCGAAAAAGAGGTCGGCGAGCTGCTGACGGGGCTGACGACGGTCGACAGCATCGACCCGGCGAAGCTGTTCGTGGTGTCGGGCGGGCGCACCGAGATGTCGGCGACGATGTCGAAGCACGCGCAGGTCGACCTCGAGTGGTGGTACCTCGAGCGCGGGCTGCAGAGCGCCGGGCTCGATGACCTCGCGAAGCAGGTGCATGGTCAGCGCGAGGCGCTGTTCAAGGCGGCGAAAGAGCGCCTCGGTACGCTGGGCGACAAGACGCGCGTCTCGGCCGACAACCCGCTGGGGTTCAAGTTCAAGTACGAGCAGATGATGTTCGACGTGTCGCCGCTCGCGCACGCGTCGTTGGCCGAGGCGATTCGCAAGCTCGGTGACGAGAAGACGACGGTCTGGCGCGGCGACTACAGCTTCGCGCGCCTCATCGGCATGGCTCCGAACAACGACGTGCGGCAGCCCGACGCGAAGAAGGTCGCGGCGCAGCGCGCGAAGAAAGACCAGGTCACGAACATGTTCGATGACCTCGTGAAGCTCGAGGGCAGCGCCGTCGGTCGGCAGTACATCAGCACCACGAGCGACCTCTCGCTGCTGGCCGGCTCGTTCGCGAACAGCACCAAGGCGCAGACCGTCAACGTCTCGGGCCTGCCCAGCGTCGTGAAGGAGCACCTGTTTGCGTACCTCAACTCGGCGAAGCCGAAGGACGGCGAGACGAAGAAGCCCGACGAGCCGAAGAAGGACGGTGAGAAGGCCGATGACCCGCGCAAGCCTTCGTTCGAGGTGCTCGACGCCGGCGGCCTGACGATTCAAGACATCGCCGGTATCCCCGGTGAGCTGCTCAGCGTGAAGGTGGCTGATGAGGCCACGGGCCGACTCAGTGTGTCGGCCAAGCGCAAGGCGTTCATGCTGGTGCTCGATAAGGATGCCTTGCTCCCCGGCATCTATGCCCTGCAGGGCCCGAGCTTCGAGCATGAGCAAGAGATGCATGGCATCGAGCGCGTCATGCCTTGGGCGATCAAGGGCACGTACACGGCTGAGGCCATCAAGGAGGAGTTCCCGGTGGTGACGCCGGCGACGCCTGCTGCGACGACGCCTGCTGCGACGGCCACGCCTGCTGCGACGACGACGCCTGCTGCGACGACGACGCCTGCTGCGACGACCACGCCTGCTGCGACGACCACGCCTGCTGCGACGACCACGCCTGCTCCGCCTGCTGCCGGTCAGCCCAGCGACTCCGACCCAGCCATCTGACCGACCGCGACGCTGTCTCTGCGCCGCGAACGCTGCCCCACAATCAGCCTCGCCTGGCTCACCGCGTGGCAGGGTGCCGGGCTGGTGCAGCTCCTCGGGCCTGCGTCGGTCTACCCGGCTTCGTGCGCTGGCGCGCCGGCCAACAGAGATACGAGTGGGGTTTCCGCTCGCTGCGCTGAGCTCCAGGCCCTCGGTACACCGGGTGCGGCACGCTCTATTCCGACCCACGGATCTTCGATGCCATCGCAGGCGCGCCGCAGTTGCACCGAGGGTGGCAGGCAGCTCCAAGTTTCGTGCGGTACTTGAGGGAGCGTCGAGCGGCGAAGAAGTACCTCACGAAACTTGGAGCGGGGTGATCGCGTCTCCCCAGGTTCACCTCCTCCGTAGTTGTAGAGCGACAGTAAAACTGACCCCCTCGCGTCACTAAAAGTGACCCCCACGAGGCCTCAACCCGGAGGCATCGATGGAAAGGGAAGTAGCTGCACCCCGCGAAGCGGAGGTGCTCATGGTGGAACACGAAGTGGTGCG
>JAEUJP010000015.1 GCA_016793725.1 Myxococcaceae bacterium | reverse complement strand
GACGGCGACGACCAACACGCCGGCCCAGTCGGTGTCGAGCGACCTGCGCTCGTTCGTTCGCGACGGGCCGTTCATCACGTCGTTCGTGGTGCCGACGTTCGGCACCGAGCTGAAGCCGGCCACCGTGCGGTGGACGGCGATGAACGGCTACCGCTCGGAAATTCTGCTCGACGGCGCGCCGGTGTTCACGACCACGCCGCCGGCCTCTGCGAACGGGAGCTTCACGATTCCGGCGCTGAACGCCGACGTCGCGGTCACGCTCGTGGTGCACGACTTCAACGGGCTGCAGGCGCGGCTGACGCGCACCATCAAGGTCGCGCGGCCGCCGAAGGTGAACACGTTCACGCTGCCGATGGCGGTCGGTGCGGGCGGCACGCCGGCGATGGCGACGTGGACGACGTCGAACGCCACCTCGGTCATCGTGCGGGTGAAGAGCGGCCCCATCGTCTACGAGACGCAGGTGCTGCCGATGGTGAACGCCGGCATGACGTCGCTGCGGCCGTCGTCGACGACGACCTACGTCGTCGAGGCGTACAACGGCGCGGGCGACAAAGACTCGCTCGAGCGCACCATCACGGTGAACACCGGCCTCTATGCGCTGGCGAACCCGAACCCCGTCGGCCCCGGCGCCCCGGTCGAGCTGACGTGGGACCTGTCGACCCTCGCGCCCGCCGAGATCATCGGCATACCGCAAGAGCCGCCGGTCTCGACGTCGGGCGTGACGACGTTCGTCGACATTCACGGCAACCCGAACGCCGTGCCCGTCATCTTCTCGAGCACGAACGACGGCACCGTCAGCTTCACCGTGCCGCAGGGCTTCACGGCCCCGTTCGCGGGCGCGCCCACCTCGACGTTTTCGGTCTCGACGAACGGCTGGCTCGCGCTCGGCACCACCACCAGCACGGTCGCTGCCAACGTCGACTTCAAGGGCACCTCGGGCCTGCCCGCGTTCGCCATGATCGCCCCGTATTGGGACGACCTCGACCTCGGCACCGCCGGCACGGTCGACTGGCTCGTCGAGGGCACCACCTTCCCCCGCAAGCTCACCGTGCAGTGGGCGAACGCGCGCCTCGTCGCCGACCCGATGTCGCAGCTCACCTTCCAGGTGCAGATTTTCGAGACCGGTGAGGTTCGCTTCCTCTACCAGACGCTCACCATCACCGCGCAGGGCAACGCCGCCACGGTCGGCATCTTCCTGGGCGCCGGCGTCTTCCGTGGCCAGCACTCGTTCAACACCCCGTCGCTCTACGACGGCCTGCAGCTCACCTGGTTCACGAACGGCGCCGCCGTCGGCACCCGCAGCTTCACCAGCGGCACCGCCAACGTCGCCCCCGGCTTCTATTACAAGACCGACCTGGAACAGTACGGCTGGGTCGCCTTCCCCGTGCGCGTCGTCACGACCAACTACGTCATCGTGAACGAGGTGATGCCGATTCCGACTCCCGGCATCTTCGACGGCACCTACGTCGAGCTCTTCAACCCCACCCAGGCCGACCTCGACGTCAGCGGCCTCGAGCTCGTCACCGCGACCGGCCCGAACATGCCGTTCGTGATTCCCGCGGGCACCGTCATACCCGACTCCGGGTACCTCGTCATCGGCGCCTCGACCGACTTCGGCGAGAACGGCGGAGCCGCCATCGACATCTCGTACGGCACGACGCTCGCGTACGCCGCCGAAGACGCCGTCTCGGTGCGCGTCGGCCAGATTTCGCTCTCTGACGGCGGCACGTTCAACCCGTTCATCGTGAACACGCTCTCGTGGGACGCCGGCGAGCCCGGCTACTCGATTCAGCGTGAGGGCGGCGCCGTTCTCGGCGCGGTGCCGCGCTGCACCCGCACCCAGACGTACGGCATGGTGCCCACCATCTCGACCGGCACGCCGCGCGCGCTGAACGAGAGCTGCTTCCCGTACACCGTCGCTCCGATTCCCGTCGACTTCGAAGACGTCACCAGCGTGCCCGACGCGGGGCCCCTGATGCCCAGCTCGTGGGACACGAGCCTCGTCACCGTTCAGCTGCCCGTGCCGTTCACCTACTTCGGCGCCGACGCCGGCTCGACGATGAAGGTGGCCGCGAACGGGTTCCTCACCTTCCGCGCGGCAGAGACCAACGGCACCGACACGAACAAGACCTTCCCCAGCACCTCGACGCCGTTCGGCACCATCGCCGTGTTCTGGGACGACCTGGGCCCCTACAACCCGGTGGGCGCCTCCGTCAGCAACGCGTTCGTCGCGCGCTCGGGCAACAAGACCATCGTGCAGTGGAACAAGGTCTCGCTCTGGGCGTCGCGCGACACCGGCTCACTCGACTTCGAGGCGAAGCTCTTCGACGACGGCACCATCGAGTTTCACTACGGCGACCTGAACGACACCAGCGGCTCGGCGCTCGACGCCGGCACGCCCTTCGGCGGTGGCGCAACCGGCTGGCTCGAGGCGCCCAACGGCACCTCGGCCCTGCCCCTCTTCGTCAACCAGCCGCGGCTGCAGCCGAACACCGCTTACCGCTTCACTCCCAAGCAGTGAGCGCGAGGACACCGAACATGAACACCCTGCGTCTCTTCTTCGTCTCTCTCGTCGCCACCCTCGCGCTCATGGGCTGCCCCAGCGCGCCCCGCCTCGACCTCCCCGAGCCTCCGCGCATCGACACGTTCAAGGCCACCCCGCCCATCGTCGCGCGCGGCGCCATGGTCGAGCTCGAGTGGGTGACCACCAACGCCTCCGACGTCGAGCTGCTCGAGGTCGGCAAGGGCCCCGTCGCCATCGACAACAAAAAAGAGGGCAAGGTCTCGCTCGCCATCGACGCCCAGTCGCTGTTCGTGCTCAACGCAGCGAACTCGCGCGGCGTGAAGGTGACCGCGCTGGTGACGGTCGCCGTCGAGGGCTCGGGCCAGCAGGTCATGTTCGCCGCGCTGCCCGCCCGCATCGAGCGCGGCGCGTCTTCAACGCTCGTGTGGTCGGCGCCCGGCGCGCACGTCGTGACCATCACGCCCGAAGGCGGCGCCGCGCTCGACCTCGCGGGCCAGGTGCAGGCCGGCAGCGTCGTCGTGAGCCCCACCGCCCCGACGCGCTACACGCTCAACGCCGACGGCGCGCTCAAGACCGTCGACGTCGACGTCGGCCAGGCCATCATCGAGTTCACCGCGTCGAAGTTCGTCGCCGACGCCGGCGAGATGGTGACCTTCTCGTGGAAGACGGCCAACGCCACCGGCGTCGTGCTGAGCCAGCCGGGCAGCGGCATCGTCGCCGCCGCCGACGCCGGCGCGATGTTGGCCGAAGGCTCGGCGGTGCACCCGGTGCCCGGGTACCCCGACGGCACGCCCGTGCCGTACCAGCTCACCGTCGAGGGCAGCGGCCCGCCGCTCACCCGCACGCTGAACGTCGTGGTCGGCCGCTCGCCCGCCATCACGAGCTTCACCGGGCCCGAGTTCGCGAAGGTCGGCAGCAACTTCCAGCTGCGGTGGACGACGGCGAACGCCGACGCCATCGAGCTCTCGACCGGGGGCGCCGTGTTCTACCGCGTCGACATCGCCGGCCAGGCCGCCGACGGCGGGCTCTCGCTGCCGACGCCCGCGGTCGACACCGAATACACGCTCACCGCGCTCAGCGTGCGCGCCGACGCCGGCGTCACGCGCTCGCTCACCCAGCAGGTGGCTGGGCCCGTGACGCTCACCTCGTTCACCGCGACGCCCGCCGTCGTGCCGAACGGCGGCGACCCCATCACCCTCACCTGGTCTGCGCCCGGGGCGCGCAAGGTCACCATCGTCGACGCCGACGGCCACACGGTCGTCAGCGCGCGCGGCAGCGCCGCCGAGTCGGGCACCGGCACCGCCTACGCGAACCGCGCGATGCGTTACGTGCTCACCGCGACCAACACCGTCGACCCGCCGCTCACCGCCGACGCGGGCGTCACCGTCACCACCCCCGCCGACTTTTCGGTCGCGGGCGCCGTGTTCGCGAACAACCCGTTCGACATCTCGTGGTCGGTCGGCGGGCCCGCCCCGGCCGTGGGTCTGCCGACGTCGAACGTCGTCTCGACGCCGGGCTCGACGGGCTTCGTCGACATCAGCACCACCGGCACGCGGCTCGGCTTCGCCGACAACGCGAACGACGCGGTGCTGTCGTTCACGCCGCCCGACTTCGAGACGTTCATGTGGGGCACCCGCGTGGTCGGCCCGTTCACGGTCTCGACGAACGGCTTCTTGGTGCTCGGCCCGAGCGCGGCGACGCGGGCTTCGACGGTCGCGCTGCCGAACTCGAGCGTCGAGCGCAACTTCCTCGCGCCGTTCTGGGCGAACCTCTCGCTCGGCGCCGACTCGAACATCTACTGGCAGGTGTTGAACGAGGCGCCCGAGCGCACGCTCGTGGTGCAGTTCAGCCACCTGCACTCGCCCACCGTCATGGGCGTCGACCTGACGTTCGAGGTGAAGGTGCACCAGACCGGCCTCGTGACGTTCGAGTACCAGACGCTCAACGCGGCGACGTTGAACCCGGTCGTCGGCGTTCAGGGCCCGCCGAACACCGGCATCAACGGCCCGGCGCCGGCGGCGATGACGGGGCTCAGCTTCTTGGGCCCGAAGCCGCCGCCGCTCAACATGTCGCTGACTGCGCCGAGCGTCGTGCGCGGCTTCCTCAAGCTGCCGAACGGCTACCTGCAGGTCGCTACCACGCCGAACCTGGTGAAGGCCGGCGACATCGGCGTCAGCGAGGTGCTCTACAACCCGAACCCCGCCATCGCGGCGACGGGCGAGTGGTTCGAGGTGCAGAACAACTCGACGGGCCCCATCGACCTCCAGGGGTGGACGGTGACGCACGGCGCGCAGTCGTTCACGGTCAACAGCTCGGTGCCGGTGCCGACGCTCGGCCGCGTGGTGCTCGGGCAGATTGACGCTGCGCCGGGCAACGACAACGTGATGGTGAACTACGCGTACGGGCAGCAGTTCGCGCTCGACGACACGATGGGCACGCTGACCTTGCGGCTCGGCAGCTACACGGCGTCTCAGTCGTGGACGGCGACGGGCCCCGGGGCCCAGGGCCGCTCGGCCGGCATCGACAGCCAGCCGCACCTCGTGACGGGCGACACCTCGACGACGGCGCCGCACCCCATCGTCTTCACCAGCACGACGCCATTCGGCACGCAGACGCCGCAGCAGCAGGGCACGCCGGGCGTGAAGAACGCGGCGGTCGCGGCGATGCAGTCGATACCCGTCAGCTACTACGACATCAGCGGCAGCGGCACGCCCATGTTCACGTCGGGCAACGGAGGCTTCGACTCGAACGTCGAAGAGTTTTCGACGGCGAGCGCCCCCTTCCCCTGGGCGGGCACGTCGGTGAACACCGTGACGGCCTCGACGAACGGCTTCGTGGTGCTCCGCAGCTACACCGCAGATGTCGGCACCAGCAACAAGTCGGTGCCGTCGACGTCGCAGCCGACGGGCGGTGTCTTGAGCATCTTCTGGGACGACCTCGACCAGAACACGGTGCACCCGTCGTCGAACGCCTATTACAAGCGCGTCGCGCCCGGCGAAGACGCGGCGAACCCCGGCGGCCATTGGATCGTGCAGTGGCACCACTGGGAGCGCTGGCTCGACTCCGACGACATGAACTTCCAGATCAAGCTCTTCGACACCGGCGTCGTCGAATACCACTACGCGACGATGACCAGCGGCAGCGCCAGCAACTACGCCAACGGCAACGGCGCCACGGTGTGGTTCGAGAACGCGGCCGGCAACACGGCGCTCGTCATCGGCGTCAACCAGCCCGTCATCACCCCCAACATGGCCGTTCGCTTCACGCCGTGAGAGCCACCATGAACTTCACTCGAATCGTTGCTGCATCGTTCGTGGTCGCGCTCGTGGGCTGCAACAAGGCGCCCGAGGTGATTCTCGCTCCGCCGCCGGGCGTGGTGAACACGTTCACCGCGACCCCCGACGCCGTCACGGCGCCGGGTCAGATGGTGACCCTCGCGTGGACGACGACCGACGCCCAGCGCATCACGCTCGAGCAGGTCGGCAAGGGCCCGGTCACCATCGAGAGCACCGCCGGCGCGGGCAACGTGCAGGTCACCATCGCGACCGACACGACGTTCGTGCTCTCGGCCGCCGGCGAAGGGGGCACCGACTCGAAGGTGCTGCGCGTCGCCGTCGACAGCCCGATGAGCGGCCTCGTCTTCAACGCCTCGCCGGCCCGCATTCAGGCCGACGAGCCCACCACGCTCTTCTGGAGCGTGCCCGGCGCGACCTCGGTCGAAATTCGCCCCATGGGCGGCGCGCCGCTCGACCTCGGAGGCCAGAAGGGCTCGGGCACGGTCGTCGTCACGCCGGCCAGCGACACCCGCTACGAGCTCACGGCCGGCTCGCAGACCGCAACCCTCGACGTCGTCGTCATACCGCGCATCACCTCGTTCACCTCGACGGCCTCGCCGCTCGCGGGTGAGCCCGTCACCGTGTCGTGGGCGGTCAAGGGCGGCGGCACGCGCCTGACCCTCACGCGCGCCGGCGTCGCCGCGCCGCTCGTGACCGAGACGTCTGCGACCAACATCGCGCAGGGCAGCTTCATGGAAATGGCGCCGATGCTCGCGCCCGACAGCCTGCTCACGTACCGGCTCGTGGTCGAGCAGGGCAACGAGCGCGTCGAGCAGGTGCTCGTGGTTCGCATCGGCGGCAACCTGCGCGCAACGGCCACGGTGCCCGGGTTCGTGACGGCGGGCACCCCGTTCACGCTGTCGTGGACGACGGTTGCTGCCGCGTCGCTCGAGGTGGTGCGCGACGGCATCACCATCTACGTGGCGCCCAACGCGGCGGGCGTCGCGGCGGGCTCGGTGTTGCTCGAGCCGACCGACCACGTCGTGCAGCTGCGCCTCATCGCGCGCGACGGCAAGGGCGGCATCGTCACCGTCGACCGCACCGTGACCGCGGTGGGCGTGGCTTCGTTCGTGAGCTTCACCTCTGACCTGCCCGGCGTGACGAATGGCGGCGACCCCGTCGTGCTGTCGTGGAACGTGACGAACGCGCGCGACGTGCGCATCTCGGACTCGAGCGGCGCGGTCGTCTACAGCCAGACCGGCGTGCTCGACACCGGCACGGTGACCGTCTACCCGAACCGCAGCAGCGTCACGTACACGCTCAACGCCTCGAACGGCGCGGGTTCGGCCGTGATGCCGCAGACCGTGGTGGTGACCGTCGCGAACCTCGGCCGCCTCACGTTCGACCAGCTCGCCCCGCTCACCGGCCTCGCCCGCGTCAGCGGTCACACGGTCGTCGGAGGCACCTCGATCTACGGCCTGCCGTCGATCGAAGCCAACCGCGCCGGCGAAGCGTTCATCGACATCGTCGGGGCCGGCGGCCAGAGCATCTCGTACGTCGGGCCCGACAGCACCGCGAAGGTGCAGGCGCTCGGTGAGACCTTCAGCACCATCATCTTCGGCCGCAAGGTGAGCGCGAACTCGCTCTCAATCTCGATCAACGGCTGGTTCATCTTCAGCACCACCGCAGTGTCGGGCACCGACAACAACGTGAACCTCGCGACGACGGCATCGGAGCCGCTCGCCATCGCCCCGTACTGGGACGACCTGTACGACATCGGCCCGTCTGAAATCTATTGGCGGCTCGATACCGCCGACGGCCAGCGCCGCCTCATCGTGCAGTGGGTCGACGTCGAGCACGACGACTTCCCGGGCAGCCAGCTCACCTTCCAGGCGCAGGTCTATTCGAGCGGCAAGATCGTCTTCGCGTACCAGCGCATGCAGGGGGTGCCCGGCACGAACGTCGCCGCCGTCGGCGTCACGTCGCCCGGCGAGCTCGACGCCGTCGTCGCGCCCATGCAGCCCGCTGCCGGCACCACCTTCACGATGTTCGCTGCGCCGGCGACGCTGCCGCAGCCGCTCCGCGTCGACACCGCGCTGCCGTACACCGCACGCGTCGCGATCGGCACGGGGTTCGTCGAGGTCGAGGGCAGCGGGCGACTCGCGCCCGGCCTGTTCGGCATCACCGAGGTGAACCCGCGGCCTGCGGCGACCCTCACCAACGGGGAGTGGATCGAAGTCACGAACTCCTCGACCGCGCCCATCGACCTGAATGGCATGCGGCTGAACTTCGGCGGCGCGAACACGCACGTCATCGCGGGCAGCGTGCCCGTCGCGCCGAACAGCGCCGTCGTGCTCGCCCAGGCGGCCGACCTCGGCGACCCCACCGCCGGCCTCACCGCCGCCTACGTCTACCCAGCGACCCTCGCCATGTCAGACACGTCGGGCACCGTGACGCTCGAGGTCGGCGGCATCGCCTATTCGGCCGCGTCGTGGAACGCGACGTCGCTGACCGGCGCCGGCATCTCGGTGCGCACCGACCGCCCGCAAGACGGCGTCATCTACGCGTCGACGACCATGGCGAGCTGCTCGGGCGCGAGCACCGGCACGTACGGGGTGCAGACGGGCACCCCCGGCACCCTGCACGCGGCGTGCGCCCCCTTCCCCTACCGGCTCACGCAGCTGCCGATGGGCAACTTCGAGGCGATCGCGATGACCGGCACGCAGATTCACGTCGGCGGCGACACCGTTCTCACCACCGTCACCCTGCCGAACCCCATCTCGTACTTCGGAGTCCCGGGCACCACGCTCCGGGTCGATACGAACGGCTTCATGACGTTCGCCACCTACTCGTTCTCGCAGACGACCAACAAGTCGGTACCGAGCTCGACGGCGCCGGCCGGCACCATCGCCCCCTTCTGGGACGACCTCACCGCAACCCCGGGGCCCGGCGTCGGCATCTATCGGCTCGACCGCGACCCCGACGCCACTCCGATGTCGGGCGACGAGTACACCATCGTCTCGTGGGAGCGCTTCATTCGGTGGAACCAGACGGGCCATGACCTCAACTTCCAGGTGAAGGCGTTCGCGAACGGCGACATCGAGTTCCACTACGGCACGATGGCCGGCGGCATGGGCACCTCATTGCCGTACGCGCAGGGCTCTGACGCCACCACCTGGCTCGAAGACCCCACCGGCCGCATGGCGATGCCCATCAACATCAACAGCGCGAACAACCCGGGCATCGCACCGAACACGGCCTACCGTTACACGTACACGCCTTAGGCAAGCCCCCCGCGGGTCCGGCCTGCCCTCACCGGAGAAACAGCCATGAACTTCGTTCGCCTCGCTCTGGTCTCGGCCGTGGTCTTCACCGCCGCGTGCAACAAGGAACCCGAGGTGGTGCCGCCGCCGCCCTCGGGCGTCGTGACGAGCTTCACCGCCACCCCCGGCACCGTCACCGCGCCGGGTCAGATGGTCACGCTGGCCTGGGCGACCACCGACGCGAAGCGCGTCACCCTGGAGCAGGTCGGCAAAGGCCCGCTCGGCATCGACCCGGCCGCCGCCTCGGGCAGCACGCAGGTCACCATCACCGCAAACACCACGTTCGTGCTCATGGCCCAAGGCGAGGGCGGCACCGACTCGAAGGTGCTCACCGTCACCGTCAGCGGCACGAAGGCCGGCGTCATCTTCAGCGCGTCGCCCACCCACGTCGGCGCCGACGAGGCCACCACCCTCGTGTGGAGCGTACCCGGCGCCACCACCCTCGAGATTCGCCCCATGGGCGGCGCGCCGCTCGACCTGCGCGGCCAGGGCGCCGCGGGCTCGGTGCTCGTTCGACCCACCGCCGACACGCGCTACGTGCTGACCGCCGGCGCGACCACCGCGAGCGTCGACGTCAGCGTCACCCCGCGCATCGTCTCGTTGACGGCGTCGGCCTCGCCGCTGCCCGGTCAGCCCATCACCGTCTCGTGGCAGGTGCGCGGCGGCGGCTCGCGCCTCACGCTCACCCGCGCCGGCGCCGCGATGCCGCTCGTCACCGAGACGATGCCCGCCGCCATCGCCCAGGGCTCGTTCATGGAAACGGCGCCCAACCTCGCCCCCGACAGCCTGCTCACGTACACGCTCACCGTCGAGCACGGCGCCGAGCGCATCGAGCAGGTGCTCGTCGTGCGCATCGGTGGCAACCTGCGCGTCACGGTCAGCGTGCCGCTCTTCGTCACCGCGGGCACCCCCTTCACGCTGGGGTGGACCACCGTGGCCGCCAACCAGCTCGAGGTGCTCGTCGACGGCGTCACCCTCTACGTCGCTCCCGACGCGGCGCGCGTCGCCGCGGGCTCGGTGCCCATGGAGCCCATCGACCACGCCGTGCACGTGCGCGTCATCGCCCGCGACGACAAGGGCGGCGTCGTCACCGTCGACCGCACCGTCGAGACCGTCGGCGTGCCCACGTTCGTGAGCT
>JAEUJP010000014.1 GCA_016793725.1 Myxococcaceae bacterium | reverse complement strand
ATGAGAAAGCTCTTTCTCGTCGTGTCTCTGTCGCTGGCGGTGGCGGGCTGCAAGGGTGACCCGAACAAGCCCGAGTATTGGGAAAAGGCGATCAGCGGGGCGAAGAACAAGAAAGAGAAGCTCAAGCGGCTCGACGAGCTGCGCAGCCTGAAGACGATCGACAAGTCGTTCGTGCCGATGTTGCACAAGCGCCTGTCTGACGAGAAGGGCGCCGACGTGAAGAGCAAGATCGCCCTGCTGCTCGGCGTGCTGAAAGACCCGTCGTCGGTCGGCCCGCTCGAAGAGGCGATCGACTGGAACGCGGCCGAGGGCGACTCGAAGGCGATGAACAAAGAGATCGCGAACTCGCTCGGCGAGATCGGCGACCCGAAGGCGGCCAGCACGCTGCTGAAGTGCCTCAACCTGAAAGACAACTACACGGTCATCGCGGCGATCGACGCGCTCGGCCAGATGAAGGCGAAAGAGGCGGTCGAGCCGCTCATCAAGTTCGCGCGCGACGAGAACACCGAGCCGTTCTTGTCGAAGAAGGCGATTCAGGCGCTGGGCGACATCGCCGACCCGAAGGCCGTCGATGCGCTCGTCGACATGATGTTCAAAGAGCGCCGGGGCGTCTCGTTCTACGTCGAGTCGAGCTACGCGCTGTACCAGATCGGCGACGACGTGGCCCCGCGCCTCTTGCCCGTGCTCGAGGGCACCGACAAAGAGCGCTTCGCCTGGGCCGAGAAGAACAAGATTCTGGCGCCGGCGCTCACGGCCAAGGCGGCGCAGGTGCTGGGCGACCTGCACGAGATGAAGGCCGAGAAGGGCCTGCTCAACGGGCTCAAGTTCAACAACGAGATGCTCGACATCAAGCTGTTCGTTCGCATGCGCTCGGCCGATGCGCTCGGCCGCCTGCGCAGCCAGGCCGGCGCGAAGGCGCTCGCCGAGATGCTCGACGAAGAAGAGGGCAACGCGCGTGAAGAGTACGTGCGCGCGCTGATTCGCATCGGCGGCCGCGACGCGATTCCGAACCTCATCAAGACGGGCAGCAAGGGCAGCTGGGACGCGCGGCAAGAGTCGATGGAGGGCGTCGCGATGCTCGGCGACGACCGCGAGCTCAACACGTTCAACAAGTGGTCTGAAGACGAAGAGAAGCTCTTCAAGGCCGAGTGCAAAGACGACGACCAGGTGAAGGGCTGCGCCGACGTCGACAAGGCGGTCAAAGAGCACAAAGACAAGATCGCCAAGTGGCGCAAAATTCTCGACGCGGCGAAAGACTGCAAGGCCGAGGCGCCGTGCTGGGCGAAGAAGCTGTCTGACGGGCACGAGGGCGTGCGCGCGCGCGCGGCGTACGAGGTGGGCCGCAGCAAAGACGCGTCGCTGGTCGGCGAGCTGATGAAGCACCTGACCGAAGAGAACCTCGAGACCCGCCTCGCCATCATTCAGGGCATCGACTGGCTGGTGCACGACAGCAAAGACGCTGCGAAGTCGGCCCAGGCACAGATCGCGGCGCTCGACGCGCAGATCGCCGACGAGAAGGGCAAGACCCAGTTCATGAAGGTGAACGAAGACCTTCGCCGCCTCGCCGTGAAGATTCGGCGCTCGTGAGAATCGCCGGGCTGTTGCTGAACGTGCTCGGCGTGCTCGCCTTGTGGTTCGGCGGCATACCCTACCGGCAGCGCGAGACGCTCATCGACATCGGGCCGCTGAAGGCCACCACCGAGGTCGAGAAGAAGGCCGAAATACCGCCGCCCGTCGGTGCCGGCCTCGTCGGCGGTGGCACCGCGCTGCTGCTGCTCGCCAGCTTCAAGGGCGGCGGGCGCAAGCGCGCCTGAGCGCCGTCTTTCAGCGCTCGGCCGCTACCTCCATCGCCACACCCGGCGGCAGCGCCGGCCGCGGCACGTCTTTCGGCTCGAGCCCGTAGGCCCAAAGCTCGACCGCGGGCCGACCGTTCTCGCGCACGAGCTCGCCCGGCTCGAGCGACTGCGTGATCGAGACGACCTCACCCAGCCGCTGCGGCCCGATGAACAGCGCCGCCAGATGTTCGCGCTCTGCCAGGTCGATGCTCACGCGAACGCCTTCGACCGTGTGCCCGCGCAGCGCCAGCGTGCCCAGGGCGTGCAGCTCGGTCGCGTCGAGCCCCAGCTGAACCGCCCGCGCCGCGTCGACCTGCACCTCGAGGCGCGGCTCGGCCTCACGGGGCCGCACCACGAGCAGCGCCCCCCGCAGCGACGTCGCCACACTCTCGGCGATGCGCTGCAGCGCCTCGCGGTCGGGCCCCACGAACGTCACCCTCACCCGCTTCAGGCCGTCGAGGTGCCGCACCTCGTGCCCGCGCAGCTCGGCCAGCGCCTGCTTCGCGTCGTAGGCCTCTGCGAACCACAACGTCACCCGCGTCGCCCCCTCGCGCGTCACCGCCGCCGGCTTCAAGCGTGAGAGCGCGAGCGGCGCGCCATCGCCCAGCTCGATGCGCGAGACGAGCCGCACGCCGCCCTCGGCCTTCGCCGCGCGCACGAGCCAGCCGCCGCCCTCGACGCTGCAGCGTGGTGTCGGCGACGCGAGCGACACGACCGCCACGTCGCCCACCCGCGCGCGCTCGTTCACCACGAGGCGGTCGAGCTCTTCGAGCGGCACGGCCTTCACGCTGCGCTCGACGTCGAGCGCTCCGACGTTCAGCGCCGCCAGCTTCAGGGGGTCGATGTGCACGTGAGGCACCTGAGCTTCTGCGCCGCACAGCGCGCCAGCCGGCCGCTCGCCGCGCACGAGCCACAGGGGGTGGCGCAGGTCTTCGACGTTCGGGCCGGCCGGCGCTGCGTCACCCCACACCTCGACGCGCACGACGCCGCCCCCGACGCGCGTGCGCGTGCGCCGCGCCCCGAGCGCCCGCTCGAGCGGCACCGCGACCTCGGCCTCGAGCTCGCTGACCGGGGCGCCCTCGCGCACCGCCGTGACGGCGAACGAGGCCGGCGGCGCGATGCGGTCGCGCTCTCGCACCGACCGGTAGAAGAGGCCCGCCACGCCCACCAGCGCCACCGTGCCGACCCCCGCCAGCCCGGGCACCAGCTCGCCGCGGCCCCGGCGCGGAACCAGCGCGTACACCCACAGCGGCGCGAACATCACGAGCTCGACGACCACCACCTGCAGGCCGCGCGCGCTCAGCATGCCGAGCCCGATCGGCGCGACCGGTATGGGCCGCACCGGCGCGAAGAACCGCTCGCTCGAGAACGGCCACGCCAGCGCGCAGCCGAGCCCTCCGGTGGTCAGCGTGTCGAGCAGCGGGTGGGTGCCGACGGCGACGAGGGCGGCGAGCGCCGTCGCCCGAGGCGGCAGCTTCAGCGGCTTCGCGAGCGCCCACGCCGCCGCCGTGCACAGCAGCGCGAACAGAATCGAGTGCGACGCGCCGCGGTGACCGAACGGGTGCTCGTAGGGAATCTTCAGCGCGAACGCGACCACGTCGGCGTCGGGCAACATCGACAGCGCCGCGAACACGAGCGCAGACTTCACGAACGAACGCTCGCGCGCCCCGTACTTCGTGTACGCCCGCGCGGTGGCGATGCCGACGGCGAGGT
>JAEUJP010000933.1 GCA_016793725.1 Myxococcaceae bacterium | reverse complement strand
CGCGCCCATCACCAGGTCGGGCAGCCCGTCGGCGTCGAGGTCGGCCGACGCGAGTGCCGAGCCGAAGCGCGCCGGCCGTCGGCCCTGGCCCGAGCCGTAGAACGACGTGCCCCCGCGGGCCTCGCCGCTCACCGCGTCGATGCGCTCGAAGACGTGCACGACGCCTTCGCCGTTCAGCTGACCCGGCGCGCCCACGGCATACGACGCGCCGCCGTCGGGGCGCTTCAGCACCGCGAGCGCGTGCCCGAACCGTGCTGCGCCCTGGCCGGCCGGTGGGCTGTGCTCGAAGCTGCGAACCGTGAGCGGCTGCCGCGCGCGCGCGCCTTGCGGGTCGGTGTGCCCGTCGCCACACGCGGCGAGCACGATGAACGAGACGGCGGCGGCACGACGCAAGGTGCGAATCGTATAGCCTGGGGCCCCGCGTGGAGAAGATCGTGTACCGCGAGGGCATCAGCACCACCATCGACACGGTGCGCGCCCGCCTCACCCCCCGCACCTGGGAGCGCCTCAAGACCGAGGCCGGCATCGACGAGAAGGTGAGCAAACCGTCGTACCCCATCGCCACGTTCGACAACGTTACCCGGGTGCTCGCGGACGAGCTCTTCCCCGGCCGCTCGATCGAAGACGCCAGCTTTCAGCTCGGCCTGCTCGCGCTCAAGACCTACGGCGACACGGTCATGGGCGGCGCGCTGTTCGCCGTCATTCGGCTGCTCGGCCCCTTGCGCATCGTGAAGCGGCTGCCGAGCACGTTTCGCCAGTTCAACAACTACGCCGACGTGAAGGTCGAGATCACCTCCGAGCGCAGCTGGGAGCTCGACCACAACGAGGTCGGCCTCTACCCGCACCTCATTCGCGGCAACATGCAGTCGGCCGGCGAGCTCTTCGGGTGGAAGGGGCTCAAGGTCGAGCTCACGAGCTACGACGGGCACCGCGCCCGCTACCGCGTCTCGTGGGAAAGCCCCTGACCGGCTCAGTCGTGCTTCGCGCCCGTCTCGCGCACGCGCAGCGTGCCGAGAAACCGGTCGAGCCACATGTGGCTGATGCCGAAGTTCTTGTCGGGCACCGCGAAGTGATGCGCCATGTGGTGGCTGCGCATGCGCTTGCCCCACTCGGTCGTCGGCTTTCTGAAGTGCGTCGAGTAGTGAATGAAGTCGTACCAGAGGTAGCCGAACAGCATGCCCGCCCAGAACGGCAGCGTCAGGTGCGGCACGCCGACGAGGTAGAGCAGGCCGGCGATGAGCAGCACGACCGGCAGCGAGGCGCCGATGGGCATCACGAGCCGCTGATCATCGTCGGGGTAGTCGTGGTGGTACCCGTGAAGAATCTGGTGCATGCGCCGCGTGAAGGGCGTGTTGCCCTCCCAGTGAAACAGGCTCTTGTGGAGCGACCACTCCATGATCTGCCACGCGAACCAGCCCACCGGCAGCATCGCCGCCGCCCACAGCGGCGTCGTCACGCCCGTCGCCAGCGCGTACCCGAGAATGAACAGCCCCGCGGGAATGTAGAGAATGAACGGCGTCGACGGGTGCACCTTCGAAAAGAACTCGAAGAAGTCGCTCTCGAACATTCGGCTGCGCTGGTGGCGCACGTAGTCCTTCATGGGGCAAATCCTTTAGTACCTCAGGGGGATTAGCGGCAAGCCCACAAGGGGTTGAAACCAGGGTCGTCTCTTTGTCACGTTAAGGTCTTCGCATCGCAGCCATGCTCAGATTGCTCGCCCGCAAAGCTCCCGTCGAAAAGTTGCCCATCGACAAGGCGACTCCCGAAGAGTCACTCGTCGAGCGCGCGCAGGCCGGCGAGGCCGAAGCCTTCAAGGCCCTCTTCGATCGCCACGTCGGCTCGGTGCGCCGCTTCTTGCGCGACGTCGTGCGCGACGCCACCGCCGCCGACGAGGCCACCCAAGAGACGTTCGTGCGCGCCCACGCCCAGCTCGCCCGGCTCGAGCAGCGCGCCCGCGTGAAGGCGTGGCTGCTCGGCATCGCGCGCAACGTCGCGTTCGAGCAGCGCCGGTCGCGCAAAGACGAGGTCGAGCTCGATGACTCCGAGGCGCCGATCGAAGCCGTGATCCCCTCGCCCGACCCCGAGCGCCTGCTGCTCGACCGCGAGCTCGAGCGCCAGTTCGACACGGCGCTCGGCACCCTGTCGACCCACCGCCGCGCCGCGCTCGTGCTCCGGCTCGATCACGGCCTCGGCTACGAAGAGATCGCGACCCTCATGGGGTGGTCGCTGCCGATGGTGAAGAACGAAATTCATCGCGCCCGCCTGAAGCTGCGCGAGGCCATGTTGCCGCACCTGGGGGGCCGGTCATGAAGCACTGCCCGACGAAGCTCCAGCTCGAAGCCGCCGTGCTCGGTGAAGCACCTGCAGGCCGGCTCGACGAGCTCGACGCCCACGCCGACGGCTGCGCCCGCTGCCGCCACGAGCTCAGCTGGCTGCGCGCCGAGTCGGCGATGTTCGCCCAGCGCCACGCCCGCGACGAGGTCAGCCGCCTTTGGGAGTCCGTCGGTGAGCGCCGCGCCGAGAAGCGCAGCGGGCGCCTCACCCGCGCCATGTTCGCCATCGCCGCCTCGCTCATTCTCGCCGTCGTCGCCGGCCGCTTCGGCGCCACCGGCCGCGCCGGGTCGCAGATGCACGCCGAGTCGGTGCCCATGTCGCTCGAGACGATGTCAGTCGACCGGGGCGACGGCGAGCTCGCCACCATGCCCTGCTACACCCCCGGCTTCGGCATCGCGTGCGGCGAAGTCGAATACGCAACGCGCTGAAGACCTCGGCCAAACCGCGGTAGCCTCGGCGCTGCTTGCGCGTGCTCGCCTGGCTCATCGCCCTGCCGCTCTCGGCCGTGCTCGGCCTCTTTGTGTACTCGTGGTGGCGCGAGCGCGGCTTCAACGGTGACCACCCCCCGCCCGGCAAGTTCCACTCCGACTCGCACGTTCACGCCGTCGACTCGCTCGGCGCCGAGCCTGCCGTCGTCTTCGTTCACGGCAACCCCGGCTCGTGCCTCGACTTCACCCCGGTGATGGAAAGGCTGTCGCCGAAGCTCCGCACCCTCGCGTTCGATCGCCCCGGCTACGGCTGGAGCCCCCGCCCCGACCCCTTCATGACCCCGGTCGAGCAGGCGCACTTCATTCACGACGCCGTCAAACACCTCGGCCTCACCCGGCCCGTCATCGCCGGCTTCTCGTACGGCGGCCCCGTCGCCATCGCCTATGCGCTCGAGTTCCCCCGTGAGGTCGGCGCGCTCGTGCTGCTCGCCGCCGTCGGGCACCCCGACGAGAAGCACGTGCTGAGCGAGGCGCAGGCCCGCCTGCTCACGCCCACCGGCCCGCTCATCGCCTGGGGCCTCGGCCCCATTCTCGGGCCCGACGCCGTCGCCTCAGGCTACGTCGATGCGTTTTCACCCAAGCCCGTCGACGAGGGCGTGGTCGAGCGCGGCCGCTGGCTCTTCACCCGGCCGCCGACGCTGCTCGCCTCGGTGCGCGACTGGCACGTGCTCGAGACCGAGCTGCCGCGCCTCGCCGCGCGGTACGGTGAGCTCACGGCGCCCGTCGAAATTCTTTCGGCGAACCAAGACCGCATCATCGGCCCGAAGCACGCCGCCTACCTGTCGAACCACCTCAAGGGCTCGCACAAGGTCGACGTCGATGACGCCGGCCACCAGCTGATGGCGACGCACACGCAGGCGGTGGTCGACGCCGTGCTGCGCGCCGTCGCGCGACGGGCCCCATGACCGTACTGCTCGCGCTGCTCGCCCTCGGGGCGGCAGACAAAGACAGCGAGTACGAAAAGACGCTCATCGCGTGGGGCCTCGAGCAGCACGCGGTCGAGCGCATCGCCGACCCGACCGGCCTCGTCGTCGAGGGCGTGCTCACCGCGCGCGAAGACGTCTTCTCAGACAGCGACCCGCTCACCTGGCCGCGCATCTTTCACGCGCGCACGCGCGAGAACGTCATCTTGCGCGAGGTGCTGCCGCTGTTGAAGCCGGGCGACACGTGGTCTCAGGTGAAGGTCGCCGAAATCGAGCGCAACCTGCGCGCGCTCATCATCATCGCCGTCGCCAAGGTCGTGCCGGTGCGCGGCCCGAACGGCGGCGTCATCGCGCTCGTCGTCACGAAAGACCGCTGGTCGTTTCGCGCGAACTTCAGCTACTCGCTCGTCGGCAGCGTGCTCGAGTACCTGCACGTGCCCATCACCGAGATGAACCTGCTCGGGCAGGCCATCGAGGTGACGGTCGACCCCGAGCTGCGGCGCGACACGTTCATTCTCGGGCAAGAGATCATCTGGCGTCGCATCGCCGACTCGCGCGTGCTCGTGCGCGAGAGCCTCGGCATCGTGTTGAACCGCAACACCGCGAAGCCCGAGGGCACGTACGGCATCTTGCAGGTGGCGCTGCCGCTCATCACGCTCGACCAGCCGTGGGGCTTCAACGTGTTCGCCACGTGGGACCTTCGCCGCGTGCGCATCTTTCGCGGCTCGCGCATCTGGGAGCTCGGCTACCCCGACGACGACCTGCCCTCTCAGGCGGTGCCGTACGTCTACGACCGGCGCGTGCTCGAGGTCGCCGCGCTCGGCACCCGCCGCTTCGTGATGGGCGAGTGGCGCGCCGACGTCACCGCGGGGCCCGGCGGGTACATGCGGCAGTACCGCGCGCCGAGCGAGCCCCCGCTGCAGCCCGACGTCGATCAGTGGTTCACGTCGACGTGGCTGCCGCGCAGCGAAGACGCCGTCTACCTGTACGCGTCGGCGACGTTGTTTCGCGCGCGGTACGAGAAGCGGCACGATATCGAGACGTACGGTCTCACCGAAGATTTTCAGTCGGGCCTGCGGCTCATCGCCGCCGTGAAGTACGCGCCGCCGCTCACCGCGAACCACTTCGTCGAGCTCGGCGCGACCGTGCGGTACCGCTGGTTTCTCGGCGACGACATTCTCACCGTGTGGGGCGCTGCCGCCTCGCGCTTCTTCGCCGACGGCCGCAACGTGAACCAGCACTACGGGTTTCAGGTGGCGAACTGGTCGCCGCAGTTCGAGGGCGGCCGCTTCGTGACGCGCATTCGCGGCGATTTTCGGCGCAATGATCTGAACAATTTTCGTTACGTGCTCGGCGCCGGTGAAGGCCTGCGCGGCACGGCGTCGGGCGCGCTCGCCGGGCGCAACATGCTGCTCGGCAACTTCGAGTACCGCACGCGGCCGTTCAACCTGCTGACGACGCTCGTCGGCCTGGTGCTGTTCTACGACGTCGGCACCGCGTACGACGTGAACCCCCAGCTCACCCACTCGGTGGGCCTCGGCCTGCGCGTTCTCATTCCCCAGCTGAACACGCAGGTGATTCGGTTGGACCTCGGGTTCATCGTGAATGCCCCGCAAGGTGGCTTCAGCGCCGACCGCATCAGCTCGACGTTCGGCAACGTCACGCAGCTGCAGAGCGACTTTCTCGACGACCCGCTGTGACCTGCGCAATAAAGGGGACAGGCTACTTTTTTGCGCAAGTGTCACGCAGCGCGCGCCCCGACGGTGGGCGGCGCGCGAAAAAGTAGCCCGGCCCCTCTGTTGCGCACCGCGAGCAGCTGCTGCGCCGCCCGCTCGCCGCTGTTCAGCGCGCCGTGCACCGTGCCCGAGTAGAGCGGGTCGGTCGCCTCGCCCCCGAAGAACAGCGTGCCCGCGATGGGGTCGCTCAGGTGCGCGCGCAGGTTCGTCGCTCCGGTGGGCACCCACGCGTACGCGCCCCGCGCCCACGGCTCCTTCGCCCAGTCGATGACGTCGACGCCGTCGAGCCACTGCTCGAGCCTGCGCTGCCTCAGCAGCCGCGACAGCGTGCGCAGCGCCGCGTCGCCTGCGCCCTCGGTCAGCCGCTTCGACGACCACCCCACCAGCGTCTGCGCCGTGAACGGCGCGAGCCGCCAGAACGTGGGAATCGGAGCGCGCGGCGCGTGCAAGAACGTGAAGTCGCGCTTCGCCCACGGCACGTCGTCGCGAAAGCGCAGCACCACCTTCGTCACCGAGCCCGTCTTCACGGCGCTCCAGCGCTTGTCGAGGGTGGGGTGGAAGTGGAGCGAGTCGTACAGCGGCAGCGGCACCGTGATGACGGCCGCGTGCGCCCGCTCGCCGTTCACCTGTACGGCGCCCGGCCGCCAGCGCACGTCGCGCACCGGCGTCGAGCAGCGCACGTCGAGCCCGCGCGCGAGCTGCTCGATGACCGTGTCCCACCCCGAGAGCACGCGGTGCAGCCCGTCGCCGATGTCGGCCGACGCGCGCGACATGTCGCCGATGGCCAGCGCGCTCGCCCTCGCAGGGTCGCAGACGAAGAAGCCCTCGGCGTACGCCCGCGCGAAGTCGAGCGCCCGTGCCGAGGCCTCGCGGCGCAAGAAGCGGCCGATCGGCTCGTCGCCTGCGCCTTCGGGTTTCGCCATCAGCGCCAGCGTCTCTTTCATCACGCGCGCGCCGTCGACGAGGCGGCCTTCGCGCAGCACGAGGTGTCTGCCGTCGGCCGGGCCGAGCGGCAGGTCGAAGTGGTTCATGAGCGGGTGCCAGCCGTGCACGAACTCGGCGCCGAGCTCGATGGGCGGGTGGCCGGGGTATCGGCGCGTCTGAACGCGGCCGCCGGCGTGGTCTCGCGCTTCGAGCACGCGCACCGACAGCCCTGCGCGCACGAGCACACGTGCGGCAGAAAGCCCCGCTGCTCCGGCGCCGATGACGATGACGTCTTTCATGAAGGGTGAACGCTGCAAGGGGCTCGCCGCCGTCTACCGGGGCGCTCGAGTGCTCAGGTCATTGGCTTTTGATTACGGCCTCCGCCGTTCTTTCGAGCGGGTGGGAACGCGCATGTCGTCTCGCGGTAACGAGACCGCGAGACGGCGTGCGCCGTCGCTCGCACCGGTCGCCCGGGGGTCGCTACCTTAGGGCCGTTATGGGGCAGTGCATGTGTGACCGAAGCGGCCGAGCACCCCGGTGCACGGGGCGAACGCAGTGACGCTCTCGGGTCAGACCGACATGACGCGCGCTTGACGCTTCGACCACCGACAGGCTGACCGTCATCGCTGCAGCATCGGCCGCATCAGGTCGATGATGAGGAACGCGAGGCCGCAGCTCGCGCACGAAATCACGATGCCGGGTATCAAGAGGCTCGCCACCAGCGCGCGCCACACCGTCACGCGGTGCACCCGCATCATGCCGATGACGATCAGCGCGAAGTAATACACCGTCAACATCGGCCCCACGTAGGGGACGACGTACGACGCCATCGCGCCGTACGAGTAGCCCATCAGCCGCGCCGTGCCGTTGAACCCGCCCTCGCGCGCGCCGGCCAGCACCGCACACCCGTGGAAGAACGCCGCGCCCAGAAAGAAGAACAGCGGGAACAGCACGACCGACGCCACCGCCGCCCCGCCCGCGTACCGCCACCACGTCAGCGCCTGGAGCCACTCTACCGACCGGAACATCGTCTTCAGCGTCTCGACCGTCTGCTTGCCGCTCAGCGCCTGCTGCATGAAGTTCGGGCCGATCATCAACACCGTCATCACGAACGCGTACAGCGCCGCATCGCTCACCTTGCCGTTCGGCATGACCTTCTTGAAGAACGGGTCGGGCGCGAACATCGACTCCTTCCACGTCTGCCACAGCGCCGAAAGCGCACCCAGCTCGCGGCGTCGCTCCCACGCGATCGGCTGTCGCCCCGCTTCAGGTGACAGCGCGAAGCACCGCGCGCACACGAGCTCGGCACGCCCCTCTGCGCACAGCCCGCACACGAAGTTGCCGCACCTCGGGCACGGCCCCAGCGCATCAGCTTCGCGGTGCACCGCACACTTCGCGGGCGTCATGACTTGCTGACCAGCAGCGCCACCAGCTCGGGCCCGTACAGCTTCAGCCGCTTCTCACCGAGCCACGGCAGCGCCGCGAGCGCCTCGAGCGTCACCGGCGCCTTCAGCTCGGCCAGGTCATCGACCAGCAGGTTCGACAGCACCACCGACGGAGTCACCTTGCGCGCCGTCGCCTTCTCGGCCCGCCACGCTTTGAGCGCCTCGGCCTTCTTCTTGATGTTCGGGTCCTTCTTCACCGCGTCGGCCGCCTTCGGCAGCTCACCCCGCGCCTGCTTGCCCTGCAGCTCTTCGACGAGCTTCAGCACCGTCTCGCCATGCTCGCGCACCCACGGCCCACGCACGCCTTCGCGTCGCGCGAGCTCTTTCAGGTCTTTCGGCGGCTTCGTCGCGATCGCGCCCAGCGCCATGTTCGACAGCATGCGCCCCATCGGCACGTTCGCCGCCTCGGCCCACTTCAGCCGCAGGCCGTGCAGCGCCTCGCCGATCGCCTCGGCCAGCTGCAGCTGTGCCCCCGAGAGCCCCCCGCGCGGCAGCTTCGGCTTGCTCTCGTGACCCATGTCGGGCCGCGCCGCCGCCTCTTCGGCCATGCGCGCACAGTCGAGCTCGACCTCTTCGAGCACGTCGGCGGCCACACACGCCGCCTTCACCTGTCGGCCGATCTCGACGAGGTACTTCACGTCGTCGGTGATGTACGCCTTCATGTCGTCGGGCAGCGGCCGAATCGAGAAGTCAGACTGCTGGTGCTCTTTCAGCAGCTTCACGCCGAGCTTCTCGAGCACCAGGTCGGCGAGCCCCACCTTCGGCCAGCCGAGCAGCGTCGCCGCGCGGTGCGTGTCGAACAGGCCCTTCACGCGCACGCCCGCCGACGCGAGGTACTGCAGGTCGCCCCCCGCCGCGTGAAAGTACTTCGTCTTCGACACATCGGCGAAGAGCGGGGCGAGCTCGGCCACGTTCACGCCCGGCGCCAGCGTGTCGAGCAGGTACACGTCTTTTTCGGTGCCGATCTGCACGAAGCACAGCCGCGCGCGAAACGCGTGCATCGCATCGGCCTCGACGTCGACTGCAAACTCGGTCTGCCCTGCGAGCGCGAGCGCGACCTCGCGAACCCCTGCGGACTCGGTAATCACCGCGCGCGCATATAGCAGGTGAAGCGGTTTCGAGCGCTTGCCAACACACCCCCGCTCATGACACTCCCCGCGGGTGATGAACGACGTCGAACGCCTCGAAAAAGACGGCCACGAAGAAGAGGGGCTCGAGAAGAAGCTCCTCGGGCACGTGGGCCGGGCCGTGGCCGACTTCGGGCTCATCGCCGACGGCGACCGCATCATGGTCGCGGTCTCGGGCGGCAAAGACTCGTACACGATGTTGCACGTGCTGCGCGCGCTGCAGCGCAAGGCCCCGGTGAAGTTTTCGCTCGTCGCCGTGAACCTCGACCAGGGCCACCCCGGCTACCCCGGCCACAAGCTCGAGGCCTGGCTGAAGGCCGAGGGCTACGAGTACCGCATGCTGAAAGAAGACACGTACAGCATCGTGCTCGAGAAGCTCGAGCCGGGCGTCACGCAGTGCAGCCTCTGCAGCCGGCTGCGGCGCGGCGTGCTGTACAACGCGGCCGTGAGCCTGGGCTGCAACAAGATCGCGCTCGGCCACCACCGCGACGACCTGATTCACACGCTGCTGCTCAACCAGCTCTTCGCCGGCACGACCGCGACCATGCCGCCGCTCCTGCACTCGAACGACGGCCGCAACACCGTCATTCGCCCGCTCGTGTACGCGCCCGAGAGCCTCATCGCGAAGTTCGCCGAGGCGAAGCAGTTCCCCATCATTCCCTGCGACCTCTGCGGCTCCCAAGAGAACCTGCAGCGCAAGAAGGTGAAGAAGCTCGTCGACGAGCTCGAGCGCGAGCACCCCTTCGTTCGCTCGAGCCTGATGAAGGCCATGGGCAACCTGCACACCAGTCACCTGCTCGACACCCGCCTCTGGCAACAAGCCACGGAGAAGAAGATCGACCATGCCGCGTGACGCCGCCATCGCCGCCCGAAAGAACCGCAACGCAGCGCTCGTCGAAGCGATGGTGATGGCCGCCGTCGCCGACGGCTCCATCGTGCAGAAAGAGCTCGAGACGCTTCTGCGCCGCGTCGTCGAGCGGCCCGAGTTCGAGGGCACGAAGCCCGAAGAGCTGAACGCCCTCATCGAAGGCTCGGCCGCGAAGCTCGCCGGCGCGAAGCGCCTCGACGACGTGCTCGCGTCGCTGCGCGAGCGGCTGCCCGACCATCGCAACCGCCTGCTCGCGTTCGGCCTGGCCGCCGCCGTGGCGCTCGCCGACCGCAAGGCGACCCGTGAAGAGCTCGGGCTCTTGAAGACCTTTCAGATGGGGCTCGGCATCAGCGAGGCCGAGGTGCAAGAGGTGTTCAGCGCCGTCGAGGCGGGCCAGCCCCTGAACGAGGTGCTCGGCGAGCCGAAAGAGCGGCTGTACGCCGAGGTGATGGTGCTGGTGTCGGTGGTCGACGGCAAGGTGAGCGCCCAAGAGGCGAGCGCGATCGTCGAGGCGCTGGCGGGCGACCCCGTGTTCCGCGAGCTCTCGATGGACAGGGCCCAGCTCTTCGTGCGCGACGCGATGCAGGCGCTGAGTGACGACGGCATGTCGAAGCGGCTCGTGGTGATGGCGCACAGCCTCACCACCCACGCGCAGCGCGTGAAGGCGTACGCCCTCGCGGCGCGGGTCGCGAAGGCCGGGGGCAACCGGCCGCCCGAGCTGCACGTGCTCGACCTGCTCCAGGCGACGTTCGGCCTCGCCGACGACGAGGTCGCTCGCATCAAGAAAGAGGTCTGATTGCCGCGCCCGCAGAGAGACTTCGTTCGGTTCGCGCTGCCTCCTTCGCTCGGTGAGAGCGAAGCGAAGACGCACGCGGGGCGACTCGAGGCGCACTTTCAGACGGGCCTGGGCAAGCGCACCGAGGTGGTCGTGGCGGCGAGCTACGAGGCCCTCGCGAAAGATCTGCTGTCGGGCAAGGTCGATGCGGCGTGGGCGCCTCCGTTCGTGTGCGCGCGCATCGAGGCGATGGGCGTGCGCGTGCTCGTGCGCGGCGTGCGCGACGGGGCTTCGTCGTACCGCGCCGCGCTGGTGTGCAAGGCGGGCAGGGGGCTGACGCTCGAGACGCTCGCGGGCAAGACCGCCGCGTGGACAGACCGAGACAGCGTCGGCGGCTACCTGCTGCCGATGGCGTTCTTGCGCGGCAAGGGGCTCGACCCGAACAAGCTGTTCGCGAAGCAAGACCTGGTCGGCTCGTACAAGGCCGCGCTCGAGGCGGTGCTCTTGGGCAAGGCCGACGTCACGAGCATCTTCGCGCCGGCCGGCAAAGACGGCGATGGCAAGACGGGCGCCGATCAGCTCGTGCCGGGCCGCGAAAAAGAGCTGCAGGTGATTGCGTTCACCGACGAGTCGCCGAACGACGGCGTCGCGGTGTCGATGAGCGCCCCCGCCGGGCTGGTGCTCGAGCTCGAGAAGCTGCTGCTGACGATGCACGAGGTCGCTGCCGGCGCGCAGCTTCTCAAAGACGCGTTTCACGTCGACCGGTTCGAGGTCGCGCAGCGCATGGGCTACCGCGCGCTGTACCGCGTGGCCCTCGCGTCGCTCTAGAGGCTCGCCCGCAGGCGTCAGCGTTCTGACGCGCTGATGAGGCATGGCCGTTGCACAGCGTGCAGGTGTGACCTCCAACGGTCGATGGAGCACATTGGCGGGGCGCCTCATTCCGGCGAGTGCACAAGGCTCGCTCGACCGCACGGTCTATGTGTGGATGACGTGCGTCAGCGCGGGGTCGACGTTGCTCATCGTCGTGCCGGGCAACCTGGTGCTGGGTCTCACGCCGTGGGCGAGCGTCGCCGCGGGGGCGTTCGGCTGCGTCTGTGTGGGCCTGTACGTGGTCGCGCGCCGCGGGCGTCACTACCCCCGGTCTTATGCGCTCTTCTTCATGGCGGCGCTCAGCGCGGTCTGGTTCGGTGATGGCGGCGTCGACGGCACGGTGATCTGCTGGTTTCTGCTCGCCGTGATGCTGGTGGTGCTCTTCTTCTCGGGTTGGCAGCGGTGGGTCGTGGTCGGCGCGCTGCTGGCCGAAGTGAGCGTGCTCATCTGGCTCGATGCCAGCGACCTGGGCCCGACGGCTCCGTTTGCGACGCGCGAAGAGCGGTTCCTCGACCTGCTCAGCGGCTTTCCGATGGTCGCGATCACGACGGCGGCGGTGGTGGCGATCGTCGTCGGCGCGTACGAGCGCGAGCGGCGTGACCTCACCGAGGCCAAGCAGCGGCTCGAGCAGAGCCTCGCCGAGATTCGCACGTTGCGCGGCCTGCTGCCGATCTGCGGGTGGTGCAAGAACATTCGCGACGACGAGGGCGGCTGGGTGCAGCTCGAGAAGTACGTCAGCGAGCGCACCGACGCCGCCTTCAGTCACGGCATCTGCCCGAAGTGCAGCGAGCAGCACTTCCCGAGGAGCCGGGCGGCGGCGGGGCGTTAGCTCACCACGAGACCGTCATCTCGATGCGCGACGCGGCCGTCTTTTCCCACTTGCAGCTGATGTGCACCCCGCGGAGCTTCTCGAACGCCGCGCTCAACATGCCCGTGTAGAACTGAATCGGCAGCACCTCTTCTTTGAACACGACGAGCGCCGAGCGCTCGGTGCTGCCGATCTCTTTGCGCTCGCCCGGCGCGATCATCGGCTGCAGCGTCGCCATGAGCGGCTTCGCGAGCCCCGCGCCGCCGCCGTTGCCGGTGAGCAGCTCGAGCGGGCGGCCGAGCGGCGAGCGCACCAGCGCCTGCATGCACGAGACGCCGAGCAGCGTGAACGTCTCTTCGACACCGCCGGTGTGCGGCGCGATCAGCTCGACCGCGCGCCAGAGCAGGCGCAAGAACTCGGCCGTCGGGTACACCAGCGAGTCGACCCACACCTTCGGGTTCTCGAGCGCCTCTTTCATCGCAGGCTCGCCCATCGGGCCGACGGTGCGCAGCACCACCGACTCGACCGCGGCGAAGAACAGCCCGCGCAGCGTGTCTGAAGGTTGTGTGCCGCTGATGCGCAGCTCGAGCTCGTTCTTGTCGAGAATCGGGCCGTACTGCTTGCCGCTCGCGCGCAGCGCGGCCTCGGCCATCGCCTTGCCCTTGCCGCTCGGCGACGGCGTGCCCTTGCCGAGCGGCTCGCGGTGCACTTCAGAAGAGGTCGAGATGCGCTCTTGAGGGTCGTCGTCTCTGCCGAGGCCGAGAGAGTCGGAGTCGCTGCGGCTCCACGTGGGCTCTTCGACGATGGCCTCTTGAACCGACTCTTCGGGGAAGAGGTCGTTCATGAACGCCGCGACGTGGGCGGGGGTGGCAGGGAGGCGCTGACGCACCAGGAACTCTTCGAGCGCGAGCTGCATCTCGGAGGCCGTCTGGTAGCGGTCGTCGCGGTGCTTCTCGAGCGCGCGCATGACGATGGCGTCGACGGCCTTCGGTATGCCTTTGACGACCTGAGAGGGTGGGGTGACCTTGAGGCCGACGACGGCGCGCAGGGTGGCGGTGTCGTTCTCACGCTTGAAGAGGCGCTGGCCGGTGAGCACCTCGTAGAAGACGATGCCGAGGCCGAAGATGTCGCTGCGCGAGTCGAGCTCGTCGCCGCGCGCCTGCTCGGGCGACATGTACGCGTACTTGCCCTTGATGATGCCGGTCGCGGTGCGGGTGATCTTGTTGGCGGCCTTGGCGACGCCGAAGTCGATGAGCTTCACGCCGCCCGAGAAGCCGACGATCACGTTCTGGGGGCTGACGTCGCGGTGAATGAGGTTGAGCGGCTGGCCGCTGGGCGACCTGGCCTTGTGGGCGAAGTCGAGGGCTGCGGCGGCGTCGGCGAGCACGCGGCACTTGAGGGCGAGGGGCATGCCGCCTTTGCGCTCGTGGGCTTCGGAGGCGACGACGCGCAGGTTCTCACCGTGCACGTACTCCATGGCGATGTAGTAGCCGCCCTCGGCGTCACCCAGGTCGTAGATCTGGGCGATGTTCGGGTGGTTGAGGAGCGCCGCGATGCGCGCCTCGTCGAAGAACATGTTGATGAACTCCTGCTCTTCACTGAGGTGCGGGAGCAGGCGCTTCACGACCACGAGCTTCTGGAAGCCGACCGGGCCTTTTTGCCGCGCGAGGAAGACTTCGCCCATGCCGCCCGTGGCGATCTTCTTGATCAGCTGGTAGCGGCCGAAGGTCTGGAGCTCCATCTGTGGCGGGCACGATGGATAGCACGGGCCGAGGTCAGTCGGCGGGTTCAAGGCTCCCACCGTAGACGTAGGCTCCGGTTGCGATGCTGACCGAGACGCCGCACGTCTTGAGACGCAGTCGCAGCGGCGTCTGTTCTTCGATGGCGGTTTCGATTTCGCGCCACGTCGGCTTTCGAGACGGCAGCGTCACCATGGTCTCGGAGTGTGCCGTCTCGCCGCCGAGGTTCAGCTCCCGTACGAGCTCGGTGAGCCGTAGCCGCGAGGCGGGCAGCTCTTTCGGGGCGGCATCGGCGCCCTTGGGCTGTGCGATGCCCACGGCGATTCCCGGCGCGACGGCGATCGCGAACACGATGTGTGCGACTCGAGCGCTTCGGTGCCGCAGCGCAGTCAGCACGGCGTGCAGCGCAACGAATGGGAGCAGGAACGCGAGCTGAAGGAGCTCGAGCGGCGCGAAGCCGACGAAGAACCCCGTCACGATGCCGAGCAGCGCCCACCACGGCTCGCCCCCGCGGCGAAAGGTGAAGACGG
>JAEUJP010000377.1 GCA_016793725.1 Myxococcaceae bacterium | reverse complement strand
CAGCTCTCGCTTGTCGACGATCACCTTCGTCACCACCGCCGCCACCGCGAACGTGGTCAGGCCCGCAGCGAGGAACCACGGCCACATCACGGGCTTCGGCTCGTGCTTCGGCCCCTCGCGCGACTTGAGCCGCACCGGGCCGCTCGCGACCGTGATCGGCTCGACCGGCGCCGCGTCGGTCACCGGCGCGAGCTCGGGCTCGGGCTCGGGTGCCGGCGCGGGCGGCCCGGCCGCGTCGCCTCGCTGCACCGGCGTCGCGACGCGCTGCACCGGCTCGATGAACGTCTTCGCGCCCATCTTCGGCTCGATCAGCGTCTTCGACTCGGGCGGGCTCAGCTGCGCGAACATCTGCGTCGAGATCGGCCGCCCGTACGGCGTCGTGCCCCCCGGCGCCCCGCCCAGGTCTCTCGGGGGCCTCGACCCGCCCATGCCCGAGAGCGTCACCGCCTCACCTTCGGCGTCGGCATCGGCTGCATCACCCGCCCCCGCCGGCGAGAGCTCTTCGAGCGTCTGCCGCCGCCCCGCTGCGGGCACCGGCTCGGTCACGCGCTCTTTCGGCAGAAACGCCGGCGTCACGTCGGTCGTGCGGCTCTCGAGCGGCGACGCCGCCGGAGCGTGCGCATCAGACAGCTCGGTCACCGTCTTGCCCACCGCCGCCGGCCGCAGCGACGCCGTGTGCTCGCTTCTCGGAGCGCTCGGCGGCGAGCTCTTCGGCGAAGAGCGCCCGTCGAGCCCCACCGTGATGTAGCTCTTCGACGGCACGAACTTGCCCTCTGACTTCTCTTTTTCGAGGCGCTCGGCGAACAGCTCGCTCACGTAGCGCCCGACCGCCTCGATGCTGCCGTCGGGCCGATCGCCCAGCCACTGCTCGAGCGCATCGGCGAGCTCGCTCGCGCGCTGGTACCGGGCGCTCAGATCTTTCGTGAGCGCCTTCATCAAGATCGGGTCGAGCTGCGCCGGCACGCCGGGGAACACCCGCGACGGCGGGTCGACCTTGCACTCGCTCACCGCCTTCAACGTCTGCAGATCGGTCGCGCGCCGAAACAGGCGCGTCGCCGTCAACGTCTCGTACAGCACGATGCCGAGCGCGAACACGTCGGTGCGGTGATCGATCTCGCGGCCCAGCGCCTGCTCGGGGCTCATGTACGCGTGTTTGCCCTTGATCACGCCCGACGCCGTCACCGTCGCCTTGTCGACCGCCTTCGCGATGCCGAAGTCGACGACCTTCACGTGCCCGTCGAAGCCGACCAGAATGTTCTGCGGGCTCACGTCGCGATGCACGATGCGCAGCGGCTTGCCGCCCTGATCGGTGCGGCGGTGCGCGTAGTCGAGCCCTCGACACGCCTGCGCGATGACCCGCGCCACGAGCGGGGGCGACATGCGCTTGCCCCCCTCGATGCCGCGCTTGCTGATGCGGCGCAGATCTTCACCGTGAATGTACTCCATCGCGATGAAGTAGCTGTCGCCCTCTGCGCCGAGATCGAGAATTTCGATCACGTTCGGGTGGTGCAGCCGCGCCGCGATGCGCGCCTCGTCGAGGAACATCGTCACGAACGCCGTGTCTTCGGCCAGGTGCGGAAGAATGCGCTTCAGCACCACCGTTCGCTCCTGGCCCTTCGGCCTCAGCCGCTTCGCGAGAAACAGCTGCGCCATGCCACCGACCGCGAGCTTCTCGACCAGCTGGTAGCTGCCGTAGATCTCGAGGGGCGGCACGGGCTCACTTGGCCTTGAAGCTCACGTAACCCGCGCCTTCTTTGCAGCGCACCAGCGCCCACGTGCCCTTGTCGAGCTCGCGCTGCACCGCCGGGTCGACCGCCTTCGGCTCGGTGAACCGCCCGTACTCGAGCTTGTCGGAGTCTTGCGCCGAGATCTCGGCCCCCGGGTCGTAGCGGAAGTACTTCTTCGTCGGCAGCCAGATCTCGCACCCGTGCCACGCGTAGTCGGTGCGGTTGAACACGTAGACCTTCGACTGACCGCTCACCGTGATGCCGCCGTTCAGCGTCTTCTGCCTCACGTCGTCGCTCTTCGCCGGCTGCGCGACCTGCTCGGGCTGCTGGCGTACCGGGTGCTCGACCTTGGTCGGCTCGACCTTCGCCGGCTCGGTCTTGGTCGGCTCGGTCTTGGTCGGCTCGGCCTTCGTCGGCTCAGGCTCGGCCTGCTTCATCGGCTCGACCCTGGCGACCTCTTGCCCCTTGCGCTCCTGCCGCACCGCCAGGCGCTCGGTGCGCTTCGGGCCCAGCTCTTTCACCGCGAACGCCTTGGGCGGAATTTTCGTCTCTTCATCGACCAGCAGCCGCGCCAGCGAACGTTCGACCTCCACCACCATCGCGACGCCGTACACCTCTCGCTGCGCCTTCTCGAGCTCGGGACCCAGCACCTTCACCTCGTCGCCCTTCTCGAGCGTCTGCTTGCCCTGCACCACCACGTAGTACTCGTCGCGGTCTTTGATGATCTTCCAGACCTGCCCCTTCACCTCGATGCGCTCGAGCTTCTGCGGCGCAGCCACGTTCTCGGGCTGCTTCGCCACCTCGGGCTGCTTCACCTCGGGGTCAGGGTCTTTTTTCGCCACCTCGGGCTCGGGGTCTTTTTTCGGCGGCGGGTCGACCTTCGCCACCTCGAGCGGGTCGTTCTTCTTCGGCGGAGGCTCGACCACCAGCGGCTCGGTCGCGCCGCCACCGCCCAAAAGGCCCGGCCCGAGCTCTCGCCACGCGAAGAAGCCGCCGCCGCCCACGGCCGCCAGCAGCACGATCGACAAGGCCACCATCGGCGCCTTGCTCTTCGGCACCTGGTACTCGCCCGACAGCGCCGGCTGCGACACGCCCGGCTGTACGCTGATGTTGCTCGGCGCCCGCGCCGCCTCGCCGCCCACCTGCTGCCCCGGCGCGTACGCCGGGTGGCCCTCTTCGGTCTGCGTGTCGGCGAACACCGTCGACATCGCCCGCTGCGCAGGCGTCAGCACCGGCGCCTGCGGGTTCGACCCCTTCGGCAGCGGAGTGCGAACCTGGGTCGGTTGAATCACGCCCGCCGCCGCGCTCGACGCCGGCGCCCGCAAGAACGTGCCCTCGATCGGCGCCGGCACCGGCGACTTGTTCGGCTGCACGTTCGCGCTGCTCGTGCCCTTCTTGCGCATGCCCGACAGCCGCGACTGCAGCTGCCGCTCGGCCGCGAACTCTTCGGGGCACATCGCGCGCACGTAGTTGCCGACGTCTTCAGACCCGACCACCAGCCCTTCGCGCACCAGCTGCTCGTTGATCGCGCGGGCGAAGTCGTCGGCGCGCGAGTAGCGCAGCGCCGGGTCGGGCGCGAGCGCGCGCAGCACCAGCTTCTCGACCGCCTCGCTCACCTCGGGGCGCAGGTCGCGCAGCGACGGCACCTTCGGGTTCGCCATCATCGCGACCATCTCGCCGACGGTGCCGCCGTTGATCAGCGGGCGGCCGGCGAGCAGCTCCCAGATGACGATGCCCGCCGAGTAGATGTCGCTGCGGTGATCGACGCGCTCGGCCCGCGCCTGCTCGGGGCTCATGTACCCGAGCTTGCCGAGCACCGTCGAAGGCAGCGTGTGTTTGCTGCGCGCCGAGCTCTTCGCGAGGCCGAAGTCGATGACCTTGACCTCGCCCTCGTAGCTCACCATCACGTTCTGCGGGCTGACGTCGCGGTGAACGATGCCGAGCGGCGCGCCGTCGGCGCCGACCTTGCGGTGCGCGTAGCCGAGCGCCTCACACATCTGCTGGCCGATGAGCAGCGCGACGGGCACGGGCACCGCCGAGTCCATCGCGCGGGCGCGATCTTCGACGCGGGCCAGGTCGACGCCCGGCACGTACTCGATCGCCATGTAGAGCGTTTGCTCGACGTCGCCCATGTCGTAGACCTGGGCGATGTTCGAGTGGTTCAGCTGCACCAGCACGCGGGCTTCATGATGAAACCGATCGACGAACTGAGGGTCCGTCATCATCTGCGGCAAGATCGTCTTGACGATGCACAGCTTCTCGAAGCCCGCCACGCCCGACAGCCGCGCCAGGTGCACCTCGCCCATGCCGCCCTGGCCGAGCAGGTACAAGAGCTCGTACCGGCCCAGGAAGCGGGTGGCCGGGTGCGCGGGGCTGGCAGCGGTCATGTCGGCTGATACTACTCACAGCTCGAGCAGATTCACGTGATCTGGTCGGTGCTTCTGTGGGTGTGGGTCTCGGTGTGGGGAACCGTCGTCGCCCTCGCGACGTTGGTCCTCTTCATCCCCTTCAACCCCCTCTTCGACCCGAAGCGGCGCGTCATTCTCTACCTGAGCGGGCTGTGGGGCTGGGGCGTGCTGCTCTACGTGCGCCGCTTCTTGCCCGTCGACGCGTACGGCCTCGAGAAGCTGAAGACCGGCGGCCCCTACGTGCTCTGCCCGAACCACGCGTCGGTCGCCGACACCATCACCTTTCTCGGCGTCTTCCCCAGCTTCGCGTTCGTCGTGCGCAAAGACGTGTTCTTCATGCCGGTGATCGGCCTGCAGCTGTGGCTCTCGGGCTACGTGCGCGCCATCGAGAGCGACGGCGGCCAGAGCGTTCTCGACGGGTGCAAGCGGTGGCTCCAGCGCGGCGTCAGCGTGCTCTTGTTTCCCGAGGGCACCCGAACGAGCGACGGCAAGGTGCACCGCTTTCGCCAGGGCCCTTTTCTGATCGCGAAAGCGGCTGGTGTGCCCGTCGTGCCCATCGCGATCACCGGCACGCGCGAAATTCTGCCCAAGGGCAGAAGCTCGTACCTGCTCACCCGCCCCGGTCAGCGCGTGATCGTGAAGGTGCTCGACCCATTTTTCGTCGGCGACGACATCAAGGCCGCCGCTCAGCGCGCGCGCGCCGCCGTGCAGGCCGCCGTCGAAGAGAGCTTCAGCGTCGACCCGGGCGCGCCTGTCGGCTAATCAAGCGGCTCCAACCGCATGCGAGTCGTCATCTCACAGGCCGGAGCCGTCACCGCCCACGGCGCCGGCGTGCCCGCCCTCGAGGCCGCCCTGCGCGACGCCAAGACCGCCGTGCGGCCCGTCACGCGCTTCGACCCCAGAGGGCTGTGCAGCTCGGTCGCCGCCGAGTCGCCCGTCGAGACCGGCCCCGATCGCGTCTGGGGCCTGCTCGAGCTCGCCGCCGCAGAGGCGCTCGCCGGCCACTCGGCGGCTCCGTCGGCGCGGCGAGGGGTCATGGTCGGCACCACGAAGGGCGCGCTCGCCGACGTGCTCGCGGGCAAGACCGACGACCCCTTCTCGCAGCTCGCCGCGCGCTTCGCCCGCCAGGTCGGCGCGCTCGGGCCCGTTCGCACGCTCGGCGCCGCCTGTGCCTCGAGCAGCGCCGCGCTCGGCGAAGGCTTCGACGCGCTGCACGCCGGCCAGTGTGACGAGGTCGTGGTCGCCGGCGTCGAGGCGCTGCACCAGTTCGTCTACGCCGGCTTTCACGCGCTCAAGGCGCTCGCGCCCGAGGCCGCGCGGCCGTTCGACGCCGAGCGGCGCGGGCTCTCGATGGGTGAGGCCGCCGTGGTGCTGCTGCTCGAGAGCGAAGAGCGGGCCCGCGCGAACGGCCGCAAGGTGCTCGCGTACTTCGACGGCCACGGCCTCGCGATGGACGCGCACGATCAGACCGCCCCCCACCCGAAAGGCGCCGGCCTCGTCAGCGCGTGCCGGCAGGCGCTCGCCCGCGCCGGGTTTGAGGCGCGCGCGCTCGGCCGGTACCACGCTCACGGCACCGCGACCCCGCACAACGACCGCATGGAATCTGCCGCCTGCGAGACGCTCTTCGGCCCCCGCGGCGTGCCCGTCGCCTCGGCCAAGGGCAGCGTCGGCCACACGCTCGGCGCCGCCGGCGCGCTCGACACCCTCGCCTGCGCGCTCGCCTTGCGGCGCCGCGAGCTGTGGGCCGTCACCGGCCTCAAGACCATCGACCCCGCCCTCAGCGTCGATGCCGTTCGAGAGCGCCGCGCCCATGACGCCCCCACCGCCCTCGTCGCGACCGCCGGGTTCGGCGGCGTGAACACCGCCCTCGCGATCTCTGCGGGTGACCCGCCGTGATCACCACCTTCGCGAGCTGGGCCAGCGGGGGCATCGCCGTCGGCGCGAAGCCCGAAGGCGCCGCGAAGGGGCCACTCGGCGCGTGGGCCGACGCACCGCCGCTGAGCAAGGTGCACCCGCGCGCGCGGCGCCCCCACCCCATCGCGAAGCAGCTCGTT
>JAEUJP010000925.1 GCA_016793725.1 Myxococcaceae bacterium | reverse complement strand
GCGACGGCGGGCGGCGGCGCGACGGCAGGCGGCGGCACCGCGGGCGGCGCGAGCGCTCCGTTCTGCGGCAACAACACGCGTGACCTCGGCGAGCAATGCGACGACGGGAACACGATCAACCTCGACGGGTGCAGCTCGGCGTGCACGTTCGAGGTCGTTCAGCGCATCAACTACCTGAAGATGCAGTTCGGCACCGACATGTATTGCACCGCGAACCAGTTCGGTTCGGCGATCGGCACGACAGCGCAGGGGCAGCTGCAGACGGCGCTCGACAGCGCCATCAACAGCGGCACGCTGAGCACGTTCTTCCTGTTCCGCGATCTGAATGACCTCTCGGGCACTGTCGACCCGCTGCTGACGCTGGGTACCCTGAGGGGCCCGCCGGTTCCGGGCGCGGGCTACAACGGCGCGTCGGATCTCGACTGGTGGTACACGGTCGACTCGACGACGGTCGACGTGAGCCGGGTGCCGCTCGAGAACAACCCGGCGTCGCTCGCGGCGAAGGTGCTGAACGTGGGCCCCGGCGTGCTGACCCTGCCCTTCGACTTCGGCGGCGGCCCGTCGAACATGCGTCTCTCGACCGCGCGGATGACCATCACGCTCGGGCCGACCAGCACGCCGACGATGTCTTCGGGCATGACGCCGGGTCACCTCGCGACCGAGCGTCTCGACCCCACGCTGCAGTGCTTCGCGAACGGGGGGCTGCCCAACGTGAATGGCGCAGGCAGGCTCTGCGGCAACGTGGCGGCGACCTCTCTGGCGGCGACTCCGATTCCGTCGGTTCTGCTCCCGCCGAGCTCGACCGCATGTGAGCAGACCTACGCCGTGACGAACTCTCTGCTCGACGTGGTCATCGGCGGCTGCTCGCTCTTCGGTGGTTTCATTCAGCTCGTGCTTCCGAGGCAGCCCGACACGCAAGACCCGGGCGTGGCCAGCGCGGGCGCTGGCGCACCGTACACGCTCTCGGCGAGCCCCACGACGCGACAGGTCAACACGTGCCGCGACCAGAGCAACGCCGTCGTGCCGCTGCAGCAGTGCCTCGACGACGCCGCGTACTCGGCCTTCTTTCACGTCAACTTCGGCCGGGTGATCGCGCGTTAAGAGCAGTGCATGAGCTCCTACGTTCTGGGTCTTCGGGAGCTCGACCAGACGCGCGTCGCCGAAGCGGGTGGCAAGGGCGCAAACCTGGGCGAGCTCTCGCGCATCGCTGGCGTTCGTGTGCCGGCGGGCTTCTGCGTCACGACGCGTGCGTATCGCGACGTCGTCGCGGGCCGTATCTCGCTCGCGCCGCTCGCACGACTGAAGGTCGACGACCACGACGGCATTCGCAAGGCGACGGCAGAGGTTCGCGAGGCGATCGAAGCGCTGGCGATGCCTTCCGGGCTGAGCGCCGAGCTCACGGCTGCACTCACGCAGGTCGGCGACCACCTGCCGTTCGCGGTTCGTTCGAGCGCGACGGCCGAAGATCTGCCGAGCGCGTCGTTCGCCGGCCAACAAGACACGTTTCTCAACGTCGCCGGCGCGCCGGCCATTCTCGAGCACGTGCGCCGCTGCTGGGCCTCGCTGTTCACCGAGCGCGCGGTCACGTACCGGCTGCGCCACGGCTTCCCCCATCACCAGGTCTTCATGGCGGTGGTGGTGCAACGGCTGGTGTCGCCGCGCGCGTCGGGCGTCATGTTCACGGCCGACCCGGTGACCTCGAACCGCAAGGTGGCTTCGATCGAGGCGAGCTTCGGGCTGGGCGAGGCGCTGGTCTCGGGCCTCGTGAACGCCGATGCGTTCAAGGTGCGCGAGGGGCAGATCGTGTCGAGAGCGATCGCCACCAAGCGACTCGCGATCGAGTTCGCGGCCGGCGGGGGCACACGGCAGCAGCTCCTCTCTCTAGACCGTGGGCGGCAGCCGGCGCTGAGCGACGAAGAGGTCGTTCGGCTGGTGCAGCTCGGCCGGCAGATCGAAACCCACTTCGGTCGCCCACAAGACATCGAGTGGTGCCTGCTCGGCGACGACTTTCACGTCGTGCAGAGCCGGCCGATCACGACGCTGTTCCCGCCGCCCGCGACGAACGATGGCGCGACCCACGTCTACCTCAGCGTCGGGCACCAGCAGATGATGACCGACGCGATGCGGCCGCTCGGCCTTTCGGTGTGGCAGCTGACCGCGGCGAGGCCCATCGACGATGCGGGCGGCAGGCTCTTCGTCGACGTGACGCGCGCCCTCGCCTCACCCGCTGCGCGCGCCGGCCTGCTCGACATGGCCGGCAAGTCAGACCCGTTGATGCGCGACGCGCTGCAGACGGTGATCGACCGCGGCATCGTGCCCTCGACACCCGAGGCGGCGCCGCCGGGGCCGCCGCCAGGGTTCACGCCGCCCCCGCCGCTCGAGAACGACCCGGCGATACCGGCTGGGCTCATCGCGAAGAGCGAGGCGTCGCTCGCGGCGCTGAAGCGCGACATCGAGGGCAAGGCCGGCACCGCGCTGCTCGACTTCATCGCCGCCGACATTCAGGCGCTGAAGAAGCAGCTGCTCGAGCCGCAGGTGATGCAGGCCATCATGGCGGCGATGGAGTCGACGTGGTGGTTGAACGAGAAGCTCCACACCTGGCTCGGCGAGACGAACGCAGCCGACACCCTCACGCTCTCGGCGCCGAACAACGTGACGTCGCAGATGGGGCTCGAGCTGATGGAGCTCGCCGACCTCGTGCGCCCCCACCCCGACGTCGTCGCGTCACTCGAGCGCGCGACCGACGACGCGTTCGTCGAGGGGTTGCCCCCGCACATTCGAGATGCGTTGGTCGCGTGGCTCGAGAAGTACGGCATGCGCGGAGTGGGTGAGATCGACATCACGCGCCCGCGCTGGAGCGAGCACCCGACGCTCGTCTTGCCGATGTTGCTCGGCAACGTGCGCTCGTTCGAACCCGGCGCCGCGGCCCGGCGGTTCGAGCACGGCCGGCGGGAGGCCGAGCGAAAGGCGAGCGAGGTGCTCGATCGTCTGCGCGAGCTGCCCAATGGCGAGCAGAAGGCCGCCGAGACGAAGCGCAACATCGAACGGCTGCGCACGTTCATCGGGTATCGCGAGTACCCCAAGTACGGCATCGTCAGCCGCTACTTCGTCTACAAGCAGGCGCTGCAGAGCGAAGCGGCGAGGCTCGTGAAGGCCGGCGTGCTGCGCGCCGCCGACGACATCGACTACCTGCGCTTCGAAGAGCTTCAGGAGGTCGTTCGCTCGCAGCGCGCCGACGCCGCCCTCGTTCAGCGACGTCGCGAGGCGTTTCGCGGGTACGAGGCGCTCACGCCGCCGCGCGTCTTGACCTCCGAGGGTGAGACGTTCGCAGGCGTCTACCGGCGCGAGGGCGCTCCGCACGGCGCTCTCGTGGGGCTCGGCGTCTCGGCCGGCACCGTCGAGGGCCGCGCCCGCGTCGTCTCGAACGTGGCCGACGCGCAGCTCGAGCCGGGCGACATTCTCGTCACCGCGTACACCGACCCGAGCTGGACACCGCTGTTCGTCGGCATCAAGGGCCTCGTGGCCGAGGTCGGCGGGCTGATGACCCATGGAGCGGTGATCGCGCGCGAGTACGGGCTGCCCGCGGTCGTGGGGGTGCCGGGCGCGACGCGAAAGATTCGCGACGGGCAGCGCGTTCGCATCGACGGGTCAAACGGTTACGTCGAGCTGTTGCCGGCCATCGAAAGATAGGGTCGGCGCGGCCCGAACGAGCGCCGAAGGAGCCGTGGTCGGCTGCGGGCCCAGCCCGTACTTCTGGGTGATGCTCCGGCTCGCCCTCATGTTCGTGGCGCTCTCGGCGTGCGCGCCGCGCGGCTGGTTCACGAAGCGGGGCCCGGCGGTGATTGCCCCGGTGCCCCTCGAGAGCGCCTCGCAGTGCCCAGAGCTCGGCGCGACCGGCCCCGTCGTGGTGCTGGTGCCCGGCATCGGCGGCGAGATCGAGCGCATCGCAGAGCTGCACGAGCAGCTCGAGGCGATCGAGCCGCGCGCCGTGCTCACCTTCCGGTGGACGGCGTTCGAGACCACTTCGAGCCTCGTCGAGCGCTTCTCGGCAGGCATGAACCAGCTCGCGGCGTGCT
>JAEUJP010000923.1 GCA_016793725.1 Myxococcaceae bacterium | reverse complement strand
GCGACGGCGGGCGGCGGCGCGACGGCGGGCGGCGGCGCGACGGCCGGCGGCGGCGCGACTGCGGGCGGCGGCGGTGTCACTCCGTCGCTCGCGGTGAGCCCGACGAACGCGACGGTGACGGCGGGTGACCCTGCCATCACGTTGACCGCGACGCTGCTGGGCTCGACGGAGCCGATCACCTGGGCCCTGGTGAGCGGGCCTGGCGCGCTGGGCGCGACGAGCGGCCCCACGACGACGTACCTGCCCCCCGCGAGCGGCGCCGGCGGCGCCGCGCTCATTCGCGTCACGGCCGGCGTGCTCATCACCTTCGTCACCGTCGACGTGCTCCCGCAGCCGAACGTGCAGGTCGACCCGGCCACGGCGAGCGCGACCCTCGGCGGCCAACCGCTGACCTTCACCGCGACGCTCCTCAACTTCCCGAGCGCTCCCACCATCACCTGGACCTTGACCGGCGCGGGCGCCCTGAGCACCACCTCGGGGCCCACGACCGTCTACACGCCGCCCGCGAGCGGCGCCCCCGGCACCGCCACGCTCACGGCGACCGCGGGCTCACGCTCGGCGAGCGCCACCATCACCATCGGCCTCGCGCCGACGCTCACCCTGAGCCGTACCTCGTTCTACTCGGGCGGGTTCAAGTCGACTCCGCTCACCGCGACCCTGAGCGGCACGGTGGCCCCCATCACCTGGTCGGTGACGGGCGGCGGCAGCCTCGACACCGCGACGGGCCCCGCGGTCGTCTACACGGCGCCCAACGTCTTCGTGCCCACGACCGTCACCATCACGGCGACCGCGGGCGCCTTGACCGCGACCTGCACGGTGTTCATCTTCGTGGTTCACAGCGTCGCCGAGCCGTTCATCATCTCTGCCCGGCCCGCGCGCATCACCGCCACCGTCGAGGGCGGCCCCCCCAGCGTGTCCTTCCAGTGGTTCCTCGGCACCCAGAGCCCCGGCAGCCTCACCGGGCAAGGCGGCAGCTCCATCTTCTACGTGCCGCCCGACGACCCGGCGCTGGTCGGCACGGGGGTCGACGTCGCTCTCCACGTCGACGGCTCGATCTACCAGTACTCCACCCGGCTGGCGGCCCGGCAGAGCCAGGGCGCCACGCTCTTCGCGTGGGGCACCGTGCCGCTCATCATCAGCGGCACCGCTCCGGGCACCGTGCTCACGAACAAGTTCACGGCCAACGGCCCGGGGGCGGCCATCTTCGCGACGCGCACGTCGACGGGAGTCACCTCGGTGCGCATCGACGGGCTCAGCATCAACCCGCCGACGGCGACCACGCTCACACAAGTCGCCGTCACGCCGCTCGGGTCGGCGCGCTGCCGGTACGTCAGCGGCAGTGGCGACTCCTTCATCGTCGAGTGCTTCGATGCGGCCGGCGCGCTCACCAACAGCCCGTTCGACTTTCGCGTCGTTCAGACCGGGCGCGCTCCTGGGGGCAACATCATCGCGTTCGCGACCGCGGGTGCGTTCGGGCCCACCGTCGCCGGCCCGCAGACCCCCGCGAACTTCTACAGCGCGGTGGGCGCGCTCACCGTCACCAACACCGCCGAAGGCGCGTACACGGTGCGGCTGCCCTCGGGCGTCACCATCGGCAGCGTGCAGGTCACCGCGACCGACCCGGCGGGCACCAACTCACAGCGCTGCTCGGTCTCGACCTTCTTCGGCGAGCAGGCGCAGGTCACCTGCGTGACCGTCGCCGGGGTCCCCACCAACACACCGTTCAACATCAGCCTCGCCGGCACCGCGGCCAGCGAGGCCGGCGTCACGCAGCTCCTCAGCGTCGACGCGCTGCCGACCCAGCCGGGCGTTCAAGACTATGGCCCGCGGGCCTGGAGCCGCGGCGGGAACCGGCCCCTGCTGACGCGCAACGGGCCTGGGCGATACGTCGTCAGCATCGGCGACCTCGAGCTGGAGCCGGAGCGCGTGCACCACGTCACCGCGCGCGACGCCCAGCGGCACTGCTCGGTCACCGAGCGGCCCGTCAACAGCTACTCGGTCGGGGTGCAGTGCTTCGACTCCCAGGGGCTCTTCGCAGACTCGCTCTTCGAGCTCTCGACCATCGCCCGCCCGCGCCCGAGCGTCGCCGCGGTCTCGGGCTTCGCGTGGGTCACCACGCCGGGGGCGAGCTCCACGCCCACCGGGCCGAACGCCTTCAACGCGAGCGGCGGCGGCATCAGCGTGACGCGGAGCGCCGCGGGCACCTACCGCGTCACCTTCGCCAACCTCGACCTCGTGAACTCCAACGCCATGGCGACGGCGTACGGGGCGAACCGGCGCTGCGCCGTCTCGAGCGTCTTCGGCAACGACGTCGAGGTGCGGTGCTACAACCCGAGCAACACGCTGACCGACTCGCTGTTCTTCGTGACGGTCTCGAGCTGGAACCGGCCGAGCACCGGCCGCGTGATGGCGTGGGCGCGCGTCACGAGCCTCGGCGCGCCGCCCGACGCCGTGCGTGGCTTCAGCCCGGCAGGCGCCGTCACGTCGGCGCGAACCGCCGCCGGCACGTACACGGTCAGCTTCCCGGGGCTCGTCGCCGCAGACATGCAGAGCCTCCAGGTCAGCGCCGAGAACGGCAGCCGCTTCTGCGGCCTCACCGGGTTCACCGTGCCGACCGTGACGGTGCAGTGCAACGATGGTGCGGGCGCCGCCGACTCCGACTTCTCGGTCACGGTCTTCGCGAACCAGCCGACGGTCGAGCCCGTGCAGACCGTGCCGCGCTCCGAGGTGCTCGCGTTCGCGTGGCTCAACGAGCCTTCGAGCCCGTCGTACTCGCCTTGGGCGCCGCTGGCCTACAACAGCGGGAAGTGGCCCATCGTCGCGACGCGCACCGCGCCCGGCGTCTATGCGGTGCGGCTCCAGGGCCTGAACCTGCGCGCCGGCGTGGCGCAGGTGTCGCCGACGCTCGCCACGAACCGCTGCACGGTGCTGAGCCACTCGGGTGACACCGTCAATGTGCGCTGCTTCGACGCGGCCGGCATCGGAGCCGACACCCCGTACCTGCTCCACTTCGTGAGGTGACCTGCGCCACCCGGGGCCGGCGCACGACGTCATCGGGCTCTCGTTCGCGGCGCCGTGCCGGGCGCGGCGGTTCGATTCGTACGCCGGCCGCCAAAGGGTCTAGTGTCAGGCCGAATGTTCCGGCCCCTCACCGCGCCCGCCCTGGCGCTGCTCGCCGGCTGCACCGGCACCATCTTGCAACCGCCTCCGGTGCAGACGCCGCCTTCGCCGCCGACCGTCGAGGTGCCGACGACGGCCGTGCCTCGCCAGAGCCGGCGCGAGCTCGAGGCGCAGCTGTTCGAGGTGTTCGGGCTCTCGGGCACCGCCACGCGCAACCTGCCTCCCGACGCGCCGATGGCGGTGAACCCGGTCACGCTCGCAGAGGAAGAGGTGTTCGACACGCTCGCCGACGCGAAAGAGCCCAGCGAGGTGTTCATCGAGGGCGTCGAGGGCCTCGCGCTCGAGCTCGGTCGAGCGATGAAGGTGAACCCGGCGAAGGTGCGCGAGCTCTCGGGCTGCACGCCGTCGGGTACCGGCGTCGACCCGGTCTGCCTCGCGGCGTTTGCCGAGGCGCTCG
>JAEUJP010000896.1 GCA_016793725.1 Myxococcaceae bacterium | reverse complement strand
TGCGCAAGACCTGCTCGGCGAGCTTCATCTTGAAGTTGAGGCCAGTCTCGGTGAACGAGAGGCCGATGCGCCAGGAGCCGTCTTCATGCGCCGTGCATGACGCGACCGCGCCCTTCAGCGTGAAGCGGCTGTGGTGTACCGGCAGCTCGATGTCGACCATCGCGCCGCGCTCGAAGGGCGCGACCGAGGCGAACGAGAGGCCGCCCTCCGAGAGGTCACCGGCGCGTGACAAGAACGGCTCGGAGCCACCGTGCGGGCGCACCGACACGGGCACACGAATCGGGTGTCGTACGAACCTGCGGCGGTTCTCGTAGCGATCCTCCATCGCGGGTGCGCAGCATAGTGCTTGAATGGCGGCGCCCATGATTTCCAGTCGGAGGTACCCGAGATACCCGTGCGCGCTGCGGCTTCGGCTGCAGCTGCCCCAGGGGGAGCTCGAGACCTCGACCGAAGAAATTTCACTCGCTGGCTTTTCGGCCCAGTGCGCGTCGCTGCCCGAGACGGGCACCAGGTTCACGTTCGCGGTGCACCTGCCCGACGACACCGTCGTCACCGGCACCGCCGCCGCCGTGCGCATCAGCGACAAGGGCCTCGCCGGGTTTTCGCTCGAGTTCGGCGAGCGCGAGGCGGCGGCGTGGGCCGGCTTCATTCAGCAGGAGCACGGGCAGGGCGGGGTCTGGCGCATGCTCAGCCGGTGGGTGAGCGGCGGCGCCGGCGACGGCGACGAGGTCGGCTCGGTGCGCGAGAAGGGCGCGACCGGCGCACTGCGGCTGCACATGGTGGGTGAAAACGGCGAGGCCTACCGCATCGCGTTCGAGAAGCACCCGAGCGAGCCGCCCGACAAGTCGGCGTTCGCGCAGGCGTCGCCGCGCGTGCTCGACTTCGCGAAGCGGGCCATCTCGCGCATTCTCGTGCACGACGTGTTGTTGAAGCGCACGCCGACGGCGCCGGTCGAGCCCGTGCGCCTCGTCGAGATGCTGAACGGCGGCTACGGGTATCTGTTCGTGCAGGCGGGCGGCAAGCCGGGGCTCATGGGCCTGCACGGCAGCGAGCTCATCGTGGTCGAAGAAGACGCGAAGCTGATCTTCCCGTTCTTCACCGCCGACGATCTCGAGCGCATCGCGGCCGACTCGTTTCGCCGCGAGGCTGACACGAAGCCGAGCGTGCCCGTCGTCGCTGCACCGCCGCCCGCCGTTCAAGAAGAGCGGTTTTCGCAAGACTACGCGCACCAGCACGTCGACACGCAGAACCTGATTCGGGTCTCACACACCGAGCTGAAGCAGGCGATGTCGCGCAGCGAGCGCATGCAGACGCGCACGTACGGAGCGCGAACGCTGAAGCTGTTCCCCGACGTGTGGATCGAGGTTCAGCGCCCCGGCGTCTGGGCTGACCCGGTGCGGGGGTTCGCGATGCAAGACGGGGCGGCGCTCTGCATCTTCGTGCTGGTGGGGAAGGGGGCCCCGCGCGTTGTGAAGCTCGAGGGCAAGGATCACGTCTTCAACATTCGCGGTGGGCCGGCGGGGTGAGGTTGTTTTTGGGGGCGCTGCTGTCGGGGACGCCGACGAATACGAGGACGACGACGGACACACGGACACGACGGACACGACGGACACGTTTCCCGATGACGTGAACGAGAACGAGAACGGGTTCGGCACCTCTCGGGAGCGGGAGCGGGTTCGGGTGCGTTTACGTCGGCGCGGCTCACGCTGACGTGCAGGGTGATCGTGTCGTCCGTCGGCGTGCGCGTCGTCGTCTTCGCGGGCGCGTCAACGAACCCGCTCCCGCTCCCGCTCCCGAGAGGTGCCGTCTACGTTTTCGTCATCGGGCACGTGCGCGTATTCGTCGTCGTCGTCGTACCCGGCGTCGTCGTCGACGTACCCGACCGTGCTCAGGGCCCCGCGTCACCAGAAACCGCCGCCGGCGCATCGAGCAGATCCTCCACCTTCGTGGGCAGATCTGCGAGGCGCTGCGCATCGCTCGAGATCACGGCATCCCGGGTGCCGCGCACGAACGTGTTGCCCGGCGACTCTTTGTTGGCAGCGCCGACCCACAGCCGGCCGAGCTCTTTGCCGTCAGCGCCCGCCAGCGAAACCCACCGGTCGAAGCCGTACTTCTTCAGATCCTTCGGCTTGTCGTCGACGACGTCGTTCGCCTTCAGCGAGCCCACCGTCCACAACAGCGCCGCGATCTTGAACTGCTTCGCGGGGCCGGCCTTCGGCGCAGTGACCCGCCACGTCTCGCCGGCGCCGGCGTCGTTCTGGTCTTTCTCGACCACGAGCTCGGGCCCCGTCGGCAGGTGAAACGTCAGCTTCGTGACCGCCTCTTTCTTGAACTGCACGACCGAGCGGTCGCGCAGATCCCACGGGTTGCGGTCGAAGAAGCTCAGCGCGTTCTCGGGCAGCTCGGCGATGACGACGCCGCCCTTGTTCTCGCGCCACGCCACCGCCTTCTGCGGCCCCGCATCGCCGCCGCCGATGCGCCACAGCTTCACGCGCACCTTCTCGTCGCCGAGCTCGAACGTCACGTCTTCGTACGGCTCACCCATCGGCAGCTCTTTCGGGAAGCCGATGGCCCGCTCGTTCTTGATGCCGCTGATCATGCCGCTGATGCCGCCCTGGTCGGCCGTGAACGACGCCTCTTCACCCTTCGCCACCTTCGCCGGCTTCACCAACCACTGCTTGTCGGCGTCGCGCTCGAGCGTGAACTCGTTGTTCTTCGTCTTCACGGCGATGCCGGTCACCTTCGCCTCGTCGAGCTGCACGATCTGCTTCTCGCGAAGATCGAACGGCGTGCGCTGAAAGCTCCACTTCACGCCGCCCTCGGCGCCCCACACCTTCTTCTCGTCGTTGCGGCGCATGAAGATCGAGCCGTTGAACGTGTTCTCGACCCCGCCGAACAGCCGCACCGACCGCCGCTCACCGCCCGCGATGATCGCCTCGGCCTCGACCGTGAACGCCGGCGGCTCGAGCCCGTACTTCTGCAGCGCCGCCGCGTCGGGCTCGTCGTCGGCCACGTACTTGAACTTCGCCGTGAGCAGCTGGCTCGTGATGCTGTCGACCACCACCTTGTCGGCGTTCGTCTCGACCGGAGCCGTCAGCCGCCACACGTCGGCGCCCGACGCCCGCTCGAGCACGCTCGCTTCGCCGCCCAACGTCAGCTTCAGCTTCACGAAGTCGACCGAGGCGGCCCCCGCGTCGGCCGCCTTCTCACCCGGCTTGTACGGAGCGAACAGGCGCTCTTCGACGTCTTTCTTCTTCGTGTCTTCTTCGTCGGCCTGCCAGACACCCTTGTACGCGTAGAAGCCGACGCCGCCCGCGATCGCCAGCAGCACCAGAAACGAGACGATGATTCGGTTCGACTGGCTCATCGGCTCTTGCGGGTGACGTAGATGGCGATGCCCAGCGCGATCAAGAACGTGGGGAAGGCGTCGATCGAGAGGAAGACGAGCTTCAGGTACAGCTCGTCGTTCAGATCCATCGTCGAGATGTCTCGGTCGGGCGGGCGAATCGTGATGCGCGCGACCTGCGTCGAGCTCCACGCGAAGCCGTTCAGCACCAGGTTGCGCACGACCTCGTGCCCCCACTTGTCGTCGAGAATCAGCGACGCGTCACCGAAGACCAGCACCCGCGCCTCGTCGAACCGCTTGTCGGGCACCCCCTTCGTGTCGGCCGTGCTCGCCACGATCAGCGGTATCGCCCCGAGCCGCTCGCCGTC
>JAEUJP010000895.1 GCA_016793725.1 Myxococcaceae bacterium | reverse complement strand
TACTTCTATGGCCCGAGCGCCGACGTGCTGTGGGCTGCGATCGAGCCGCTGCTGAGTGGGGTGCCCTTCATGATGGGGGCATCCGTGAAACTGCGCTACGGCGGACCGGGCACGAGCTTCGAGGCGACGCGCATTCTGACGTGAGCGCCCGAGTATCTCCGTTCATCGCAGGCTGCGGATGAACGCCGTGATGCCTTTCATCTCCTGCTTAGGCTGGCCGATCTTCCAGTCTGCCGGACGAAGCTCGGGAGTGGCCAAGTGCTCGGCTCCCAATTGACCGACCGCCTCGTTGGCCAGGTTCCGTCGACGATGCCAAGGTCGCTGAAGCGCGCCAGCCAGATGGCCCCCCCGGGGGGAAAACGCAGCGAGATCATTGTCAGAGGGCCAACCGGCAACTTTGGGACCGAAGAAGTACCCGAACACAAGACCTCCTCGTCCGATGCGTGTCGCCCGGCCGACAGCGGATCCGCCCGAGAGCAGAGGGACCAAGAACCAATCGCCCTCGTGAATCACCGGCTTGCCCGATGCCGCCAGCTTCGTTCTCGCGGTCATTGAGGCGCTCCGTCGAGCTCGAAGATCTCGCGCAGCGATGCGACACGACTTCTGAGCATCGCTGCTGCCTCGGCCGTCGGTGGTGCGTTCACCGGAAACACGTCGTCGAGTACCCCGCCTGATTCCACGGCCTCGACCCAGTCCATCATCAAGTGGCAGTAGATGCTCAACGCCTCAGTGGGGTTCTTGCCGGCGTCTGCCTCGAGGTACGCGCGCGGAATGTCGCCGGCGATCACCCAGACCCAGCTGTCTGCTTCTGGGGCGGGGTCTAGCTCGAACAAGAACACCCCGACGATGCCGCCGACGCCGATGCCGAAAAATGACCGGCGAATGCCCAGGCACCAGCGGAAGTCGCTCAGGTGGTTCTCGGCAGTCGGAAAAGTCTCCTGGAGGAGCGCCGTGTCCTCTTCATCATCGCCCCTCATCTCTTCGATGGGCGTGATGTTCGTGAAGGTCGAGAGCACGCCGACGAACCTCGTTGAGCTCAGCCCTCGAGGCGCGTGCGAATCGACGCCGCGATACCCAGCTGCGTGCCGAGCTGAACGAGCAGCTGCCTGAGCGATGGGTCGCTCGTGAGCCCACGCTGGGTGACGGCATCGGTGATCCACTCGAGCGCGAGCCCAGGCTGGCTCGCATCGACGAGACTTCGCAGGTGCTGCACCTCGGTCTCGGGCAGCGTCGTTTCGAGCCTGTCGATGAGCCGGCGCATCACCGGCTCGAGCGCGTGGCCCAAGGCATCACCCGCCGGGGTTGATGCCCGTCACGATGCTCTGCAGATCAAGGCCGCCCGTGTAGCCGTAGCTCACGTACGAGTCGTAGCCGTACACCGTGATGCCCGCGCCGGGCAGGCTCGTGTACGCGCCGCCGTCGGGCTGCATCGGCTGCGGCGAGCGCGGAATCACGTTGATCGTGTGCGTGCCGCCCGTGACGGCGTGGTTCTTCACCACGTAGTTCGTGCCGGCGATCGCATTCGTGAGGCCCGTGACGGGCACGCCGTCGACCTCGACGCGCAGCACGCGCGTGTTGTCGACCGCGATGCCGAGGTAGTTCGAGACGAAGTCGCGGCCCGCGAGCACGGTGTAGTTCGTGCGCCACTGCTGAATCGGCGGGAGCAGAATCATCGACGGGTCACCCTCGGCGACGCCGCTCGAGGTCGGGCCCTGCCCAGGCAAGAACCACGCGACCGAGATGGGCTGGTCGGCCTCGATGCGGAAGTTCGCCGAGCTCTTGAACTCGACGGTGCTGATGCCGACCAGGCGGCAGGTGCCCGTGCCGAGGTTCGAGCCCGCCGCACATCGGGTGTTGGGCGGCAACACCGAAGAGACGGCGTTCGCCGGGGTGATGGTGATGTTCGTGCCGTTCGGACACTGCGTCGTCGGGCAGCCCGAGACGATCTTGTAGTGGTCGGGCGGCGAGTTGGTCGCGAAGCCCCCGGTGGTCAGCTTCAGTGGGTTGCTCTTCTGCGCGACGAAGCTCGTACCCCACGTCGCGAACGGGAAGATCTGCTCTTCGACGTGATCGCAGGCGACGCGGTTGTAGGGCTTCAACCCGCACGACGAGCCACCGAACACGGCGACCGGCTTGTCCGACGTGATGACGGTGCCCGTGAGATCGTTGTCTTGGCGGCAGATGAAGCCGGTGCCGCCGAACGGGTTCGCCGAACACTCGATCACGTTGTTGTTGCCGAGGCTGTCGGAGCCGAACTGCAGCACGTCGTACGCGTTCAGCGCGTTGAACGTTCGCACCGTGCCCTTGGCCATTGCCGTGATGCTGCCACCGGCGCGCGTCACCGCCGACGAACGAACCGTGACGGTCGTGTTGTTCTCGGTGACGACGATGTTGAGGTAGCCGTTGCCGCGACCCCCGACGTTGGCGCCCGACGAATTCGTCGCGAACACCGTCTCTTCTTCCGTCAGCGCGACGTGGCTCAGGCCGAGGATGTGCGCCGGCAGCAACAGCGAGGCATCGTTGCTGAACGTGTTGTATTGACAGCGCCGCGAACCACCGCCCGGAGGCGGGTTGCATACCCCGATGCCAGTCAGGTCTCCGAGGAAGGCGCAAGTGAGCGCGTCGCCGCCTTCGCCCTGATCGCAGTTGCAGTCGGGCTGACCCGCGATGCCAGTGCACGTACGCGTCGTGAACTTCAGACCGGCCAGCGGGTTGAACTGATAGACCGTCAGCGGCTTCGTCGACTGAATGCGGTAGCCGTACCGCGCGAGGCCGGTCGCCGATTCACCGACCGCCTCGGCGTGCGCGCTGACCGTCTGCCAGGGCACCGCGATGGTGGCGAGACCCTTCGTCGCAGGGTCATCACGGCCCGGCACCGTGACGGAGGCCACGGTCTGTACCGCGCCGGCGAACCAGCGCGTGACCGTCACCTGCGCAGGGCCGGTCGAGCGGTTCGTCACGGCGAACGCGAAGTCGGACATCTGCGCGAGCGTGCCCTGGCCGCTCGTCACGCCGCCCTTGAACAGCGGGTCGACGCTGTTGTCTTGAATCGCCGTCCAGTAGTCGCAGCCGAAGTAGCTCTTCGCCGCCACGGCATCGGCGCACTCGTCGACGCACACGCCCGCCTGGCACTCGCGGCCGGCGGGGCACGCCGTATCCGTCCACGCGCCCATCGCGCTGCACGTGCGCTGCGTGCTCGAGTTCAGGCAGTCGATCTGGCCCGGGAAGCACGCCGGCGGCACACACTCGAAGCCGTTCGGGCCGCCCACGCGGCACTGGCCGGTGATGCACGCGCCGTCGAAGTTGTCGCCCACGTTCGTCCACTGCCAGGTCGCGCTCTCGTCGGCGGTGCGCTTGCACTCCTGCACGCTCGTGTTCGTCGGGTTGCACCGGTAGGTGTTCGGCGTGCACTCGCGGCACTCGTTGTTCTGGCACGTCGCCGCGCCGCTGCACGTCACCGAGCGCGTCGCGCTGCCGTCGTCGAGGCACACCGAGAGCTCGGTCATCGACGCGCACGTCGACTGACCCGGCTGGCACACCAGGCACTTCTCGTTCTGGCAGAACCCGTTCGGCGGCGGGCACATCGTCGTCGTCTGCCAGACCGGAGGGTCGTCGTTCGAGCACGTCTCGATGTTCTTGCGGTCGGCGCTGCAGCGCACCGCGCCCGTCGTGCACACGCCCGGCGGCGGGCCCGCATCAGGCGGCGCCGCCTTCACCTGGCACTGCCCCGTGAACAGGTTGCAGCCCTCGCCGGCCGCGCAGTCGCCGTCGCGCTGGCACACGAAGCGGCACTCGCCGTTGATCAGCTGCTGCGTGCCCTCACACAGCGGGCCCGCGTCTTGGGGCGGCGTGAACTTCGGCTTTTCCCTGCAGGCCGTGACGGCAAGCATAAGGGCGGGGGTGACGACGAGGAGGCGGCGCATGCTGGGGTTGGGCCTATATCTGAGAGTCGGGGCAGGGTGGTAGCCGCGCCCGA
>JAEUJP010000852.1 GCA_016793725.1 Myxococcaceae bacterium | reverse complement strand
CTGAGAATGACCTTGCACAGCGCGATGGCCTTGAAGAACTGGCCGCCCGAGGCGTAGCGCTCCATCGTGTCGAGGTAGGCGGCGACGGCCTCTCGCTTCTTGCCGAGGCGGGCGAAGAGGTCGCCGACCTTCTGCCGGGCGCCCAGGTCATTCGGAGCGGCCTTGGCGATGCGCTGCCACTGCTCGAGTGCCGCGGGCAGCTTGCCCTTCTGCATCAACAGCGCGGCGTGGTCTTTGGCTTCACGGAACGGATCCACTGATGGGCTCGGGTTGTACATCAACCCCGAGCCCCGGCAGACTCTTGACAGCCGTGGCAATTCGCACCGACCTCAACTCTGCCTTTCGCCTACCGACGAGCACCTCGACACCGGTGGCCCCACAGCCCACGCCCCAGTCGCCCGAGCAGCTGATGAACAAGGCGCTGAACGGCACGCTCACGGCGAGCGACGCCGCGCAGCTCAAGGCGCTGCTCAGCTCAGATGCCGGGCGCGACGCGTTTTCACCCGAGCAGCGGCAAGACCTTCAGCGCTTCGTCGAGGGCACGGCGCCGACGCGAGACGCGCGAGAGCTGCACAGCGACTTGAGGCTGCTCAAGGGCGCGAACGAGGTGGCAGGGCGGTTCGCGGCAGACCTCGTGCTCGCCCACGGCGCGCTGCTCGAGCACGCGTCGCTCTTGCGCGGCGACAAGGCGACGCGGCTGTTCGAGTTCGCGGTGCCGTACGCGCAGACGCTGCTGCAGCTCGCGCAGTCTGACGCCGAGCTGCGCAAGGCGGCGCAGGCCCTGCTCGCCGAGGCCAACAAGGCCGGGTTCGCCGAGCTCCAGCAGGAGCCCGGCAACAAGACCGGGCTCGAGGCCCTCGCGATGCTGCTCAAGGCCGGCTCACCCGAAGAGGCGGCGCGGCTCGCGCAGGGGCTGCGCTTCGACGCGCCGGTGTGGCCGAAAGACGCGGTGCGGCAGACCGACAAGCACGCCGCGGGCGACGGCCAGCTGCAGACGGTGCAACCGAAGCCCGGCGAGCCGGCGGTGATGCGGCCGCTGCCGCAGGTGATGATGGAGCCCGTGCCGATTCAGAAGAAGGCCGACTCCGAGAAGTCGCGGCGCGACGACGGCACGTCGAAGCGGCTGGGGCCGATGATGTTGTGGAACGTGCTCCATGGCCTGCGCGACGACGGCGAGGGTGAGCGTGACAGCGCGGCGCAGCGCGAGGCGCTGACGCAGCTCGCGGTGGCGGCGGGGCTGATTCTGGTGTTCCTCGCCGTCGTGGTCGGCGTGCTGGTCGCGATGTAGGCCGCTTGAGCGGGGCAGCGACACCAGCGGGGAAACCGGCTATGGAGCGAGGCCTCCAGGCCGGCTGACACAACTCCCCTCGGGCTCCCCACATGAACGGTTTGTTGATCTTGACCCTGTGCGCCGCTGCGGGCGGCAGCAGCGACGACGTGTTTTCGAAGTTCGACGGCTGGGCGAAAGAGTACCGGCAGGCGCCGACCGACCTGAGGCGGTCTGAGCTCAAGTGGCGCGGCGTCGAGCTCGCGGCCCAGCGCGCGGCGGCCCTGCGAAGGTTGATTCGCGAGAACCCCGAGGCGGCGCTGAAGCACGCGGCGAAGCGCGACCGCATGCCCGACGTGGTGGCGAACCTGCTCGAAGAAGAGATCGAAGGCATCGGGCGGTACGAGGTGTTGGGCGTGCTGAAGCACGACCACTCGGGCGGCATCGAGCGCTGGCTGGTGCTGGGCTCGCATCGCTACCGGGTGACGGCGTGGGGCCCGCTCGAGGGCATGAAGACGGTCGAGCAGATCTCGGTGAAGGGCATCGCGCTCGGGGCCGAGGCCGCGATCACGACGGCGACGCGGGTGCAGCACATCAACAGCGCACAAGCGAGCCCGTGGACGACGGGCACGAAGCCGCTGCGGTACATGCGCGTCGACTTCTCTGATGCGCCGGGCGACCCGCAGACGCTGGCGAACGCGCAGGGGCTGACCACGCAGCTCAACACGTACCTGTTCGCCGCGAGCTACCAGCAGACCCAGATCGTGGCGACGGTGGTGCCGATGACGCTGCGCATGCCGCGCACGCAGGCGGCGTACGGTGCCTCGGGCGACACGACGGGCCTGCTCAACGACGCGAAGGCGGCGGCGACGATGGCGGGCTTCCCCCCGATGCCGAACGGGCTCGACGTGGTGGCGTTTCGTTCGGTGCCGGGCTTCGGCTTCGCCGGGCTCGGCATGGTCGGCTCGTCGGGCACGTGGCTGAACGGCTCGTTCTCGCTCGGCACGCTCGCGCACGAGGTCGGCCACAACCTCGGCCTGTACCACGCGAACTTCTGGGAGGCCGGCGGCGAGAGCGTCATCGGTGCGGGCAACAGCATCGAGTACGGCAACCCGTTCGAGATCATGGGCAACGGCGATGGCCACTACAGCGCCTGGTACAAGTATGACCTCGACTGGTTTCGCGCCAACGAGGTGTCGCTCGCGGCGGCGCCCACGTCGACGCACCGCCTGTTCGACCTCGAGCAGCCCATCACGAGCGGGGCGCACGCCGTGCGCGTGCCGATCGGCGCGACGCGCGACTACTGGCTCGAGTTTCGGCCCGCCGAAGGTGACCCTTCGTCGCGCGGCGCCATCATCAACTGGGGCTACAGCCAGTCGACCGAGGCGAACCTCCTCGACCTGACGCCGTGGACGAACTCGGAGCGCGACTCGGCCCTCGTCGTCGGGCGCACGTTCTCTGACTTCACCGCGGGCATTCACATCACGGTGACGGCCGTGCAGGCGACGATGCCGGCGTCGCTCGACGTGACGGTGAACCGCGGCCTGTTCCCCACGAACCGGGCGCCCATCGTCTCGGTCGCCTGTACGCCCACGGGCCAGCAGCTCGACTGCACGGCGACGGCGTCTGACCCCGACGGCGACGGGCTGGCCTACTACTGGGACTTCGGCGACGTGCCGGGCGCCTCGACGAACCAGGCGACGCAGACCCGCACCATCTCGGGCTCGCGTGACGTGCTCGCGCGCGTGACGGTCAGTGACATGCGCGGCGGCACGGCGACGGCGAGCGCGGTCACGACGTTCGGCACGCCGACGACGTTTCGCGTCACGGGCACGGTCACCGAAAACGGCGTGGGCGTCGAAGGGGTGCGCGTGTTCTCGGGCCCGAGCCGCATGACGTGGACGAACAGCGACGGCACGTACACGCTGGTGGGCATGCCCGCGGGCCCGAACTCGGTACAGGCGGTGAAGGCGGGCTGGTCGTTCGCGCCGGGCTTCACGAACCCGGTGACCGTCACGATGAACACCGGCAACGTGAACTTCGTCGGCTCGCGGGCGACGTTCACCATCTCGGGCCGCATCACGTCGGTGGGGCAGGGCTTCGCGGGCGCGACGGTGAGCGCGGGCACGTACACGACGCTCACGAACGCGAACGGCGACTACACGCTGACGGGCGTGCCGGCCGGTGCGTACAACCTTACGGCGACGGGCCCGAACAACGAGAACTTCATCGCGCAGGGCTTCACGAACCCGATTCAAATCACCACGCAGAGCCTGACGAACCGCAACTTCATCGAGCTCGTGTTCCCCGTGTCGGGCGTGGTGACGGGGTCGCCGGGGCCACACTTCATCACCGACGGCGTGCGCAACACGCTGACGGTGCAGAACGGCGCCGAGTGGAGGTGGACGTTGCCGAAGGTGCCACCGGGGAGCTGGAACCTGCTGGGCCGGGCGACGGGGCAGCTGCTCACGCCGGTGTTCTCGAACCCGGTGACGGTGTCGACGACGGGCATGACGAGTGACGGGCTCGGCATGCCGCGCGCCTCGTTCGACTTCGTGGCGGCGCCGGGCACCGGGTACATGGTGAGCGGCTACGTCGACGAGGCGGGCGGGCCGTCGCTGAGCTCGATCGTCGACGCGGGCTTCGCCCTCGGCACGACCGACTCGCGCGGCATCTACGTCATACCCAACCTGCCTGCGGGCGCGTACACGCTGTCGGCGGGCAAGCCGGGGTTCGTGTTCGGCCCGGGCAGCATCGACGTGACGCTGCCGAACCCCGACGGCGGCAGCGACTGGTACGGGGCCGACTTCATCTTGTTGATGGGCAACGTGCCTCCGGTGTTCTCGATTCCGCCGCACGCGAACCCGTCGCCGGTGACGGCGAACACGTGCAGCCTGGTGACGCTGGGGCGCGACCCGATCGAAGACGAGAGCACGCTGAAGTACACGTGGACGCAGGTGTTCGGGCCGTCGACGGTGACGTTCAACCGCAACGGCACGAACGGCGCGAAGAACGCGACGGCGACGTTCGATCGCCCCGGGACGTACTCGTTCGACGTGAAGCTCGAAGACCTGGGCGGCCTGTTCGTGACGTCGAACGTGACGCTGGCGGTGGTGCAGACGACGACGACGATGCAGGTGGTGCCCGCGACCGCGATGGTCGAGCTCGGCACCTTCCGCCAGTTCGTCGCGAGCGCGCGCGATCAGTTCAACCAGGCCATCGACATCGGCGCCGAAGCGACGTGGACGGTGACTCCCCCGACGTGCGGCACCATCACGGCGACCGGCCGCTTCACCCCGCAGGCGGCCGGCATGTGCACGCTGACCGCTGCGTACGACGGCAAGATGGGCTCGGCCACGGTCGACGTGCGCGTCGGCGCGGCGCCGCGCGTCACGGCTGGCCCCACGGCGAACCCGAGCCCGATCACGACGGGCAACTCGACGCAGCTGTCGGTGACGGCCGATGACGACGAGGGTGAGGCGCAGCTCAGCTACACGTGGCGCATGGTGAACGGGCCGGCGGGCGTCGCGTTCTCGCCGAACAACTCGAACCTCGCGAAAGCGTCGACCGCGACGTTCTCGGCGCACGGCACCTATGACCTGCAGGTCGAGATCAAAGACAGCCGCGACATCACCACGTCGGCGTTCATCACCGTCGTCGTCGAGCCCGGCGGCGTGGCGCGCCTCGAGGTGACGGGCCCGTCGTCGGTCGAGAAGGGCAAGACGGGTCAGTTCACGGCGACCGCGTTCGACCTCGCCAACACCAGCGTCGCGCTGACCGGCTGCACGTGGTCGACCACCGCGGGCACCATCGACATGACCGGCCTGCTCACGCTCGCGCAGGCAGGCTCGGTGACGCTGACGTGCGGCACGGTGGCCGACTCGGTGCCGGTCGCCGAGACGATGGTCACCGACCCGCCGAAGATGGGCTGTGGCTGCGGCAGCGCCGAGGGGGCGCTCGTGCTCGCCGCGCTCGGGTTGCTGGCTCGCCGTCGCCGCCGGGTGTGACGGGCTCGTGGCGCTTCGTGGGGCTCGTGGTCGCGCTCGCCGGCGTGGCCACGTTCTTCGCGCGGGGCGGTGACGGGTCGCCGTTCGAAGAGACCGTGCTCGACGGTGTGCCGGCTCGGGCCGGGGCGGCGCCGCCGGGCATGGTGTGGGTGCCGGGCGGCGAGCTCTCGATGGGCGCGCTCGAGGCCGACGACTCTCGGCCGGTGCACCGGGTGCGCGTGCGCGGGTTCTTCATCGACGCGACCGAGGTGACGAACGCCGAGTTCGCGCGCTTCGTGGCGGCGACGGGGTACGTGACGACGGCCGAGCGCGACGTCGCCGAGGTGCCGGGCGCCGAGGCGGGCAGCCTCGTGTTCACGAAGACCGCCACGAGGGTGCGGCTCGACGACGTGTCGCTGTGGTGGCGCTGGTCGCCGGGCGCGAGCTGGCGAAGGCCCGAGGGCCCCGGCAGCAGCATCGAAGGTCGCGACCGGTACCCGGTCGTGCACGTGTCGTGGCACGACGCGGTCGCGTACGCCGGGTGGGCCGGCAAGCGGCTGCCCACCGAGGCCGAGTGGGAGCACGCAGCGCGCGGCGGCCTCGCGGGCAAGCTCTACCCGTGGGGCGACGACTTCGCGGACGGTAGGGCGAACACGTGGCAGGGCGAGTTCCCCGTCGTCGACTCCGCGGCCGATGGCTGGGCGGGGCTGAGCCCGGTCGCGTCGTTCGCGCCGAACCCGTTTGGCCTGTACGACGTCGCGGGCAACGTGTGGGAGTGGGTCTCAGACTGGTACCGGCCCGACACGTATTCTTCGGTCTCGGGCGTCGCCGAGAACCCGCGCGGCCCGCCCGACTCGGTCGACCCGGCGGAGCCCGGGGTGCCGAAGCGGGTGCAGCGCGGCGGCTCGTACCTGTGCACCGAGCAGTACTGCGCGCGGTACCGGGTGGGGCTACGGGGGCGCGGTGAGCCCGGCACGAGCAGCGGGCACGTGGGCTTCAGGCTCGTGAAGGCGCCGTGATCGTGCGCCGAAGAAAACGCCGGCGCCGCGGTCGCGCGAGACTGTGGCGCATGCGCTCACGACACGCTTCGCTGGTGCTGTTCTCGATGGCCTGCGGCAATCGCGTGCGTGAGCGCTGCCAGAGAACCCGATCCGACAACCGCAGGCTCCGTCGCCGCACGACGGCGGGTGAGAGACGGCCGGCTTTTCGCGGGCGAGCAGCCGGGCATGGAGCGTTGGGGTGAGGGTCTGTCCAGCGAGGTCGGTATTTCGTAGTTCTCTACGAAATACGCTACCCGTCTGACTGGCCCTGGATCCGGCGACCCTCGGGGCCCCGTGCCTGGCGCCGCGCGCGGCGAGGCCACTCGTCGCCCACCCGCCGTCGTTCGGCGTTCAGGCGTGCGGTTGTCGCCCCAGCTTCTCTTGCAGCCCGAGCGGGGGCGAGGCGGGTGGCGGCGCCAGCACTGCGGGCGGCGGCGACACCGCAGGCGGCGCGGCGGGCTCGCCCGGTCAGGGCAAGGGCGCGTACGTGACCGGCAACGAGGTCATCGGCGCCTCGCCCTGATATGGCGCCGGCATGCGCCGGCAGATTGCGTGGCTGTTGCCGTGGGCGCTCGTCGCGTGCGTCACCGACGGCGCGAAGTACCGCATTCGACCCGACGGGCCGCTGCTCGCGGGGCGTGAGGCGTGGGTGTCGGCGACGCGAAGCGCTCCGGCGCGGCGGGTGAACGTGGTGCTGCTCGTCGCCGACGACCTCGGGTACGCCGACGTCGGCGCGATGGGTCGGCCGGGCCCGCGCATCGCGACGCCGAACCTCGACGCGCTGGCGGCGCAGGGGGTGACGTTCGAGCAGGGCTACGTGACGTCGCCGCTGTGCTCGCCGTCGCGGGCGGGGCTGTTGACCGGCCGGTACCAGCAGCGGTTCGGTCACGAAGGGCAGCCGCACGACCGCTACGCGAAGAACGCGCTCGAGTTCTTCGTGTTCGAGCACTTCGTCGCGGGCGGCGAGTGGCAGCTCGAGCGGCGCGTGGCGCCCGACGCCGAAGACGTGCGGCGCCAGGGCCTGCCGGTGGGTGAGCTCACGCTGGCCGACCTGCTCAAGCGGCACGGCTACGCGACGGGCGTCGTGGGCAAGTGGCACCTCGGTGCGGGCCATGACTTTCAGCCGCGGCAGCGCGGCTTCGACGAGCACTACGGCGTCTACGAGGCGTACACGCTGTACGCCGACCCGCCCGACCGCGGCGACGTGGTGAACGTGAAGCACGGCGACTTTTCCGAGCGGTTCATCTGGGGCAAGGGCCGCAGCGGCACGGCGGCGGTGCGGCGCGACGACGTGGTGGTCGAAGAGCCGGGCTACCTGACGACGCGCTTCGCCGACGAGGCGGTGGCGTTCATCGACAAGCACCGGGCAGAGCCGTTCTTCCTCTACGTGCCGTTCACGGCGCCGCACACGCCGTTTCAGGCGCTGAAGACCGACGTGGCGAAGTTCGAAGGCGAGCCTGACGAGAACCGCAGGGTGTACCTGGCGCTGGTGGCGTCGCTCGACGAGGCGGTGGGGCGGGTGGTGAAGGCGATCGACGAGCGGGGCCTGGGCGGCGAGACGCTGGTGGTGTTCATGAGCGACAACGGCGGAGCGCTGTACACCGGGGCGACGACGAACGCGCCGTTCAAGGGCGGCAAGTTCACGCTGTTCGAGGGCGGCATCAGGGTGCCGATGATGGCGCGATTGCCGGGGCGGCTGCCGGCGGGGTTGCGCTACGCACAGCCGGTG
>JAEUJP010000845.1 GCA_016793725.1 Myxococcaceae bacterium | reverse complement strand
TGTGCCCAGAAGCAGCACGGCCAGCACCCCCGCCCAGCCGGCCCACGCGAGCGACGGCAGCGCGATCGCCCACGCGCTCGTGATGCTGACGCGCGGCGCGGCGATGCCGAACGCCGTGTACATCCAGACCGTGAGCACGCTCGACCCCGCGGCGGCAGCGAGCAGCGCGTGAGACCGGCCCTCGCGAAGCCGCATCACCGGCAGCAGCGCGAGCACGCCGACGATGAGGCCGATCAGCGCCGTGTACTGCACGAGCAGCGCGAAGCCGCGGGCCGAGCTCGGCGAGACGGCGCCGATGAACACGAAATACGCAGCGCACCCGAGCACGAGCGCGCCGAGGCCCGCGACAAAGCCCGTCGCCGCAGCGCGGCGCTGCGACCGCACCAGCGCCGAAACCAACAGCAGCACCGCCAGCGCCGAGCCACCGCGCAGCGCGCGCGACACGTCTTGCCCCGCCTCGAGCCCGAGGCGGCGGCGCTCGGCCTGTTCCAGCAGCGGCCCGATGCGCGCGACGTCGGCTGCCTCGATGCGCCGCCGCTCGTCGTCGCCCAGCTCGAGCAGCCCCGTCAGCGTGCGCCCCTCGCTGCCCGACGGCGCCGGCAGCCCCATCAGCGCCGCCAGCGTCGGCGCCACGTCGATCACCCTGCCCTTCGCGCGGCCATCGTTCGCGACGCCGGGCCCATCGAGCAGCGCGAACGTGCCCGTCACCTCGGGCTCGCCGCCCCCGTGACCGCCGCTGTCGCGGTGGCCGTGGTCGCTCGTCACCAGCACCGGCCCCGCATCGCCCCACGCCGCGCGCAGGGCCGCGAGCTTCCACTCGACCTGCAGCGCGGCGCCCACCCGGTACGACGGGTGCGCCGCCCCGAGCGCGTGGCCCGCGTCGTCGAACGCGCAGAGGTGCACGACCACGAAGTCGTAGCCGCCGCGCGCGAGCTCGAGCGCCGGCTGAAACTGCAGGCTCGCCTCGCGGGCGTCGAACGCATCGGGGAAGAGCAGCCACCACCAGTCGACGCCGTCGCTGAACACCGCGGTGCGGCCGCCGGCGCGGCGCACCAGGTCGGGCACGCTGTCGAGCTTCACCGGCGTGAGCGCGTCGTTGCCGCGGCGGCCCGAGGTCTGCGGGGTCGCGCCGGTGAGCAGCGACGTGTACTGCGCGGCGCTGATGGTGGGCAGGTCGGCCTCGAGCGAGGCGACGGCGCCGTGCTCGCGCCTGTCTCGCAGCGAGGGCACCAACTCGACGGCGTCGGCTCGCAGGCCATCGAGCACGACCACCAGCACCTTGCGCGTGGGCTTCGTCGTGACGACGGTCGGCGCCGGGCTCACGAGCGGCGCGTCGCGGCTCAGCGTGAAGCGGCCGGTCGCAACGCGATAGACCGAGAGCGCGAGCAGCGCGGCGATGAGGAAGGCGGCCGCGAACTTCACGCTTCCTCGAGCTCGAGCGTCATCGAGGCGGTGACTAGCACGACCGCGCCACGGGCGCGGAAACGGGAGCGCAGCAACCCGGAAGATGACGTTAAGATCTCGACCCGATGAACACAGCCCAGGAGCCCGCCCACGAGTCACCGCTGTGGATGGTGTCTCAGGCACCCGCCCTCAACGCCCTCGTCGTGCAGCTGCAGCACGCGCGCACCGCCCACGACCAGGGCACCTCGGGCGGCAAGCTCGAGCTCTCGAAGCGGCAGCTCGTGCAGGCGCGCTCCGAGTTCTCTGAGATGATTCGCCGCGGCGAACGCGAGCTGCACCAGCTCGCCGGCCTGCTCGCCGACGCCTTCCTCGGCCCCCACCAGCTGCGCAGCGTCGTCATCGGCGAGGTCGAGAAGACCCGCGAGCGCTTCACCCTCATCGGCGACGTCTCGCGTGAAGAGCTCGAGCGCTCGACCGACTTGGACCTCGGCACCCGCCTGCTCGCCCGCCTCGCCGTCGCCGACGAGCGCGGCTGGCGACGCATCGGCCTCGTGTCGAACGTCGTCGAGTACGAGCCCGCCGCGCCGAACCCCTGCTCGGTCTACCGAATTCTCACGCGCATCAAGGCCGAGCAGGAAATCTGGAACAAGGTCACCGACGAGATCTTCGACCTCGACGCCATCGTCTTGCGCGACAAGCACCTGCGACACCTCGGCCGCTACGTGAAAGACGTCTTCGGCATCAAGATGGTCGTCGGCACCCTCGAAGACGCCTACCGCCTGCAGAACGAGCTCGTCGCGCACGACTTCGGCGAGGGCGCCCCCAGCCGCAGGCTCGAGGTCATCGAGGTGAAAGACTATCTCGAGCGCCCCTCGCGCAAGCAGTCGGGCTGGTCGGCGCTCAAGTCGGTGGTGAGCTGGGGCGGCCGCACGTTCGAGATTCAGGTGCAGCCGCTCTCGAACTTCCTGCACGAGCGCGAGCGCCTCACCCGCGAGAGCCACCAGGGCTTCAAGTCGACCCGCGAGCGCGTGCGCGACGAGGTCGCCGCGAAGGTGCCGCTGTTCGGGTTCTACCGTTCACTCCTCCGCTGGCTCTTGCTCGACCCGTCGGCCGACCCGCCCGTGCACGAGGGCATCGAGCTGTCGCTGGTCGACTGAGCGCTCATCACAACGCGCCCAACGCCTCGGCCAGCGGCACGGGCTTGTCGAACAGCCACCCCTGCCCTGCGTCGATGCCGATCTCGGCGAGCGCGTCGGCGATCTCTTGCCGCTCGACCGACTCGGCGACCGTCTTGATGTTCATCGTGCGGCCGATGAGGTGCACCGACTCGACGATGGCGCGGTGCACCGGGTTCACCAGCATGTCGCGCACGAACGCGCCGTCGATCTTCACGTGGTCGACGGGCAGCTTCTCGACGTACGCGTACGACGCGTGGCCGCTGCCGAAGTCGTCGATCGAGAAGCGGCAGCCCATGCCCTTCAGCTCCTGCATGAGCCACAGCACCTCGTCGAGGTTCGCGAGCGCCGCGGTCTCGGTGATCTCGAAGCAGATCTTTCGCGGCGACACCTTCGTGCGCCCCAGCTCGCCCACCACGAAGTCGAGCAGGTCTTGCCCCGCCAGCGAGATGCCCGACAGGTTGATCGCGCACACGTCGATCTTCTTCAGCGACGCCTTCGGCAGCTCGGCCAGCGCCTCGAGCGCCTTCTGAATCACGAAGCGGTCGATCGCCCCCATCAGGCCCGTGTTCTCGGCCGCCGCGATGATGCGCACCGGCGAGCGCAGCTGCCCGTCGTCGTCGAGCTGCCGCACCAGCACCTCGAAGTGCGCCCCGTCGCGCCCCTTGCCCTTCAGCGGGTGCACCCCTTGCGCGAACAACTTCAGCCGCCCGTCGGCGAGGTGCTTCTGCAGGCTGGCCACCCAGTCCATCGAGCGGCGATCGTCTTTCGCCTTCTCGTCGTCGGGCCCCAGCAGGTGAATGCGGCCGCCGCCCTGCTCTTTCGCCTTTCGGCACGCCGCGTTCGCCCGGCGCAAGAGCTCGGCCGGCTGCTCGGTCGTCGCGCCGAACGTGCACACGCCGAAGCTCGCCGCCACGCTGAAGCTCTTGTCGCCCCACGCGAAGCGAAACTCGAGCAGCCGCTTCTTCAGGTCTTTCACCACGCGCTCGATCTCGGCCTCGCTGCGGTTCGCGAGCAGCACCGCGAACTCGTCGGCCGCGATGCGCGCGACCGAGTCGCCCGGCCCGAGCACCTCGTGAATGCGCCCCGCCACCCACTGCAAGAGGTCGTCGCCCGCGTCGTGCCCGCACGTCACGTTCACGATGCGAAACCGGTCGAGATCGAAGTAGCAGAGCCCGTGTGGCCCCGTGCCGCGCCGCTTGCTCTCGGCGCTCGCCCGCGCGATGCGCTCGAGAAACGCGCGGCGCCCGAGCAGCCCCGTCAGCGCGTCGGCGTCGCTCTTGCCGGCCGCGACCTGCAGCGAGAGCAGCTGCTCGGCCGAGAGCGCGCGGAACAGCACGATGCGCCCGCCCTTCTTCGGCCCCTTCTCGCGCGGCGGAGCCTCGGTCACCGAGTGCCGCACCGGCACCAGCTCTTTGTCGTGCCGCTCGAGCACGCCGCTGCGGTCGGGCGCGAACATCGCCGCCTTCTCGGGCGGCGGGTTGACCAGCTTGAAGACCGACGAGAGGGGCTCGTTGCGCGCTTCGATGGCGCTCCAGCCGGTGACGCGCTCGGCGGTCGCGTTCATGCGCATGACCTTGCCGTCGACGTCGGTCTCGATGACCGCCACGCCGATCTCGCCCAGGCTGATCTCGAGGGCCGTGGCGTCGGGGTCGGGGTCGAGCGCCGGCAGAATGCGCGAGGGCTTGTACTTGCCGTACTTCTCGGTGACGCCCATGACCCGAGAGCCTAGCCCGAAGTCAGCGCCTTGAAGCGGCACGTCAACGTGAGCTCGCGCCCCACCAGTCGGGGCCGCCCGTCGCGATCGGCGTGCCGGCGCCCGTGGTCAGGTTGATGCGCAGAATCTGCCCGTTGCAGTCGAAGCCGTAGAGCAGCGAACCGTACGCCGCGAGCCCCCACAGGCAGTCGAAGCCGACGTCGCCGATGACGCGCGACTGGCCGCCGTCGACCGCGACCTCGACGAGCTTGTCGTTGCCGAAGCCCTGCGTCGTCGTGATGAAGATGCGGCCCTCGACGACGGCGAGGTCACCGCTCGCGCTCTCGCCGACGGGCAGCGTGCCGGCGACGGTGAGCGCTCCGCTCGCGCGGTTGATGCTGAACACGCTCGACCCGCCCGAGCCATACAGCAGGCCGCCGGGCAGCACGTCGAGCGCGTTCATGCCCATGCCGAGCGAGCGCACGAAGGTGAGCTGCGCCGTCAGCCGGTCGACCATCACCAGGTCGGTGCCCTGCATGCCGAACAGCCCGCCGTCGGAGTCGAGCGCCACGTCGGTCAACGTGCGCGCCTCGCCGCCCGGGTACCGCGTGGTGCCGATGAACGACGACACCCCGGCGGGCAGGCGCACGTCGTAGAGGCCCGTGTCGCTCACCGCGTACGCGAACACCGCGCAGCCGTTCATGCCGCAGAAGAAGCCGGTCGGGCACAGCGTGTCGTCGGGCGTCGCCGCGCAGCG
>JAEUJP010000836.1 GCA_016793725.1 Myxococcaceae bacterium | reverse complement strand
CGCAGTCGTTGTTGAGGCCGTCGCACACCTCGGCGACCGCGCCGTTGGGGCAGCCCGAGCCGCGAATGAACTGACCGCCGTCGGGCATGTCGTGGCAGTCGCCCTCGCCGACCTTGCACCCGTCCATGTCGCAGTCGTTTTCGGTGTTGCCCGGCACCGCGCAGTTGCAGGTGGCCGAGTTGACGCAAGGCCAGGCGGCCGTCGCGAAGAGCAGCGTGGCCAGGGCGATGAGCTGTTTCACAGGTGAACTCCGACTTCGAGTGCGAAGAAGAGACGAACGTCTTGGGTGGCGACGGCGACGTCGTCGGTCATCACCGCGCGAAAGAAGCGGGCGCCGCCGCGCAGGAACAGCAGCGAGACGGGCTTCGCCTCGAGCCACGCTTCGCCGGCGAGCGAGAGCCCCGTCTTCGGAGCGAGCGGCCCGCCGACGAGCACGCGCGGCCCGAACGCGAGGTCGAGCGCGACGCGGTCGCGAAACACCGGCTGCTTCACGCGCAGCTGCAGGTCGACGCCGCGGTAGACGGCGCTGACGACGGGCAGGTTGCAGCCGGTGAAGACGGCGCGCTCCTGAGCCCAGCCGGCGCCGACGCCGATGCTGGGCAGCATGCTGTACTCCTCCGGAGCCCGCCCCCCACCCAGCGCCCACCGAAAGTTGCCGCGCAGCTGAATTTCGTCGTCGACCACGCTGCACGACTGCCCGTCGACACCGCCGCCGCTCGCGCGGGCGCGAATGAACGCGTAGCGCCAGTTCACGTCGACGAAGAGGTCGCTGTACGGCACGTCGCGGAAGCGCTCGATGAAGTGCAGCGGGTTCACCTGCGCGTACAGCGCGATGCCGGGCGCCGAGTCGTTCTTCAGCTCGGCGAGCGAGGGTGCGGCGTCACCGCCGACGGTCTGGTTGCGCCAGGTCGCGCCGGCGCCGACGGCGAGCACGACGCGGGGCTTCGTGGGCTCGACGGTCTCGACGATGGTGCGGCGCGCGGCGCGCTCGCGGGCGATCTCGCTGTCGATCTCACCCGACACCTCTTCTTCTGCGGGCGGCGGGGGCGCCGGTACCGGCTCGACCTTCGCCTGCGTCTCGGGCTTCGCCTTGGTGAGCGCGACGAGGTGCGCGGCGATCTGCTTCTGCAGCGCCTCGGCCGCGGCGGGCGTGAGCGAGCCGGCCTGAACGCCGCTGGCCTGGGCGCTCTTGCCGGTGGCCTCGCCGAACATCGTGTAGATGGCCGACGCGAGCGTGCCGCCCTTCAGGTCGTAGTAGACGACCCACGCTGCGCTGGTGGCCTTGGCGAGCTGGGCCATGCCCTGGCTGGTGCGCAGCTGGGCGGGCTTGAGGCCCTCTTTGGTGATGGCGGCGGCGGTGACGTCGGAAGTGATGACCTTCTTGGGGCCGAGAATCTTCTCGAGCGCGGCGACGAGGCGCTTGTGCGCGACGCTGTCGAGCTTCTCGGTGACCTTGTTGGTATCGACGCCGGCGAAGGCGCCCCCCTCTTTGGTGGTCACCCGATAGATGGGTGGAATGAGGACGACCTCTTTCACCGTGGACTCGGCGCTCAAATCGAGGCCGAGCTCCGACTGCGCGTGCGCGATGAACGAGAAGAAGAGAACGAAGATGAGGGCGACGCGAGGCACCGTGACAGCCTCCCGAGCGCGAGTGTAGTTCGGCGCGCGAGGCCAGCGGCAGTTCTCGTTCGTCGAGCGCGCGCACATTCGCGCACTCGGTGAGGTAATCTCCGCTGCGTTGCGGACGCGTCGTTTCCTGTTGGTGACATTGTCGGCGTTGTCGTGCGAGTCGCCGGCTCCACCTGCGCCCGGGGTCGCCGCGGCTGCTCGGGTTGCCGAGGCGCCGGTGCCGGAGCCGAGCGCGCCCGCGGTGACGGTCGAGCGGCCGGGCGACGCCGAGAGCGTGTCGTTGCGGGCGCTGGCCGAGACGCTGTCAGCGCCGGGGTCGCCGATCGAAAACCCGTGTGTGGTGACTCAAGGTGCGGCGTGCCTGCGCACGGCGCTCGACCCGCTGTTCGAGGCGCTCGACTCGGCGGCGACGTCGGGCAAGCCGACGACGGTGCTGGCGCTGGGCAACTCGCTGATTGCGGGCGACGGGGTGGTCGACGTGGTGCGGGCGCGGCTGCAGGCCAGGTACGGCGAGGCGGGCCGAGGCTATCTGCTGGCCGACCGCATGGCGTCGTACGGGGGGCGCTCGCGGTGCGCGTCGAAGGCGTCGGGGTGGACGGCGAGCACCTTCGCGCCGCCGTACAAGCTGAGGTGGCCGTTCGGCATGAGCGGGGTGCACCACACGGCGAACGTGGCGGGGGCGACGAGCACGTTCGCGCTGCAGGGTGAAGGGCGGGCCGAAATCTACTGGCTCGACCGGGCCGAGGCCTCGCCCATCGAGGTGCGCGTCGACGGTGAGCCGGTGATGACGCTCGAGCCGGCGCACGAAGAGGCGGGCCGGCGCGAGTCGCTCGAGCTCGCGGCGGGTGCGAAAGAGCTGACGCTGGTGGCGAAGGGCAAGGGGGTGGTGCTGCACGGGGTGGTGCTCGAGAAGAAGCAGAGCGGGGTGGTGCTCGACATGTTGGGGGTGCCGTCGGCCGACGCGTCGATCTTCCTGCAGGCGAAAGAAGACATCTTCGTCGACCAGGTGAAGTCGCGAGACCCTGCCCTCGTCATGCTGATGTTCGGAGGCAACGAGACGAAGCGCATCGCGTGGGGCAGGTCTTCTGAAGAGAAGGTGATGCACGACCTGCGGAGCCTCATCGCGCGCGTGCGCAAGGCGAGCCACGCGGCGTGTTGGGTGATCGGCCCGCTCGATGCGGTGGTGAAGCGGCCGGGGTCGGGCCCGTTCACGCAGCGGCCCGAGCTCGAAGAGGTGATCGAGATGGAACGGAAGATTGCGCTCGAAGAAGGCTGTGCGTGGCTGGACCTGTTCAAGGCCATGGGTGGGAGCGGCTCCATCAAGCGGTTCGACAAGGCGGGCTACATGCACACCGACCACGTGCACCCGAAGGGCAAGGGGCTCGACGTGCTCGGGCAGCTGATCGTCGATGCGCTGTTCGACGAGTACGCGAAGGCCAGACCGGTGGCGCAGCGATGAGGGCGCAGCGGCCGCGAATGTCGCCGGCGAACAGCAGTACCGTTTGGCGGCGCGATGAGCAGCGGAGCCCGACCGGGAAGATGGTGAAGCGAGCGGCGCGGCTGCTCCTGCTGCTCTCGCTGCCTGCGTGGGCCGACGCGCTGCCGGCAGAGCAGGTGTCGGCGATCGACGCGGCCGTGCGCGCACTGCTGGCGCAGCGGCCGTCGGCGGGCCTCAGCATCGGCGTACGGCACGGCGACGCCGAGTGGTCGACGGGCTACGGCTACGCGCAGCTGGCGCCACCGAAGCCGGCGAGCCCGCAGACGTCGTACCGGCTCGCGTCGGTGACGAAGACGCTGACGGGTGTGGCGATCATGCAGCTGGTCGAGCAGGGCAAGGTGTCGCTCGACGCAGAGGTTCAGGCGTACCTGCCGCGCTTCCCGAAGAAGCAGGGGCCGATCACGGTGCGCGACCTGCTCACGCACGTGAGCGGCATCTACCACTACCGAGACCCGAAAAAAGAAGGGCACTTCAAGCGCCACTTCAGCACCGAGCAGTCGCTCGCCCTGTTCAAAGACTGGCCGCTCGCGCACGACCCGGGCACGAAGTTTCTGTACACGACGTACGGCTACGACGTGCTCGGCGCGATCGTCGAGGCGGCCTCGGGCAAGTCGTATGCCGACTACCTGCGCGACCACGTGTTCGGGCCCGCGGGCATGAAGCGCTCGAGCGTCGAAGACCCGGCGAAGCGTGACGCGAGCTGGGCGGCGGGCTACCGCGTGAAGGCGGGCAAGCTCGTGCCGAGCGAGAGCATCGACATCTCGAGCCGGTTCGCGGGCGGCGGCGCGCGCTCGACGGTCGATGACCTGCTGCACTACGGCGCCGCGCTGTTCGCGGGCAAGCTCGTGAAGCCCGCCACGTGGGAGCAGATGAAGGTCTCTGGCCGCACGCACGACGGCCGCTGGGTCGACTACGGCCTCGGCTTCGCCGTGTACCCGAGGGCGGGCCACTTCATCGTCGCGCACCTCGGCGGCCAGCCCGAGACGACGTCGCTGCTGATTCTGCTGCCGGCGCACCAGCTCGTCATCGCGCTGCTCACGAACGTCGAAGGCCAGGCGGCGCTGCTGTCGGAGCTCGGCGATGTGGTGATCGAGACGCTGCTCGACGGCGGCGAGCGCAGGCGCCCGCTGTACGCCGACGACCCGGTCGACCAGGTGCTGCTCGACGGCATGAACCGCGTGTTCTCGTACGGCCTCGCCCGGCGTGAGGGCTGGGGCGGCGAGCTCAAGGGCAACGCCACCCTCGAAGAGACGTTCACGCAGCTCGCGGTGCTGCTGTCGCGCGAGCACATCGCGTCTGACCCCGACGCCGCGCGCTCGGCCATCGCGCAGGCGCACCACCTGGTGAAGGGAGCGGTGAT